>DHXL01000182.1:0-19539 GCA_002415335.1 Oxalobacteraceae bacterium UBA5157
GCGATCCTGGCACAACCGGCCGGCACCGTGAACGGTCAAATCCGCCTGACCGAACAAGGCGAAACCATCGCGTCGAAATTCTCGAATCCCGAGATCGGCCGCCGCAACCTCGAGCTGCTGGTGGCCGCCACGCTGGAGGCCAGCCTGACGCCGCACGCAGCCGAAGGCAAGCACGCCAAGAAGCTGCGCGAATTCGAAAGCGTGATGGAGGAACTATCCGAGCGCGCGTACAAGGCGTATCGCAACCTGGTGTATGAGACACCCGGCTTCACCGATTATTTTTTCGCGGCCACACCGATTGCGGAAATCGCCGAACTCAATATCGGCTCGCGTCCGGCCTCGCGCAAATCGACGCGCCGCATCGAAGACTTGCGTGCGATTCCATGGGGCTTTTCCTGGGGCCAATGCCGCCTGCTGCTGCCGGGCTGGTACGGCTTCGGCAGCGCGGTAACGTCCTGGCTGCAGGAAGGCGATACCAAGGAACAAGGGAAGAAAGTGGCGAGGCTGCGCGCGATGTTCCGCGACTGGCCATTCTTCGCGACGCTGCTGTCCAACATGGACATGGTCTTGTCGAAAACCGATCTCGCGGTGGCCTCACGCTATGCCGAACTGGTGGCCGACAAGAAGCTGCGCAACAGCGTCTTCAAGCGCATCGTCAGCGAGCATGAACGCACCACCGCGTGCCTGACCGCGATCACCGGCGCAAAAGAACGCCTGGCCGGCAACCCGCTTTTGGCGCGCTCGATCAAGAACCGCTTTGCCTATCTCGATCCGCTGAATCACTTACAAGTCGAACTGATCAAGCGCCATCGCGCCGCGACCGCAGACGGCCGCAAGAGCGACGAGCGGGTGCATCGCGGGATCCACTTGTCGATCAACGGGATCGCGGCGGGCCTGCGGAATACCGGTTGAACGAATCGGCGGTTCACCGATTCGGCTCCTCAATTTATTCGAGGAGCGCGCCATGCTGAAAATGTATGGACATTTGAGTTCGGACAATTGCTGGAAATACGTCGCTGCCGCGGGACAGTAGCCTCGCAGCATGCGCCGATGAACTATCAGGAGAACTAACATGCCGAAAGCAATCTGGAACGGTGCCGTCATCGCCGAAGCGGCGGCCGATGAAATCGAAATCGTCGAAGGCAACATCTACTTCCCTGACGCCGCAGTACACCAGGAATTTCTGCAGGCTAGCGACACGCATACCGTTTGTCCATGGAAAGGCACGGCCAATTACTACCACCTGGCGGTAGCCGGACAAGTGAACCGCGACGCGGCCTGGTACTACCCGCAGCCGAAAGATGCCGCGAAACAGATTGCCGGGCATGTCGCGTTTTGGCATGGCGTGCAGGTCGAACCCTGAAGAAGGTAATCGCTGATGCCGGCCATTGAATCGATGCACACCATCTTCTTCGATATCGACGATACGCTCGTCGATTACAAAGCGGCGGAAAGAGCCGCAGCGCTGGTCTTTTATCAGGATCACATTCAAGCGCTCTGTCGCTGAGGCCGGGTCGGCCTGCTATTCCGATTTGCAATGAAAAGACGGCGACGTATTCAGATGCTCCGCCTTCCAGCGCATCGCGGCAAAGATGCGTTTTCTGGGGCTCGGGTGGTCGAAGAAGACAAATTCCTCAATCGGACCCGGATCGGCCTTGCGATATTCCGTCAGCTTCAAATCGACTTCAGCAAATCCATCCGGCTCCTGCGATGCATTCAATCCGAATAAGTCGGCCTCTCCTTCCTGGACCCGAATCATGCTGTTGATGATCGGCGTCATCGCAAACAGGTAGATGGAAAACAGCGCCGCAAGCAGCGGCAATCCGGCCGGATCGGATTGGTCGCGGATACCGAGACGCGCTCCCCAGCGCTGCAACGCCAGGCCATATGACCACTTCAGGTATGCGAAACCAAGCACCAGTATCAGTCCAAACGACAGCAGCATTTTATAAATATGGTTCAGTACATAGTGTCCCAGTTCGTGTCCCATGACGCCTTTGATTTCAGGCAGTGAGGCACGTCTGAGCAGATTATCGTTCAGCCGAATCGCTGCGGTTCCGAAAATACCGCTCACGTTGGCACTAACCCGGTTGTCCTGTCTCGATGCATCGAACTGGTAAATATTATCCGCCGGGACGCCGTTCGCGCGGGCCATTGCGAGTATCGGCTGCTTGATGCGCTCATCAGCGAGCGGCTTGTAGGTATTGAATAACGGATCGATGTAGACGGGCCCGATCAGCAGCATGAAGGATAAAAACCCGACGCCGAGCACGGAACCCCAGATCCACCATGTGCGCGGTGCGCGGCGCAGCACGGCATACATCAGCGAAATGAACAGGCCGCCCGCGATGATAGCGATTGCGGCACTCAGCGCCTGCTCGCCCATCCACGGCAGGAACGTCTGATTGGCCAGGCCGAACAGATGCTCGCGATAAAAGCCCTCGTATACGGTCAGGGGCAGAGTCAGCGCGGCCGAGAGCAGCATAAAAAGCATCGCCAGCAGAACGCTTTGGATCGATTTGAACCGGACGCGCCGATCGATCGCAGCGCGAAACCGGACCAATGTGCCGGATACCGCGATAATCCAGGCGGCCGCCACACCCAGCGCGAAACGCAAACCCTGCAACCAGTAGCCGCCTTCAAAATACGCATCCGAGCGCGCCCGCGCGGCGGGCGAAAGGCGCGCCATGTAAGCCTGCGTGGCGGCCATGGGGTCGGCCGGCAGCGCGGCGCGCCATGCATCGTTGACCGGGGCAATCTCGGCGGCGGCAGCAGCATGTTGCGAGACCGGCGCCGCTAGGCCGAGCACCACCGCCAGCAGAAGTGTGATGGCGATCAAGAGCCAGAATGCGTTTCTCGTCAAGATGTTCTCCCACCGTTGTGCCTGCAGAAAGGCCGATCGGTGCCGCTCGCGATTCGGCGGGATCGCCTGAAGACAGGATCAATCAGCCGATGCGGCTTGCACGATCGCCTATCGCACCAGCACCTTCACCACCGGCCACTGGCGGCGCGAAATCGGCAGGCGCTCGTCGATATCCCGCAAAATAATCTGCCACGCATCCTGCGCGCGATCATTCTCGCCATCGCCTTCGCTCGCCGAAGAACCGCGTTCAACCCCGACGATCGCGTCGCGCGCCACCAGCGTATTGCGATGTACGCGCACGAACTCCGCGCCGAACTCTTCCTCGATCGATAACAGCGATTCTTCGATCAGGTATTCGCGCACCTTGGTGCGCACGGTCACATATTTTAATTCGGCTTTCAGGTAAATCACGTCCGCCACCGGCACCAATAGCAGGCGATCGCGCTCTTGCACGGAAAAGTGACGGCGCTTCGCGTGCAGCGCCGTGCTCGCGGCCGCGATCGCTTCCTGCTGTGACTGGAGCCGGGCGCGCAGATTGCCGGCGCGGCGCAGCGCCTCCGCCAAGCGCTCGGCGCGCACCGGCTTCAGCAGGTAATCGAGTGCATGCACTTCGAACGCCTTCAGCGCGAATTCATCATAGGCCGTCACAAAAATGACGAGTGGAGCACCCGCCGCCGCATTGGCCAGGTGGGCGGCGAGTTCGATGCCGCTCATGCCGGGCATTTGCACGTCCAGCAAGACGATGTCCGGCCTGGTCATGACGATGCCGTTCAATGCGCTCTGCGCCTGATCCGCTTCGCCGACCAGCTGGTGCGGATACTGCGCGGCGATATCGGATAATAATGTCCGCAATCGGGCCCGCGCCGGCGCCTCGTCATCGACGATGAATATGCGAGGAATCATCAAGCCGCTTTCACGTAAGGGAAGCGCAGCCGCACCTCAAAAACGCCCTCTGTCATCGCGGTCGTCAATTGCGCCTCGACGTCGTATAACAGCGCCAGGCGCTCGCGAATATTATCCAGCGCCATATGATTGCCGATATCCGATGCGCCATCCTCGGGTGCAGCATCGCACAGCGGGTTGATCACGGCGATTTCAATCCGGTCCATGCTGCGCGTCAGCTCGATCCGGATCAACACCGGTGCGCGTGCCGGCTCGACGCCATAATGCACCGCGTTTTCCAGCAAGGGCTGCAGCAGCAACGCCGGCACCTGCGCCTTGTGCAGCACATTGTCGGTGATATTGACGGCTTTCCATTGGACCTGCAGGCGCGGGCCGAGGCGGATCTTTTCGATCGATAGATATTTTTTGCACAAGCGGATTTCATCTTCGAGCGTGACGATGTCGCGCGCATCGCGCATCAGCACGCGGAACAAGTCGGCCAGATCCTCCAGCGTGGTTTCGGCCCGCAACGGTTCGGTGCGGATCAGCGACAGCACCGCATTGAGGCTGTTGAACAGAAAATGCGGCCTGATTCGCGCCTGCAGCGCCTGCAGCCTGGCCTCGACCAGCGCCGGCGAAAACGCGCGCGTGCGCAATTCGAAATAATGCTGCAGTACGATGCCAAACAGGGCCGCAGTGAGCATGCCCTCGATAGCCGACAAGGTGCTGAAGCTGGCGCCGAACATATCGTTGCCCAACACGAAACGAATGATCAGCGCCGTGACGGCAGCCGGCACCAACGCACATGCCGCCCGCTGACCCGATAGCGGAATCGTGCGGATGATCCGGCGCAGGCCGCACAGCGCCAGCAGTGACGACAGGGTTGCCAGTTCGACGACAACCGCCGACTCGACAAAGGCCGACACGCCCGCCCTTAAAGTGGCGGCGTGCAGCAGGCTGCCCGCCAGGGCCGCCGCATTGACTGCCAGCAGAGCCCGGAAAACCACGCCGATGTTGCAGCAATCGGGAATCACGATCTCGATGGCAGTACGAGCGGGAGCGGGTGTCAGCGGCATGGAATGAAACGCAGTTGCAGTAATGGTTTGTTTTATAATCGCCTAATTCCCCCGATTATGACAGCCGATTTTGACAATAGATATGACCACACAACTCTCCAAAAAAGGCGAGGCCTGGTCGGCGCGCTTTTCCGAACCAGTCTCCGATCTGGTCAAACGTTACACCGCTTCGGTCTTTTTCGACAAGCGCCTCGCGCAATTCGACATTGAAGGCTCGCTGGCGCATGCGGACATGCTGGCCCAGCAAGGCATTATCAGCCGCGAGGATCATGCCGACATTCAGCGCGGCATGGCGCAAATCCAGGCCGAGATTGCGTCCGGGCAGTTCGAATGGCTGCTCGACCTGGAAGACGTGCACCTGAATATCGAAAAACGCCTGACCGAACTGGTCGGCGACGCCGGCAAGCGGTTGCATACCGGGCGCTCGCGCAACGACCAGGTCGCCACCGACATCCGGCTTTTCCTGCGTGCAGCGATCGACGATATCAGCGGCTTGCTGCGCGAACTGCGCCTGGCCCTGGTCGATCTGGCTGAGCAGCACGCGGAAACCATCCTGCCCGGCTTCACCCACATGCAGGTCGCCCAACCGATCACGTTCGGCCACCACATGCTGGCGTACGTCGAAATGTTCGGGCGCGATAGCGAGCGCATGACCGACTGCCGCAAGCGCGTGAATCGCCTGCCGCTGGGTGCCGCAGCGCTGGCCGGCACCACTTTTCCGATCGACCGCGAACGGGTCGCGCAGACGCTCGGCTTCGAAGATGTCTGCCGCAATTCACTGGATGCGGTGTCCGATCGTGATTTTGCGATCGAATTCTGCGCGGCGGCGGCGCTGGTGATGACCCATATTTCGCGCATGTCGGAAGAACTGGTGATCTGGATGAGTCCGCGGGTCGGCTTCATCGACATCGCCGACCGCTTTTGCACCGGGTCGTCGATCATGCCGCAAAAGAAAAATCCGGACGTGCCGGAACTGGCGCGCGGCAAGACCGGCCGCGTCAACGGCCATCTGATCAGCCTCTTGACGCTGATGAAGGGCCAACCGCTGGCCTACAACAAAGATAATCAGGAAGACAAGGAACCGCTGTTCGATACGGTCGATACCGTCACCGATACGCTGCGCATTTTCGCCGACATGGCGCGCGGTATCTCGGTCAAGGCCGATGCGATGCGCGCGGCCGCGCTGCAAGGTTATGCGACCGCGACCGACCTGGCCGACTACCTGGTCAAGAAAGGCTTGCCTTTCCGCGACGCGCACGAAGCAGTGGCGCGCGCGGTGCGCACCTGCGTCGACCGCGGTTGCGATCTGGGCGACCTGAGCCTCGACGAATTGCGCGCGTTCTCGCCGCTGATCGAAAACGACATCTTCGGGGTCCTCACGCTGGAAGGCTCGGTCGCCGCCCGCGATCACATCGGCGGCACCGCGCCGAACCAGGTACGTGCTGCGATCCAGCGCGTGCGCAAACAGTTGACATGAAATCTGCCCCCCGGTCGTACACTCGTATTTAAATAGATGTATTCTCGAACGTTTGAAATTTCCAACAGGGATAGGATGACAACATGTTACTTAATCAACTAGTTAAAACATTATCAGCTCTCGTCGTAAGTGTCGGTATTGCCAGCCCAGTCTTGGCGGCAGAAGTCAAAATCGGTGCTGCTGAAGCGCTGACCGGTCCGGCCGCCAAATACGGCGTCGCGATCAAGAATGGTTTGACCTTGGCTGCAGATGAAATCAATGCCAAAGGTGGCGTCAACGGCGACAAACTGGTATTGATCGCTGAAGACGAGCAGGGTAAAAAGGAAGAAGCGATCAATGTTTTCAAAAAACTTATTTTTCAAGATAAGGCCTTGATGATATTCGGTCCGACACTGTCGAATTCAGCCTTCGCTGCCGACCCGATTGCCAATGCCGCCAAAGTCGTGGTCTTCGGCACCAGCAACACGGCCGATGGCATCACCGCGATGGGGCCATTTACCTTCCGTAACTCCGTGATGGAAGCAGACGTGCTGCCTGTGACGGTTCGCGCGGCTGTCAAACATTTCAGCCTGAAAAAAGTCGCCGTTATTTATGGCAACGATGATGCCTTCACGAAGAGTGGCTATGACGTATTCAAGAACACCTTGGAAGCACAAAAAACTCCCGTCACCACCACTGAAACCTATGCCAAAGGCGATGTCGACTTCAAAGCGCAATTAACCAAAATCAAGGCGACCAATCCTGACGCCATCGTTTGCTCCTGTCTGGCGGAAGAAGCGGCCAACATCATTTTGCAAACTCGTTCGCTTGGAATGAAACAACCATTCATCGGCGGCAATGGCCTGAACTCGCCAAAGCTGTTTGAGATCGCCAAGGACAGTGGCGACAACACCGTCATGGGAAGCCCATGGTCGGCTGAAAATGCCGCGCCTGCCAACAAGGCGTTCATCGCCGCCTACAAAGCGAAGTTCAATGCCGACCCGGACCAGTTTGCAGCACAGGCTTATGATGCGATGCACATCGTTGCTGAAGCACTCGGCAAAGTGAAACTGAGCGGCAATCTCGAAAAGGATCGTCAGGCATTGCGTGATGCATTGCCTGCCGTGAAGTGGGATGGCGCAACAGGCAAATTCAGCTTCCGTCGTGCCACATCGAAAGATGGCAAAGAAGTGGGCTACGATGCACAGCAAGATGCCATCGTGAACATTGCCAAGGGCGGAAAATTCACGCTGCTTAAGTGAGTAAAGTAAGTAAATCTCAACGGTAATCACCGTTTGGTATAAGAGCAGGCATTTCCGGTTTATTCGCTGGAAGTGCCTTCATTTTTTGGGCGACATCATGTTGGAACAACAACTTCTCAATGCGTTAACGCTCGGTAGTGTTTATGCCTTGTTCGCCCTCGGCTTCACGCTGGTGTTTGGCGTGTTGGGCGTAATCAATCTGTCGCACGGCGCAATTTTTATGCTGGGCAGTTATGCAGCACTACTGCTGGTCGACAAGCTCGCCATGCCGTTGTGGCTGGCGATGCTGGCAGCAATGTTGGCGACTGGACTGATCGGTTTGGCTGTCGACTATCTCGTTTTGAAACCGCTGCGCGCGCGCAATGCACACCATCTGACACCGATGATTGCCACCATCGGCGTGGCGATTATGCTGACTAATCTGGCGCAAGGACTATTCGGCGCAGAAAACAAGCGCTTCCCGCTTGGCACCATCCCGGAAGAAAGCATCACTTGGGGCAGTCTGCACATCACGGCCGTCCAGATCGGCATCGTGGCGATTTCATTCGTGTTGATGCTGGTGTTACTCGCGGTGATGCGGCGCACGCAATTAGGTCGCGCACTGCGCGCAATTGCCGAATCACCCAAGGCCGCTTATTTGCTTGGCATCAATGTAGAAGGTTTGTTCTACCTGACTTCATTTGCAGCGGCCGCGCTCGGTGGTGCGGCAGGTGTATTGATCGGACTATCTTTCAATGCGATTTCTCCTTTCATGGGACAGCCGATGCTGCATAAAGGAATCGCCGTGATTATTCTGGGCGGCATGGGCGATATCCGTGGTGCGATGATTGGCGGCTTGTTCCTTGGGTTTGCAGAAGTGTTGACGGTGGCGTATATCTCCAGCGATTTTCGCGATGCGGTTGCGTTCGGCTTGCTGTTTTTGATTTTGCTGATCAAGCCGTCAGGCATGTTTGGCAAAGTATTGGAAAGAAAGGCCTGAACCATGTTTGAATGGTGGGAAGGATTCTGGGCCACATATAACACCGTCGTGTTCAGCATCGGCGTCAATGCAATGCTGGCATTGTCGATTTACCTTACCCTGTCGTGCGGCTTGTTATCGCTGGCGAATGCCGCGTTCATGGGTATCGGCGCTTATGCGGCGGCGCTGATCACGATGCAAACCAGCTTGCCGTTTCCCGTTGCGTTGGCGGCTGCCGGTCTACTGCCTGCACTCGTTGCATTGGCGATCGGTATTCCGACCCTGCGCTTGTCCGGCGTCTACCTCGCCATGGCGACCCTGGGCTTCGGTGAAGTGGTGCGCGTCGTCGTGTTGAATCTGGACTTCACGGGCGGGCCGATGGGAATCAACGGCATCCCGCAAAAAACCGAGTTCTGGCACATCGTGCTGTTGCTATCGCTGACGCTTTACTTGCTAGCCAGATTGCGCCGCTCCAAGGTGGGGCGCGCTTTTGAGGCGATCAAGGAAGATGAAATCGCTGCGACCTTGATGGGCATCAATGTCCCTTCATACAAGCTGCTGGCCTTTGTGTTGGGTGCCGCCATCGCCGGTGTGGCGGGGGGTCTTAACGCACATTACACCTTCACGATCGGGCCGGGGAATTACGCGTTTGAAAACGCAGTCGACATTCTGACGATGGCCGTCTTCGGTGGCACCAGCAACCTGATTGGTCCGACGATCGGCGCGGCTATTTTGACTTTGCTACCGGAAGCGCTGCGCCAGTTCAAGGACTTCCGCCTCGTCGCCAATGGGCTCATTTTGATCCTGGTCATCCTGTATCTGCCCAAGGGTTTGTGGGACCCGCGCCGGATCCATCACTTTTGGCAAAAGCGCAAAAATCGGAAGGTGTCCTGATGCTGCAATTTAATAACATCAGCAAGAATTTCGGTGGACTGCAGGTGCTGCAGGACGTCAATTTTACGGTTCCGCAAGGTGGCATATTCGGCTTGATTGGACCGAACGGTGCGGGCAAAACCACCGTCTTCAATTTGGTCACCGGGCTGTTGCGCGCCTCTGCAGGCAGCATTGAATTCAACGGCAAAAATCTGAATGCGGTAGCACCACATGGCATCACGGAAATCGGCATTGCCCGCACGTTTCAGAACATTCGCATTTTCAAGGAAATGACCTTGCTGGAAAACGTCGTGGTTGGCATGCATGACCATCTCGGTTACGGTTTCACCGGGCTTGTTTTCAACCTGCCATCATTCCGCCGCATCGAAGCGCAAGCACGCGAGCGCGCGCTGGAATTGCTGTCGTGGGTCAAGCTCGATCATAAGGCGCACATGCTGGCAGACAGTCTGTCTTACGGTGAGCAGCGCAAGCTGGAATTTGCCCGTGCGTTGGCGACTGGACCAAAATTGCTGCTGCTTGATGAACCCGTGGCTGGCATGAACCCGGCGGAGAAAACCGAGTTGATGGTGGAGATCGCCAACATCAAACAACGCGGCTTCAGCATTTTTCTGATCGAACATGACATGCGCTTCGTGATGGGCTTGTGTGACCGCATCGCGGTACTCAATTTTGGCCGAGTCATCGCGCAAGGCACGCCGGACGACATCAAGAATAATCCGGAAGTGATCGAAGCCTATCTTGGCAAAGAAGAAATCGCATGAACGACATACTGCGCATCCATGATCTGGCTGTGTCATACGGGCACATCGAAGCCGTCAAAGGGATAGCCCTCACCTTGAATGCAGGCGAAATCACCGCCTTGGTCGGAGCGAATGGTGCGGGCAAAAGTACCGCACTGCTGGCCATCTCCGGGCTGCTGAAACCGATACGCGGGCAAGTTCTGTTTGACGGCGTCGATCTGACCACACTGCCGGCACATCAAATCGTGCGCAAGGGTATCGTGCAAGTCGCCGAGGGGCGCGCCATCTTGACCACGCTGACTGTTGGCGAAAACCTCGCACTCGGTGCTTACACACGCAAAGACAAAGCGCAAATAGCGAAGGATCTGGAATGGGTGTACACGCTGTTCCCCATTCTACAAGCGCGCTCGGCAGGATTGGCCGGCAATTTATCCGGTGGAGAGCAACAGATGTTGGCGATTGCCCGCGCACTCATGGCCAAGCCGCGCATTCTGCTGCTGGATGAGCCATCGATGGGTCTGGCACCTCTGATGGTGCAAGAAATCTTCCGCGTCATCAAGGAAATCAACCGGACCGGCCTGACGATATTGCTGGTTGAACAGAATGTGCGACAAGCCTTGCGCATTGCGCAGCGTGGCTATGTGCTTGAGACAGGAAAGATAGTGATTGCCGACAGCGGCGCGAATTTACTGCGTAATCCAAAAGTGATCGAAGCATATTTGGGAGGTTAAGCAAAGTGGCATCCGCATTGAGCGGATGCCACTCCCTTCGTTATGTCGTAGATTACTCGATCTACTGTTTAACCTCCTGCCACCGTCATATTTTCAATCAAGATCGAACCAGTTTGCTTTGTCCCGCGCGTCAAGGTATCTGCACCAATGGCGACGATTTGCTGAAACATTTCCTTCATATTGCCGGCAATCGTAATTTCTTCCACCGGATGCTGGATCACGCCGTTCTCAACCCAAAATCCGGACGCGCCGCGCGAGTAATCGCCTGTCACATAGTTCACGCCCTGCCCCATCAACTCGGTTACCAGCAAACCGGTGCCGAGCTTCTTCAGCATCGCCTTGAAGTCATCGGCCGCGGTAGTGAGCGTCGAGGCAATCGATAAGCTGTGGGATCCGCCGGCGTTGCCGGTGGTCTTCATGCCCAGCTTGCGGGCCGAATAAGTCGACAGGAAATAACCTTGCACCACGCCGTCCTTGACGACCACACGTTGCCGGGTCATGACGCCTTCCTCGTCGAACGGCGCGGAGCCGACACCGCCGACGACGTGCGGATCCTCGACGATCTGGATGTGTGACGGAAACACCCGCTGACCGAGGGAGTCGAGCAGGAAAGTTGATTTCCGGTACAGCGCGCCGCCCGATACCGCCTGCACGAACGTACCGAGCAAGCCTGCAGCCAGCGGCGCCTCAAACAGTACCGGACATTTTCGCGTAACGAGTTTGCGTGCGTTGAGACGCGCCAGCGCGCGCTCGGCGGCATAGCGGCCCACGGCTTCCGGCGCCGCCAGTTCTTTCGGATCGCGCATTGATGAATACCAATCGTCGCGTTGCATGTTGCTGCCTTTGCCGGCGATCGGCGCGACTGAAATCGTGTGGCGCGAATAGGGATAGCCGCCCATGAAACCGCGCGAATTGGCCGCGACGAAATGCGCCTGTTGTGCATACACGCCGGCGCCTTCGCTATTCGTGACGCGTTTGTCGACCGCAAACGCGGCCGCCTCGCAGCGCGTGGCCAGTTCGACCGCACCCTCGGCCGAAATCAGCCATGGATAGCAAAGCTTGAGATCGCGCGGATGCATTTCCAGCGTATCGGCGTCGGGCAAGCCGGCGCAATCGTCTTCGGCGGTAAAACGCGCGATATTGTAGGCGGCCTCGACCGTGTCCTTCAACGCCTTCGCCGAAAAGTCGGAGGTACTGGCGCTGCCGCGCCGAACATGACGATCGCGGCCGATATAGACGGTCACGCCCATGCCCTTGTCCTTGTTTTGCTCGATGGTATCGATACTGCCCTTGCGTACCGAAACCGAGAGCCCGCTGCCTTCGCTGATTTCTAGCGCGGCGTCGGAAGCGCCTTTTTCTTGTGCGTAGCGCAACACATCTTGCGCGAGCTGCTTCAACTGGTCTTGACTATGGATAAATGCGGAGTCGCTCATATGCTCTTTTTCTAAAGTGTTGGGGACAGAGTACGGGCTGCTTAACTCTTTCCCGCAATAGTCTGGATCGCCTGTAAAACAGTTATCATAGCAGTCGTTATACAGAATGGCGTTAAGCCTTAGTCAATATCATGCCAAATCCCAATCGAGGCAACTGCGGGTTCCAATCCACCGAATTCGAGCAGGAGTACGACCGCCCTTCCAAGTCACAGCTGAAGCGCGACATGACGGCACTGCAAAAGCTGGGCGCCGATTTGATCGCCGAACCGAGAGACCGCGTCAAACGCGTGCCGATGCCGGAAGACGTGCGCGACGCAATCCTGGAATGCCAGCTGATCAAGGATCACGAAGGCAGACGCCGCCAGCTGCAATTCGTCGGCAAGAAAATGCGCACGCTGGACGAAGAAGAAATCGCCGTCATCCAGCGCACCATCGATAGCTGGAAAGGGCTTTCCAAAGCCGATACCGCAGCGATGCACGCACTGGAGAAGCGGCGTGAAAAACTGCTGGCCAACGATGCCGCACTGACCGAATTGCTGGAACAGAACCCCGATCTTGAAGCACAGCATTTGCGCACGCTGATCCGCAATGCACGCAAGGAGCAGGCTGAAAACAAGCCGCCCAAGGCCTATCGCGAGATCTTCCAGATCCTGAAGCAGTTGCAAGCCAAAACTTCGCCGCCGGAAGCCGACACACATGACCAAGCCGAAGAAGAATAATCCCGACGAGTTGCTGGTCGGCCTGGTCTCGATCTCCGACCGGGCATCCAGCGGGGTCTACCAGGACCAGGGCATACCGGCGTTGCGCGACTGGTTCACCGCCGCCCTGATCAGTCCGTGGCACATGGAAACCCGTTTGATTCCGGACGACCGGTCTGCAATCGAGCAGGCGCTGATCGAACTGGTCGATCAACTGCATTGCGATCTGGTGTTGACCACAGGCGGCACCGGCCCGGCGCGACGCGACGTCACGCCCGAAGCGACGCGTGCAGTCGGCACCAAGGAAATGCCCGGCTTCGGTGAACAAATGCGGCAGATCAGCCTGAAGTTTGTACCGACCGCGATCCTGTCGCGCCAGATCGCGGTGATTCGCGAAACGCCGGAACACGCGGCACTCATCATGAACTTGCCCGGCCAGCCGAAATCGATCAAGGAAACGCTGGAAGGATTGAAGGATGCCGACGGCAACCAGATCATGGCCGGGATATTTGCGGCCGTGCCTTACTGCATCGACTTGATGGGCGGCCCGTACATCGAGACCGACGATGCGGTGTGCAAGGCATTCCGTCCGAAGTCCGCGATCCGCCCAAAATGACAGAGTTTCGCCGTCCCGCACGCGGGAAGGATCAGCCCTCTATCCAATTGCATCATCTGACTAACATGACTCTAGAAACCATCCAAATCGAGACTGCTCCCAATCCAACCGTGGCGGTAATCTGGATGCACGGCCTGGGTGCCGACGGCTCCGACTTCGTGCCGATCGTACGCGAGCTCGATTTGAGCGGCTGCCCTGCGATACGCTTCATATTTCCGCACGCCGCGACGATGCCGGTGACGATTAACAACGGCTACGTGATGCGAGCCTGGTACGACATTCTCGGAGCGGACCTGGCCAAGCGCGAAGATGAAGCGGGACTGCGCATGTCGCAAGCAGCGATTGAAGAACTGATCGCACATGAAAAATCGCGTGGCATCGCCGCCGACCATATCATTCTGGCCGGCTTCTCGCAGGGTTGTGCGATGGCGCTCCAGACTGGCTTGCGCCATCCGGAAAAACTCGCGGGTTTGTTATGCCTGTCGGGCTACGTGCCGTTGCATACCACGGTCGCTGCCGAACGCCATGCAGCAAATCAGCAGACCCCGATTTTCATGGCACACGGGCGCGGCGACCCGGTGATACCGATCGATCGCGCTGAACACTCGCGCGAGCTGCTGAAGGCGCTCGGCTATCAGGTCGAATGGCACGAGTATCTGATGCAGCACGCGGTGTGCGAAGAAGAGATCGACCATGTCGGCAACTGGCTGCGCCAGGTGCTGGCCTGACGACCGACGCCGACTTCAATTATTTGAACACCACGGTCTTGTGACCGTTCAGCAGAATGCGGTGCTCGACGAACCACTTGACCGCACGCGCCAGCACCACGCATTCGACGTCGCGCCCAATCGCGGTCAAGGTGTCCGGATCCATCGCGTGATCGACCCGCTCGACGTCCTGCTCGACGATTGGCCCCTCATCCAGCTCGCCGGTGACGAAATGTGCGGTCGCCCCGATCAGCTTCACGCCACGCTCATGCGCCTGATAATAGGGTTTGGCACCCTTGAAGCTGGGCAGAAATGAATGGTGAATATTGATCGCCCGCCCTTTCAGGGCATCGCACATCGCCGGCGACAAAATCTGCATGTAACGGGCCAGCACAACCAGATCGATCTGCTGCGTCTGGACGATTTCGAGCACGCGTTCTTCCTGCGCGCGCTTGGCGTCAGCCGATGCGCCAATCGCCAGCGGCAAATGATGAAACGGAATATTGTAGCTGGCCGCAAGTTGATAGAAATCCGTGTGGTTCGATACGATCGCCGGAATCTCGACCGGCAGCAAGCCGCTCTTGTAGCGGAACAGCAGGTCGTTGAGGCAATGGCCGATCTTCGACACCATCAGCATCATGCGCGGCTTCTTGCGCGCATCGTGCAATTGCCAGTTCATCTGCATAGTCGCCGCCAGCGCGTTGAAATTGGCGCGCAGACCGGTATCGGCGGTCGCAGCCTCTTCGACTGCGAAATGCACGCGCATGAAAAACAGCTTCGACTGCGCGTCGCCAAATTGCGCGGAATCGATAATATTGCAGCCATGGTCGGCCAGGAAACCCGAGACGCGATGAACGATGCCGCGCTGGTCGAGGCAAGACAGGGTGAGGATGTATTCCGGATGCGTCATGATGATCGAGGGAGAGAAAGAACCGCCGGACGCTCTGCCCGACGCAAGCCGGTTATTGTCGCACGGCTGGCCGCCGATGAGTGGAAGACGGCATCGCCTTCGAGAACAGCAACGGCGCGCATTAGCGGGGCGCTGGTTGTCGCCCGCATCGAGTGCCGCTCGCAGGCGCCGAACGAGGGGCCGCCCAACATGACCCAGACCACGCTGCTCGCAATGGATGCGCTCACGCCATGATCGCGCGCTATGCGGACGCGTTAGTCTGCATCTTGAGCACCTTGCTGTATAGCGTGGTCAGGTTATTCATCGTTTCCAGCAGGCGTTCGCTGGTACGAGTTGCCTCGTAGCGCCATTACTTATTGAATTAGTTCTATTGATGAATGACTCGCGCATAATATCACCGGCACCGATTAGGGTGCCGGTGCTGACTGGCGTTTGACCCGCTGGCGACCCGTTTAAGGTGTCGTCTTGGCCATGATCAATCCCTTCTGGCTGCTCACCGCACCCACCTGGACATCGCCTGCCAGTTGACCACCCTCTTCAATCACCAATTTGCCGTAGCGAATCTTTCCGGACACTTTGCCGGTGGCATAAATCACGAGTTTTTGCCGCACCGTCAGGTCTCCATCGAATTCGCCGCGGATCTCGGCCAGATCGATTTCGGCGGAGCCTTTGAACGCGCCACGCTCAGCGATCTGGATTACGCGCGAATCCATCGTCGCTTCCACCAGGCCTTCGACGACCAGCGTGTCGCAATCGGTGATTTCGACACCCTTTAACTTGATGTTCGGCCCCACGATCAATTTGCTGCCCACTTCGTTCGTACTGCTGTTTGAGCCCCCTTGTGAGCCGCTCGAAGGAGCCGCAGGAGCAGTCGGATTGCTGATGTTGACGGGAGGCGCTGCCCTTTGTGCGCTCGGGGCGTCGCTTGACGTGGAATTACCGGTCGCGCCAAGCGGTGGATTGGGCAAATTGCCCACTCGTTTGCCAAAAAGCGTCTTGGATTCAAGCATGTTACCTCCTTGAGAAATATGGCATGCAAGCATGCGGAAACTACCTGTTGATATCAGCACGCCTTCTTCGCTCGACGTCAGGCTATGATGCATTATTGATATGCGCCTACAGCGCTCACGACCCTGCCGTCGGCTCGAATGTGCGAGCTCCCACATTGGTCATGTGTTAAATCACAAAGTTCGAATTTGTTACACTTTAGGAAAAAGCACGATCGTTCCAAATTGCGGTATAGTGACTCCGCAACCACTTACACCCATTTTGGAGACCGCCATGAGCACTGCCGCACTAATGAATCAGCAGATCCGCCTTGCAGCCCGCCCCGTCGGCATGCCCAAACCCAGCGACTGGAATGTCACTTCAGAAGCGGTGCGTGACATCGCCGACGGCGAGATCGTGGTGAAGACCTTGTACCTGTCGCTCGATCCCGCGATGCGCGGCTGGATGAACGACGCGAAATCGTATATCCGCCCGGTCGCCATCGGTGAAGTCATGCGTGCCGGCGGCATCGGCAAGGTGATCGCATCAAAATCGCCGAAGTTCGCGGTCGGCGACGCGGTATCCGGCGGGATCGGCGTGCAGGAATACTGGATCGGCGCAGCAGACGATAAGACTGCAGGCTTTTATCGCGTGGACGAAAAGGTCGCGCCGCTGCCGAAATACCTGAATGCACTCGGCATGCCCGGCATGACCGCGTATTTCGGCTTGCTCGAGGTTGGCATGCCGAAGGCCGGGGAAACCGTGGTGGTATCAGGCGCGGCCGGCGCGGTCGGGCAAACCGTGGGCCAGGTCGCCAAGCATAAAGGCTGCCGCGTGGTCGGCATCGCCGGCGGCAAGGACAAGTGCGATTTCGTTGTCAATGAGCTCGGCTTCGACGCCTGCATCGACTATAAGAACGAATCGGTCAAGGACGGCCTCAAGACGCATTGCCCGCAGGGGGTCGACATTTATTTCGATAACGTCGGCGGCGACATCCTCGACGCTGTACTAACCCGCATCAACATGAAGGCGCGCATCATCATCTGTGGCGCCATTTCCCAGTACAACAACACGGCGCCAGTCAAGGGCCCGGCGAATTACCTGTCGCTGCTGGTCAATCGGGCGCGGATGGAAGGTATCGTCGTATTCGATTATGCGGACCGCTACCACATCGGCGCGGCAGAAATGGCCACATGGATGAAGGAAGGCACGTTCAAGACGCGCGAAGACATCGTCGAAGGACTGGAAAATTTCCCCGATGCGCTATTGATGCTGTTCGAAGGCCGCAACTTCGGCAAGTTGATATTGCAGGTGGCTAAGGAATAGCCGGCCCTTACCGCATCGCGCGTGCGGCTCCACACGAAGCCGTGCGCTGCCGGTTCATGCAGTGCATCCCGGTCACAGGTACCCCCGGCGCTCGGGCTTCCACCGTGCGACGGAGTCGTAGCAACGCGCGGCGGCTTCGTCGCACCGAACCGCGCACGAGCCGCCAGCAGCACGCCTCGAAATATCCTATACTTTCAGGAATTCCCGAAAATTCAGTAATTCCGACCAAATGAATAATCCAAGCCCGCTCGCCCAACGTTTCATCGCCCACTTCGGCGAAATGGGGAGTCGTTGGGGCATCAACCGCACGGTTGGCCAGATCTACGCGCTGCTTTACGTGCAGAACGAACCGCTTAATGCAGATCAGATCGCCGAATACCTGGCATTCTCGCGCTCCAACGTCAGCATGGGACTCAAGGAACTGCAAGCATGGCGGCTGGTCAAGTTGCTGCATCAACCCGGCGACCGCCGCGAATACTTCGAACCGCCGAAGGATATTTGGGATATCTTCAAGGCGCTGCTGGAAGAGCGCCGCCGGCGCGAAGTCGAACCGACGCTGTCGATGCTGCGCGATGCCTTGCTCGAGAATCCCAGCAGCGATGACGACCGCCGGGCGCAGCAGCGCATGCGCGAGATGTACGATTTGATCGAGCTGTCGACTTCCTGGTTCGACGATGTGCAGCGCCTGTCGCCGGAAACGCTGGCCGCGCTGATGAAGATGGGCTCCAAGGTGCAGAAGCTGCTCGACGTACGCGATAAATTCCGCACCAAGGCGCCCGACAGTACACAGCGCGACATCAACAGCGAGATCCATCATGATGATCACCCTGCATCGGAATGACGGCATGGATCCCCGAGCCTGGCTGGCCCGATTCAGACGGCTGACGCGCCTTCCGTTCGGCCTTGAAATAGCGCTGGCGGTCATCTTCAAGCTGGCGTTGCTGGCGATGATATGGAACGCATTTTTTTCCAAACCGCAGACCAATAAAATGCGCATGCCGACGACCCAGGTCGAGCAACATCTGTTGACGCCGGCACAGCCGCCGACGGCATCGTCCGGCATCCGCTTCGAATCCCCCTCTCCCGCTAAGGCCGACCATGATTCCAATCGATGAAGTCGTTGCACTGTCACGCTTGCAATTCGGCGCGACCGCCATGTATCACTTCCTGTTCGTGCCGCTCACGCTGGGACTTTCGTGGATACTGGTGATCATGGAATCGGTCTATGTGATGACCGGAAGTGAGATTTACCGCGACATGACCAAGTTTTGGGGCAAGCTGTTCGGCATCAACTTCGCCATGGGGATCACCACCGGCCTCACGCTCGAATTCCAGTTCGGCACCAACTGGGCCTACTACTCGCACTATGTCGGCGACATCTTCGGTACCCCGCTGGCGATCGAAGGGCTGATGGCATTCTTTCTGGAATCCACCTTCGTCGGCTTGTTCTTCTTTGGCTGGAACCGCATGTCGCGGGTGCAGCACCTGGGCGTGACTTTCCTGGTCGCGCTCGGCTCCAGTCTGTCGGCATTATGGATTTTGATCGCGAACGGCTGGATGAATAATCCGGTCGGCGCCGAATTCAATTTCGAAACCATGCGCATGGAACTGGTCAGCATCCAGGACGTCATCTTCAACCCGGTCGCGCAGGTGAAGTTCGTGCACACGGTGGCCGCCGGCTACGTAACGGCGTCGCTGTTCGTGCTCGGCATCTCGTCTTACTATTTACTGAAAGCACGCGACACCGCATTCGCCTTGCGCTCGTTCGCCGTTGCGGCCGGCTTCGGACTGGCATCGACGCTGTCGGTGATCGTGTTGGGCGACGAGTCCGGCTACACCGCCGGCGAAGTCAACAAGGTCAAGCTGGCGGCGATTGAAGCCGAGTGGAACACCGAACCGGCGCCCGCCGGCATCACCGCCTTCGGCTGGCCCGACGATCAGGCTGAACGCACTGACTATGCGGTCAAGATCCCGTATCTGCTGGGGCTGATTGCCACGCG
>DHXL01000182.1:19765-21114 GCA_002415335.1 Oxalobacteraceae bacterium UBA5157
AAGAAATACGCGCCGGCCGTCATCGATGCCACGCCGGCGCAAATTGTGATGGCGGCCAACGATACGGTGCCGAAGGTCGCGCCGCTGTTCTGGTCGTTCCGCTTCATGGTTGCACTGGGCTTGCTGTTCCTGTTCATCTTCTCTGCATCATTCTATTTCCTGATCCGCAAGAAGTTGGCGCCGCAGCGCTGGCTACTGAAGCTCGCCCTGTACAGCATCCCGTTGCCGTGGGTGGCCGCGGAACTCGGCTGGATCGTGGCCGAATACGGCCGCCAGCCGTGGACCATATCCGGCGTGCTGCCGACCCATCTGTCAGCATCAACGCTGCAGCCGGGCAGCCTTTATTTCAGCCTGGCAGGATTCCTCGGTTTTTACACCTTTCTCTTTGTAATCGAGATGGCACTGATGATCAAATACGCGCGCCAGGGACCGAGCAGCCTGCATACCGGACGCTATCACGGGGAAACGGCCGGCGCGGCCGGCGCAACAGGCACCGTTTCCTAGCAAATTGCGGAAAGAGTCAAGCGTCGGCTTGCCGGCGCGTACTCGGACCCCGAACGTAGCGCTACGCTGTCCACAACATTTCAGGAGTCCGCCATGATTTTTGACTATGCAACTTTAAAGGTGATCTGGTGGGGATTTGTCGGCCTCCTCATCATCGGCTTTGCCTTGACCGGCGGCTATGACATGGGGGTCGGCATGCTGCTGCCGGTGGTCGGCAAGAACGATGAAGAACGGCGCGTGACGATCAACGCGATCGGCCCCACATGGGAAGGCAACCAAACCTGGTTCGTCACGGCCGGCGGCGCCGCGTTCGCCGCGTGGCCGCTGGTGTATGCGGCGGCCTTTTCGGGATTTTATATCGCGCTGATGCTGGTGCTGTTCGCACTGTTTTTCCGTCCGGTGGCGTTTGATTACCGCAGCAAGCTGGCCGACCCGCGCTGGCGCAATGCATGGGACTGGGCTTTGTTCACCGGCAGCGCCGTGCCCGCCCTCGTCTTCGGCGTCGCATTCGGCAATTTGCTGCTGGGCGTGCCGTTCCACTATGACGATACGATGCGCATGGAATACACCGGTAACTTCCTCGGCCTGCTGAATCCGTTCGGATTGCTGGCCGGCGCGATCAGTGTCGCGATGCTGACGATGCATGGCGCGACATTCCTGCAAGTCAAGACCGATGGCGTGGTGGCGGAGCGCGCGCGCCTCGCGGCCCGCATCGCGGCACTGGTGACGGTAGCCGGCCTCGCGCTGGCCGGCGTGTGGATCGCAACCCGCATCAGCGGCTACCGAATCCTTTCGATGCCCGATATGAATCAAGCGTTCACGCCGCTGGCAAAAACGGTCGGCAC
>DHXL01000230.1:0-2782 GCA_002415335.1 Oxalobacteraceae bacterium UBA5157
AGGCCGAAGCCGACGATGCGATATTTATTCGCGACGGCCGCATCACGGGCGTCGAACGCCGCACCGCCGCCTTGGAGACTGCGGCATGAAGACCTTCTCGCTCGCCCTGCGGAATCTGCTGCGCAACCGCCGCCGCTCGCTCACCACGCTGCTGGCCATGATCATCGGGCTGGTGGCGATCCTCGTTTTCGGCGGCTATAAATCCAATATCATGTATGGCTCGGAAACCGGCTTCGTGCAAGGCTCCGGCCACTTGCAGATTCAGCACAAGGATTATTTTTCGGAAGGCGGCGATAATCCGACCGCTTATGGAATTGCCGACTATCAGCGCATCGTCGATACGGTCCGGCGCGATCCGATTTTGTCGCCGATGCTGGCCATGGTCACGCCCAGCCTGCAGCTGGGCGGCATCGCGGGCAATTTTTCCGCCGGCGTCTCGCGCTCCGTGATGGCATCGGGCGTCGTGGTGGAGGAACACAATCAAATGCTGTTGTGGAACGACTATGGCTTGAAGAGCTACGCTCAGCCGCTGCCGTTGACCGCATCCGACCCCGACGCCGTCGTGATCGGTACCGGCGTGGCGCGCAAGCTGAAATTCTGCAGCGTGCTCAAGGTCCCGAACTGCAGTCAAACGGTAACGACACCGGTGGGCGAGGGCAAGCAGGCGCCCGACGATATCGCCGCACTGTCCGCGCTCGAGAAATCAAGCGCTCCGCAGCAGGATGAGACCCGCATCGAGATGTTGGCAGCGACCGCGCATGGCGCTCCCAATGTCGCAAGTCTGCACGTGGTCCAGGCCAAGAATATGGGTATCAAGGCGTTCGATGACGTTTACCTGGCCATGCATTTGGCCCAAGCGCAAAAGCTGATCTACGGTACGACGCCGCCGCAGGTAACCGCGATACGGATCCAGTTGCGGCACACCAGCCAGATACCCGCCGCGCGCGAACGGCTGTCGCATCTGCTGGCGACGGACTTCGGGAATCAGCCGCTGGAGATCCTCGATTTTCGCGCGCTTAACCCGATGTACGGTCAAACGGCGCAGTTCATGAATTCGATGTTCGGGTTCATCTCGATACTCATCGCCGTGATCGTGTTGTTCACGATTGGCAATACCATGAGTACGGCCGTGGTGGAGCGCACGGTTGAAATCGGAACCTTGCGCGCGATCGGTTTGCGGCGCTCCGGCATCCGGCGTTTATTTCTTTGCGAAGGGGTGCTGCTGGGGTTGATCGGCTCGATATTGGGCGTGCTGTGCGCGCTGTTCATCGCCTACCTGATCAACCACAGCGGGCTGTCCTGGACGCCGCCCGGCTATTCCTACGCCTACCTGATCCTGGTTCGTATCTGGCAAGACATGCACCTACTGGCCGGCAGCGTGATCGGCCTGATTGTCGTGACCCTCATTTCCGCGTGGTGGCCGGCAAACCGCGCGTCCAGGCTGTTGATCGTCGATGCACTGCGCCACGTATAAAAGGAGACGGCAATGAACCAATTGTCCAGACTGCTGCTGGCCTTTGCCTTGAGCGGATGCGCGGCCGCTGCCGCTCACGCCGCCCCCAGCCCGCAGCAAATCCTGGCAGCCAGCGATCTGGTGCGAAATCCGGATTACCCGTTCGGGCTGACCAACACGCTGATCGAATATCGCAATGGCAAGCAGAGCGACAGCAGCACGCTGGCGATCTATTCCAAGGCCGATCAGAACAGCGGCCAATTCCGCAGCCTGATCCGTTACGTGGCGCCGCTACGCGATGCCAACAAGCTGATTTTATTCAGTGGCAAGGACCTCTGGTTTTACGACCCGTCCAGCAAGGCCAGCATCCGCATGTCGCCGCAACAACGCCTGCTGGGTCAGGCCTCCAACGGCGATGTCGTCACCGTCAATTTCGCCAAGGACTACCAGGCTACCTCGGCGGTTGAAGAGGACACTCAGGACGGCGAGCGGCAGATGCGGCACTGCTACAAGCTTGCCCTGTCCGCCAGCACGCCGGACGCCACCTATCATCACATCGACATGTGGATCGAGACGGCCAACAGCCATCCGGTCAAGGCCCGCTTCTACAGCGAAAGCGGCAAGATGCTGAAGTCGGCCTATTACCGCCACTACCAGAGAGAGCTCGGTCAGGACCGGCCGACCGAAACCGTGATCATCGACGGACTGGATCCGAATTGGGTCACGGTCATGCGCTTTTCCGATTGGGTCAGGCGAGAGATTCCGGAAGCCTGGCTGCAACGCGACTACCTGCCGCGCTTCAAGCCGGAATAAACCGGGCACACCCGACGACCCACTTCGCGAACGGCAAGAATGAAATCAAGTGCATTTTTTCGCGCATGTTCGATCGCCGCGCGGTGCGCGTTCCTGTGTGCTTTCCTCGGACTGCTCGCGTCCGTCCCCGCACTGGCGGACGAGCATGACGATGCAGCGCTGTTACTGGCTGACAAAGCGCCGGCTACGGTGGCGCAAGCGAGTAACTGGCAGGTCTTTGTCGAGGGCGCGTACGGCGGCGACATGCGGCGCGTCGACCGCACGTCGCAACAAAATCATCGGCTGTCGTTCGACCTGCAATATGACAACGCGTTTGCACCGGACTGGCGCGCCATATTCGCCGACCGGCTCGATGTCGACTCGCCGCCGCAAGCCGGCAATCAAAACAGCAGCATCAACACGATCAAGGAAGCCTATGTCAGCTGGCAGGCGCGATCGGATACGATCCTGGATCTCGGCCGGATCAACGCGCGCAACGGCGTCGCCACCGGCTATAACCCGACCGATTATTTTCGT
>DHXL01000230.1:2970-3800 GCA_002415335.1 Oxalobacteraceae bacterium UBA5157
AGCGCCATGCTGCGCGGCCAAACCCTGTGGCAGTCCGGTTCGCTCACCGCGATCTTTTCGCCCAGGCTGGCGGAGCAAGCCAACAGCGCCGCCTTCAATCCGGACCTCGGGGCCACCAACCATCAGAACCGGTGGCTGATCAGCGTCAGCCAGAAATTCAATGACAGCATCAACCCGCAATTCCTGCTCTACAAGGAAGCCGATTTACCGCCGCAGCTTGGCTTCAACCTGACCGGATTAATGAACGATTCGACGGTTGCCTACCTCGAGTGGTCGGGCGGGCGCGCGCCCTCATTGCTGAGCCAGGCAGTTGACCGACAGGGCTTGCCGCACGTCGATGACAGCGCGTTCCGCAGCCGCGTTTCTGCCGGGCTCACCTACAGCACGTCCAACAAGATGTCTTTGACCGCCGAGCTCGAATACAACGGCGGAGGACAAAACCAGGACGCCTGGAACGCCATCGGACACGGCCCCCCGCCGATTTACCGGCTCTATCGCAACTGGCTACAGATCGCCCAGGAACCGCCGACCAAGCGCAGGCTATTCTTGTCGGCGAGATGGCAGGACGCGATGATCAATCATCTCGATATCGGCGCCATGGCGTATTTTGATGCCGCTGACTATAGTCGCCTTTCGTGGCTGGAAGCCCGTTATCATTGGCAGCGCGCCGAGCTCGCTGTGCAGTGGCTGCGCTATAGCGGCCAGCCCTGGAGCGAATTCGGCGCGGCGCCGCAGATCCAGAGTTGGCAGCTAGTGCTGCGGCGTTATTTCTGAAGACCGCGTTACGTTTCAAGAGCGGCGCCGATGCACAAGATCCGCTGCGGCGCCGC
>DHXL01000230.1:4038-14517 GCA_002415335.1 Oxalobacteraceae bacterium UBA5157
GACGTCTCGCGTTTGTGCCTCGGCTGCATGAGCTATGGCGAGCCGGACCGCGGCGCCCATCCCTGGACCTTGAACGAGGCGCAGAGTCGGCCCTTGATCAAGAAGGCACTCGCGCTCGGCATCAATTTTTTTGATACGGCGAATATCTATTCCGATGGCACCAGCGAGGAAATTGTCGGTCGTGCGCTGAAGGATTTCGCTTCGCGCGACGAGGTGGTCATTGCCACCAAGGTGCATGGCCGCATGCACGCCGGCCCGAATGGCCAGGGTTTGTCGCGCAAGGCCATCCTGTCCGAGATCGATGCCAGCTTGCGCAGACTTGGCACCGACTATGTCGACCTCTACCAGATCCACCGTTGGGATTATAAGACGCCGATCGAGGAGACCGTCGAGGCCCTGCACGATGTGGTCAAGGCCGGCAAGGCCCGCTATGTGGGCGCGTCGTCGATGTTTGCATGGCAGTTTTCAAAGGCCTTGCATGTGGCCGAGGCGCACGGCTGGACCCGTTTCGCCAGCATGCAGAACTATGTCAATCTGCTTTACCGCGAGGAGGAGCGCGAGATGCTGCCCCTGTGCCAGGCGGAAGGGATCGCGGTGATTCCATGGAGCCCGATGGCGCGTGGCCGGCTGACGCGCGACTGGGAGGAAGGCAGCGCACGCCTGGAAACCGATGAATTCGGCAAGGGACTGTATAGGAATACCGCGGAGGCCGACCGCAAGGTGGTCGAGCGCGTCACCGAAATCGCGCTGGCGCGCAACGTGCCGCGCGCCCGGATCGCACTGGCCTGGGTCCTGCAGAAGGCAGCGGTCACCGCGCCGATCGTCGGCGCGACGAAGCCCGAACATCTCGATGATGCGGTGGCGGCGTTATCCATCGCGCTAAGCGTGGACGAAATCCGGAGCCTGGAAGCGCCCTACGTGCCGCACGGCGTAGTCGGATTCAGTTGACCGGGCGCCCGATGCGGCGTTGGCGAGCGGCCGGCAGCTTGGATCGGGCCAATCCCGGTGCCCGAATGATCGGCAGGCCGACATGAACGCGAACAGTCCCGATATGGATGAACGGAGCGGGCGCATCAAGGTTCTCAGTGCGGGAATCTTCAGCCTGGTGCTGGTATTGGGCGTTGCCCGTTTTTCCTATACGCCCTTGCTGCCGTTAATGCAGCAGCAAGCGGGGCTTGGCGTCGCCGAGGCGGGCTGGCTGGCGGCCATCAACTACGCCGGTTACCTGAGCGGAGCGATCATCGCCTCCCTCATCAGCGACATGGTGCTGAAGGATCGCCTCTATCGCATCGGCATGGTGCTGGCCGTGGCCAGCACCGCCGTCATGGGCCTGACCACCGACTTCACCATCTGGGCGCTGTCCCGGTATATCGCAGGCCTCAGCAGTGCCGCCGGAATGCTGCTCGGGACCGGGCTCATCCTGAACTGGCTAATCCGCCACAACCACCGAAGCGAACTGGGCATCCACTTTGCCGGGATTGGCCTTGGCATCGCCGGCTGTGCCGCCACCGTGACGCTGTTCAGTCCGTGGCTGGACTGGCGCCAACAGTGGTTCGCCTTCACCGCGCTCGGTTGCGTACTGCTTGCGCCCGCGCTGCTTTGGCTGCCGGCACCGGACCGAAGCGGCTTGACGGCGACCGGACAGAAGATGGAAGACAATCCGCCCAGCCCGCTATACTTGCGGATTTTCATGGCCGTTTATTTCTGCGCCGGCATCGGCTACGTCGTGAGTGCGACCTTCATCGTGGCCATTGTGAACAAGTTGCCCGGGCTGGCCGGGCAAGGCAACCTGGTGTTCCTGGCGATCGGAATCGGTGCCGCACCGGCCTGCATCAATTGGGACTTGATCGCCCGCCGCACCGGCGATCTCAACGCGCTGATATTGGCCTCCACACTTCAAGTCGTCGCCATCTTGTTGCCGGTCATGGTCGGCGGCCTGTTTGCCGCCCTTTTCGGCGCCTTGCTCTTCGGCGGAACCTTCATCGGCATGGTGAGTCTGGTGCTGACCATGGCGGGCCGCTACTACCCGACCCGCCCGGCCAAGATGATGGGCAAGATGACGCTCTCATACGGCACGGCCCAGATCATCGGGCCGGCAATCACGGGCTCGCTGGCCGCGCACCTTGGCAGCTATAACGCCGGGCTGTACTTTGCGGCCGGCGCGATGGTGGTCGGGACGTTACTCTTGCTGGCGCTCAAGGCCGTGGAGATACGCGACGAGCGCATTCGCCGGCGTATCCGCTCCAGCCATCATTGAGGTTCAGATGGGGCCGGAGTTGCTGGGACAGAACCAGTTTCGAAAGGCCACGCGAACCTTCGGCGCAACACAGGCGCTGTGATGCAGAGACGACGGCACCTCCTGGCAGGCATGCCACGCGATCAATCAAGCAGTGGGTCACGGATGCACCGGCAATCAGCACGCGCGGTGCGGTTTCGGTACACTGGCACTTATGTCGCAACCAACCTCCATCCAGCGCGGCCTCGAGCCCTACGAAATCACATTCGCCGCGATGCGCGCCTTCACCGACGCGCGCCGCACCGACACCCCAGACGAGTTGTGGATCGTCGAACACCCGCCGGTGTTTACGCTCGGCCTGGGCGCCGACCCGGCGAACGTGCTGGACGCGCACGACATCCCGGTGGTGCAGACCGATCGCGGCGGCGAAGTCACGTATCACGGCCCCGGCCAGGTAGTGATCTACCTGCTGATCGACCTGCGCCGGCGCGATCCGCGCGCCCGCCTGCTGGCGCGCGACTTCGTGCATACGATCGAACAAGCGGTGATCGATACCCTGGCCGCGTATAATTTGCCCGGTGAGCGCAGGCCCGGCGCGCCCGGGATCTATGTATCGAACGGACCCTGGCAGGGCGCCAAGATTGCCGCGCTTGGCCTGAAGGTGCGCGCCAACGGCTGCACCTATCACGGCGTGTCGCTCAACGTCGCGATGGACTTGACGCCGTTCAGCTGGATCCATCCATGCGGCTACGAAGGCCTGGCGACGGTCGACATGAAGACCCTGGGCGTCGGTATCCCACTGGTGGACGTGCAGTCTGCACTTGCTCACGCACTCATGGCAAAGCTTGCGGGCTGATTTTTCAATGGACTTTTGATGACTTCTGATACAAAGACGCCGCTCGCGGCCGCCGGCTACAATCCGAACGACAAGCAGAAAGGCGCCGGCAAGACTGCCCGCATCCCGATCAAGATCATCCCGGCCGAACGTCTGCCGAAGCCCGACTGGATTCGCGTCAAGGGCGCGTCGCCATCGACGCGCTTCTACGAAATCAAGGATGTCCTGCGCGCCAACAAGCTGGTCACGGTATGCGAGGAGGCGAGCTGTCCGAATATCGGCGAATGCTTCGGCAAGGGCACCGCGACCTTCATGATCATGGGCGATAAGTGCACCCGGCGCTGCCCATTCTGCGACGTCGGCCACGGCCGGCCCGATCCGCTTGATGTCAACGAGCCGGAGAATTTAGCCAAGACCATCGCTGCATTGAAACTGAATTACGTCGTCATCACGTCGGTCGATCGCGACGATTTGCGCGACGGCGGCGCCGGCCATTTTGCCGACTGCATTCGCCGCGTGCGCGAGCTGTCGCCTGCCACTCGCATTGAAATCCTGACGCCCGATTTCCGCGGCCGCATGGACCGTGCGCTGGAAATTCTCACGGCCGCCCCACCCGACGTGATGAACCATAACCTGGAAACCGTGCCGCGCCTGTACCGGGAGGCGCGCCCCGGTTCCGACTACGAATACTCGCTGAACCTGCTGAAGCGCTTCAAGGCCCTGCATCCGAACACGCCGACGAAGTCCGGCATCATGGTCGGCCTCGGCGAAACCGACGAGGAAATCCTGCAAGTGATGCGCGACCTGCGCGCGCACGATGTCACCATGCTGACCATCGGCCAGTATCTGATGCCGAGCGGCGACCATCTGCCGGTGCGACGCTACGTGCATCCGGATACCTTCAAGATGTTTGAGGAAGAAGCGTACAAGATGGGCTTTGCGCACGCTGCGGTGGGGGCGATGGTACGCTCGTCCTACCATGCCGACCAGCAGGCACATGGCGCCGGCGTGGTGGTGGAGGCTGCAAGCTTGGACGGCGGGATTGGTGCCGCGGGTTAGTCCGGACAGCGCGGACACGATGCCGCCTCGGCCGATTTCGGTCGTCGACGGGGCGCCGCCCGGCCCGCATGCAGCGAGCGGCGGCCTCCAGCGGAATTATTCGCCATCGTAGCGAATATCGGTACGTCGCTCCTGCGCCAGCGTGGCCTTTGCATGTCCGGCGCTCTGCGGCTCTTCCTTGCCGACGCCGATCGCGATTTGAGAGTCGGCCACGCCGCTCGCGAGCATCATTTTCCTGATGACTTCAGCGCGTCTCCTGCCGAGCACCAGGTTGTATTTGCTGTTGCCACGCGTGTCGGCGCTTCCTTCCAGTGTGACGTTGGCCCCGGGATGCTCGCGCAAATAGGCGGCGTGCGCCTGGATCAGAGGGCGATATTGCTCGCTCACTACGTACCTGTTGTAGCCAAAATAGATGCTCCGCTTGGACAGGATGTTGGACGGATCCGTCAAAGGATTGATCGGCGCGGCGTCGGATGCCGGAGCGGATGCGGCCGTAGACATCTCCTTGCTGGCGGCAGGCGTTTGCTCCGCCGAATTGGGTGGCGTGCTGCTGCACGCGACCAATAGCGATGCCGCGATCGCACAAAATAATACTCTCCTCATTAGTATGCCTTTGGCTAAGTCTTAGCGTTGTTTCTGCACAAAATCGTTGCGCATCAATGCCTTTTTTCTCGTCCGGACCGTCGCGCAATGCATGGCGGGACGATTCTGGAGACAGAAAAAACGACAACAAAAGCGCTGTCAGTAAAACACTTTTTTACAAAACGACTTTGTGTGAATTTGCCTCGACTGTATCAATATGGCGCGCTTGCGCGAACGCGGAGATGACGGTTCTTGAATCGCCACCTACGTGGAAATGGCCTGAACCTGCGGCCGCGCCGGCATCGGCTGATGCCGGGTCCGCGCCCGGTTTTGAAAAATCAGGCGGAGTAGCCGGGGTTATCGGCTGCGTCCTTGACTTGCGGTAAATTGAGCGTCGGTGCGGCGATGACTTTTTGCGCGCGCAAGTACCGCATCATCAAATCCCAGATCGGCTCACCGCCCGCGCCTTCGGCCACCGACGCCCAGCCGGCCACCCGGTATTGCTTGTCTGCTGCAATCGGCTTGCCGCGCAGCCGCATGGCCGAAATCCGGCTGCCGGCCGCCGCCGCAGGATCGATCGCGTAGCGCAATCCGCCGACGCGCACCATGTCGCCACCTTGCTGGTAGTAGGGATCGGGGTTGAACAAGTTGTCGGCGACATCTTCCAGCACCGCCTTGATGGTTGCGCCGCTCATCAGCGCGACGCTGGTGTAGGGATAGGTGATCGCGGTTTGATCCATCAAATGTCCCACCGTAATCAACTCGCCGGGCAGCAGCGTAGTGCCCCAGCGGAAGCCCGGCGAGAACGCGATTTCGGCATTCTTCTCCGCCATCAAGCCATCCAGAATCAGCTGATCCATGCTGCCGTTGAAATTGCCGCGCCGGTACAGCAAGCCTTCGCTCACCGCGAGCGGTTGTGCCAGCAATGCCGCATAGGGCGCGCGCACCTCGCTGATGAAAGCCGCCATCTCGCGGTCCGGCGCCAGCAAGTTGGAAAAAATCGGCAACAGCTTGTAACGGAACGCGCTGAGTTTTCCGTTCCGGACGTCAAGGTCGAGCACGCCGAGGAACTTGCCGTGCGAGCCGGCATTCGTTACCAGCGTCTTGCCGGTTGCATTCGAGACGATCACCGGCACCGGCACGCCGTCATGCGTGTGGCCGCCCAGAATCGCGTCGATCCCGGTCACGCGCGCAGCCATCTTCAAGTCGACGTCCATCCCGTTGTGCGACAGCAGCACGACCGCTTGCGCACCCTGGGCACGCGCCGCGTCAACCGTCGCCTGCATCTCCTTTTCCTGGATGCCGAAGGTCCAGTCGGCGACCAGGTAGCGCGGGTTGGCGATCGGCGTGTACGGAAAGGCCTGGCCGATGATCGCGACCGGCACGCCATTGATCGTACGTAGCGTAAACGGCGCAAACACCGGATCGCCGAAGTCCGCGGTCTTGATGTTTTGCGCGAGGAATTCGATGTGCCCTTTCAGATCGTGGTCGACGATTTGCTTCACGCGTGCCGCTCCGAGCGTGAATTCCCAATGTCCGGTCATGATATCGACGCCGAGCAGCTTCGCCGCGTCGACCATGTCCTGGCCCCTGGTCCACAATGCGGGGCCCGAACCTTGCCAGGTGTCGCCGCCATCCAGCAGCAAGGCGCCAGGGCGGCTGGCCTTCAGGCGTTTCACCAGCGTCGCCAGATGCGCGAACCCGCCTACCTTGCCATAGGTCTTGGCAGCTTGCGCAAAATCGAGATGGCTGAATGCGTATGCCTCCGGCGAATGCGCGGCGATAGCGAATTGCTTCAGCAGCGCCTCGCCGACCAGGTGCGGCGCCTTGCCGAATTGCGGCCCGACGCCGAGATTGACGCTCGGTTCGCGGAAATACACCGGCTCCAGCTGCGCGTGACAATCGGTGAAATGCAGCAAGTGCACGTTGCCGAAACACGGCAGCTCGTACATCGCGTCCGCCGCAGTCGTTGCTGCGGCGCCATTGGCGAGCCGCATGCCGCCGGCGCTTGCGACGGCCAGCATTTGCAGGAATTCGCGGCGCCTCATCGCTTGTCGACCACTCCTGCATGGGTAGCGCGGACCTTTGCATCTGCAACGATGTTCACGGCGCGGCAGCCTCGGGAAGGCACGACGGCCGTGCTGCGTCCTGATTCACTTGCGGCCCCCGGTCCGGCAACAGTGCGGCCGTATCCGCAATCCGTTCCGCCTGCGGCAAATCACGGGCGCAGATAGACATAGCCTTGCTTCGCCTGCAGGTAAGCGATTTCGGCGACGCCGGCTGGCACGATCGTCGCCTCGGGCACCACCCTTGACGTGGCCACGCCGTGCGCGCTGAGCGTATTGTTGCAAACCCTGAACTCCACGCCCTGCGCCGCAAGCGCCGTCACCGCAGCAGAAAACGGCTTGCCGCTGCGCTCGGTCGCCCCGTCCAGCAAGAACCTGATGCCCTCGCCGAGCGCAACCACCACAATCCTGGTGTCCGGCGCGGCGCGCAAATGATTGCGAATGTTGGCCAGCGCGTGCTCGGCCTGGTCATTGCCGTCGGCCAGGTGATACACCACTTTGATTTCATCGCCGGCCCAGGCAGGAGCCGCGAGCCCGCCTGCCGAGCCGAGCAGCAGCGATCCCGCTAGCGTTTGCAGGAAATTACGTCGCATCGTTTCTCTCCACACGAGGATCGTAAAGTCATACGATGAGTGCTTCGTCGGTGCGCTGTTCACCCAGGTTGTCATGCCAGGTCACGATCACTTTCTCGCCTTTGACGCCACCCTTGAATTTGAATGCCAGGAACGGATCTTTCGCGATCGAGGGACCGAATTGCGCCGCCAGCACTTCCTTGTCCTGGTGCATGACCGACACGGTCTGAATAAAGTGGGCCGGCACCAGTTTGCCCGCATCGTCCTTGCGCAAGCCGGTTTCCATGTCGTGTTTCATTAGAATTTTCACTTCGGTCACGCCGCTGGTTTGCAGGGCGCGCATGCGCATCGGAGCTGCCATCGTAATTCCTTCTTCCTTGGATTCGTCAACCGCCGCAACCGCCTAGCGTAACCTTGATGTCCTTGGTCGCCAGCAGCCATTTTCCATCCGCCTTGACCAGGGCGTGCACCCTGGAACTTTCGGCCAGTTTCAGGCGTGTGGACACTGAGCCTTCGGTGCCGGGCGGGATCAGGAAATTGGCGGATAACGGGTTCGGATTCTTTTCGATCAGGATCGCAATTTGCTGAACGTTCGGCAGTATGGCAGAGACGCCGAACGGCACCGACGCGCCGTTTTCGGCAATATCGGGCGCATCGATCACGACGTCCCTGGAGGCGACCCCAACGATGCCGCCCATCGCCTTCAGTGCTTCGTTGACGCTCTTGGCATCGAATGCTGCTCTGCCCGACGCTTGTGCAAGCGCCGCCGAAGGCTCGATCAGGCCGGCAGCCAGCGCCAGGCCGAGGACCGTGTAGATGCGTAGCGCATCCCGCCGTTGTTGATCCATGTCACGGACTCCTGAATAGGCTTAAGCAGCGATGATACACAATTCAAGCCGATCCATCCGCGCCACGGCGCCGATTGCGCCGCTTACCGGCGGACACTCAATTAGTCGCCGTTTTATCGCTCTGCTTATCCGGTGATCCGTGCAACTGCTTCAGCTCGTCGTCACCGATGTACTCAAAGACCTTGACGACCTTCATCACGCCGCCCACGCCGCTGGCGATCTCGCCGGCCATCCTGCCTTCGCGTTGCGTGACACGCCCCATCAAGTACACGGTGCCGCGTTCGGTGACCACCTTGAACGAATTCGCATACAGGTCCTTGGCATCGACGAACGACGCCTTGACTTCACCGGTAATCAGCGTATCGCTCGAGCGCGACTTGAAGCTCGTCACCGGCATGATCCCCAACTCGCTGTCCACCGATTGCACGCCGTCGATGGCATTGACTTCACGTTCGACCGCGGCCTTCATCGCCGCGTCCCGCACTTCGCCAGTCAGCAATACCTTGCGGTTGAAGCTGGAGATATTGACGTGCCCGGCATTGCCGACCACGCCCGGGATGCGGCTTTCACCCCTGACGACGATTGTCTTGTCTTCGGTCTGCGCGCCTATCGTGCGTCGGTCCGAGACTGCCAGACTGCTCATGACCGCAGTGCCGACCAGCATCTCGACACAGCCCTGCAGACTCGTCACCACGACGCCGCACAAAGCCAGCGTCGCCAGCGGACGCATTACATGCGGCCATTTAATCATTTGCATCTCCCCCAAATAGCGCGACATCGATACCGTCGCATAAACAATGAATCGTCAGCAGATGCACTTCCTGAATCCGCGCGGTACGGTCGTGCGGTACGCAGATATGGACGTCGGCTTCGGTCAGCAGTTTTCCGATCGCACCGCCGCCTTTGCCGGTCAGCGCGACCACCCGCATTTCACGCTCCAGCGCGACTTCTACCGCCGCCAGCACATTCGCCGAATTGCCGGAAGTCGACAGGGCCAGCAGTACGTCGCCCGACTGGCCGAAGGCCTGCACCTGCTTGCTGAATATTTCCTGAAAACTGTAGTCATTGCCGACCGCTGTGATGATCGACGTATCGGTGGTCAGCGCCAGCGCCGGCAGCGGCAGCCGCTCGCGCTCGAAGCGCCCGACCAGTTCGGCCGCAAAGTGCTGGCAATCGGCAGCCGATCCGCCATTGCCGCACGCGAGAATCTTGTTACCGTTAGACAAGGCGGTGAACATTAGTTCCACCGCCTGCTCAATCGGCTGTGCCAGCAGCGAGGCGGCCTGGATCTTCACTTCGGCGCTTTCGTGGAAGTGGGCGAGGATGCGTTGTTTGTTCATAGGATTGGAAGTCATGGTGTTGGCGATTATAGAGGATTCGGTTGCGCCGATTCAGGCGTCGATCGCGTTCTTGAGCCAATTCATGGCGTCGCCGTCGATCGCGACCACGTCAAAACGGCACGCCGGCGGCATCTTGTAGCGCTGCAGATAAAACTGGGCCGCGCGAATCAGCCGGCGTTGCTTGGCGACCGTCACGCTGGCGGCGGCACCGCCGTGGCGTGCATCGGCGCGCTTTCTGACTTCGACGAATACGAGCGTCGCGCCATCCTGCATGACCAGGTCGATTTCGCCGGCCTTGCAGCGAAAATTGCATTGCACCAGCCGCAAGCCGTGCTGCGTCAGATGCGTCAGCGCGGCGTCCTCGCCGGCCTGTCCGGTGATCTGCTTCGCGGTGCGCGGTTTCGGCGTGTCGAATAATCCCATGGGCTGGTCGTCGGTCAGGGCGCGGCGCCGGCCGGCATCAGGGGCACCACCGTGCCGTCCTGATAAATCGCCGGCTGTTCGATACGCTCGAAGCGCGCGGATCCGGTGCCAAAACTGACTGTCAGCTTGCCGGTTACGCCATCGATCTCGAAATCGCTGTGGCCCTCGGCGATTTCGCGCGCGACGCGATAGGCGTCGATACCGAGCGCATACAGCCGCTCCAGGTCGGCGCTGTGCTTCTGGTCGGCAGCCCCCACCGGATGCGGGTAAATCATCACCGCCGGGTGATCCGGTTGCAGCTGCCACGGAATATCCAGCAGTTGCGCACCATTCAATTCCGGCATCGGCTCGGCGCCGACCCAGTCCGGCCGCGTCAACGGATTCAACTGCGAGGTGCCGTACAGCGCGACATCATTGCCGATCGCGCTGCGCAACTGCCGCGCCTGCGCGGCGTCGAGGGCGACGAACACCAGCGCCGGTTTATCGTTCTGGACGCGCTTGCGCAACTGCTCAAGAAC
>DHXL01000230.1:14576-26883 GCA_002415335.1 Oxalobacteraceae bacterium UBA5157
GCGCAACTGCTCAAGACCGTTCGGGTCGAGATAGCCGCCGCTGGACCTAAGCTCGACAACTTGCGGCTCCTGCCCCAGCCGTTGCCATTGCGCCGCAAATGCTTTGGCGGCGCGACGCTGCCACGCAACGCCGGTGGAAACGACCAGCGCATTCGGTGCTTTCCGGTCGGCCCAGGCCTCGGCGGCGATCTGGCGCGCCTCGTCCTCGATCGACAGACTCATCACCAGCAGCTGCGGCGGCAACACCAACCCGTCGGGGCCGACATCGGGCTGCGTCAACGCGATGGTCGGCTTGCGCACGACATCGCCGCGCGCGATCAGCGTGACGCCACTGCGCGACAGCGGGCCGATCACGATATCGTTGTGTGCAGCAGCATCGGCGTAGCCGGTGATCAAGCCGGACGCACTGTCGTCGGTCTCGACCACATTGACCTCCACGCCATCCATCTCGTGCGCGTAGCCCGCCAAAAAGCCGGCCCGGACGGCGTCCGCGGCCGGTCCGAGACTCTCTGAGCGCAACGGCAACAGGAGTGCCATGCGGACTCTTGGCGGCGGCCGATCCGGGTCCGCAGCCGTGCCCGGCGGCGCCGCTTGCGCAATCGGCATCGTGGTTGTAATTGCCTGCGTAGAAGGGCACAATCCACTGAGTACTGCTGCCAGCACCAGTCCTTTCGCCATTTCACGCCACATCGCCGCCTCCCAATGACCCAACCTAATTCCAATGCCCCGGCCTCCGCGGTCACCTCATGCATGCACGAGGTGACGCAGCAAACCTATCCAGCCTCGACATTATATGTGGTGGCCACCCCGATCGGGAACGCCGGCGATATTACTTTGCGCGCGTTGCACGTGTTGGCAATTGCCGATGCGGTGGCCTGCGAGGACACCCGCAACACCGCGCATCTGCTAACCCGCTACGGCCTGTCGAAAAACCTGATCGCCGCGCACCAGCACAACGAGCGCGAAGTGGCCGACAAGTTGATTGCGCGGCTGCAGGCAGGCCAACGCATCGCGCTGGTTTCCGACGCCGGCACGCCGGCCGTATCGGATCCCGGTGCGCGCATCGTCGATGCCGTGCGCAGTGCCGGCTTTCGCGTGATGCCGCTGCCGGGCGCATCGGCGGCGATCAGTGCGCTGTCTGCCAGCGGGCTGCTGAACGAGCGGTTCTATTTTGTCGGCTTCTTGCCGGCCAAGGCCGGCCAGCGCGAGACGTTGCTGTCCGGCTTGCGCGGAATTGCGGCGACGCTGGTTTTTTACGAGGCGCCGCATCGGATCACTGAAGCGGTCGACGCGCTGGCGGCAATGTTCGAGCCATCCCGTCAAGTCGTGTTCGCGCGCGAGCTGACCAAGCTGTTCGAGGAAATCCATCGCGGCCCGTTGTCCGAGGCAGCGGCTTGGCTGAAGGCGGATCCGCATCGGGAAAAAGGCGAGTTCGTGATTCTGCTCGAGGGCGCCCCCACCGAGGCCGACGCCGACAGCGCCGAAGCGGATCGGGTGCTCTCGATCCTGCTGACGGAATGCCCGGTCAGGCAGGCCGCCGCGCTGGCGGCGCAGATCACCGGACGAAAAAAGAATGCGCTGTACGAGCGGGCGCTGCAGCTCAAGGGATAACCGCCTCGCGACCGGTTCAACGCTGCACGATGAGCGGCTTGGATAACCCCGCATCCTGCACTTGCTGCGCCGCGAAGGATGCCTCGGCGCGGCTCGCGAAGGGGCCGCCGTACAACCGGTAAAATACGCCGTAAGGTGCAACTTCAATCGGGGGCAAGCCGGCCCAGTTTTGCAGCAAGCGCGCCCGTACCGCCTCGGCATTGGCGGCTTCCTCGTAGGCGCCAAATTGAAGGTAGAAGCCGCCGGCGCCGGCGTCGTTGGTGATCGCAAGCGGGGCCGGCGCGGCGCTCGTCTCGGGAATCATGGGCGGCAGCGGCGCTCCGAGCGCCATCGTCCCGGTCGTCTGCGTCGCCGCCGCAATCGCAGGCGGCGGCTCTACCGGCACAGGTGTCGTTTCGGCCACGCGCTGCGCCGGAGCTTGCTGCTCGCGCACGATGCGCTCGATTTCGTCCGGCAGCAGGCGTTCGACTTCGAGCCGGCCGCTGCCCTTGCCAAGATAGCCGAGTTTGAGCGCGGCGGTATAAGACAAGTCGATAATCCGGCCGGAGTGAAACGGTCCGCGATCGTTGACGCGCACGATCACTTGTACGCCATTGTCGAGATTGGTGACGCGCGCATACGAAGGAATCGGCAAGGTCGGATGGGCCGCGCTCATCTGGTACATATCGTAACGCTCGCCGGATGAGGTCTTCTGGCCATTGAATTTTTTGCCGTACCAGCTCCCAATGCCGCGCTGCTTGAAAGCGCGGCCATCGGTGATCGGCGTATAGGTCTTGCCGAACACGACATACGGCTTATTGCCATGCGTCGAATAGGGCTCGACATCGGGGATCGCGTCCGGCGTGTCGAGCAAGTCGTCCGGCGGCGTGTCGCCCGGCCCGTCATCCTGGTAATATCCGCCGCGGCCGGAGCCCGCCGGCGGCAGTTGCGCGGCGCGCGGTGCATTCTTGCCGCGTGCGGCCGGTACGAATGGACGGCTCGGCGCGGCGTCGCCGGCGGGCGCGCGCGGCACACTGCCACATCCGGCCAGCGCCAGGACCATCAGGCAGATTGCCGCAAGCAGTCCTCGACTACGCATAACCATCGTGCGCTCCTTCGCTCTGTGTTTTTCGGTTCAGGTCTGCACCAGTTTGCGGTGGCGTTGAATGCTCATCAGGATGCCGGCGCCCAGGGCGAGCGTGACCAGTGCGGTGCCGCCATAGCTCATAAACGGCAGCGGCACACCGACCACCGGTAGCAGGCCGCTGACCATTCCCATGTTGACAAATGCGTAGGTGAAGAAAATCATCGTGATCGCGCCGGCCAGCAAGCGCGTGAAAAAGGTCGGCGCGTTGGCGGCGATGATCAAGCCCCGTCCGATCAGCAGCATGTATAAAATCATTAGCACGATATTACCGATCAGGCCGAATTCTTCCGAATATACGGCAAAGATGAAGTCGGTGGTACGCTCCGGAATAAATTCGAGGTGCGCCTGCGTCCCTTGCAGCCAGCCTTTGCCGGTAATCCCGCCGGAGCCGACCGCGATGGTCGACTGGATAATGTGAAAGCCCTTGCCGAGCGGATCGGAAGTGGGATCGATCAGCATCATCACACGCTCGCGCTGGTAACCGTGCAGCATCGACCAGACCACCGGCAAGCTGGCGCCGACGGCCGCCACCAGACCGGCCAGCACCTTCCATGACAACCCGGCCAGGAAGATCACGTAAAACCCGGCCGCCAGCACCAGCACCGCCGTGCCGAGATCGGGCTGGCGCGCAATCAGGCCGACCGGGATCGCGAGCAGCACGCCGGCCACCAGAAACTCTTGCCAGCGTATCAGGTTCTCGCGCTTCTGGAAGAACCACGCCAGCATCAAGGGCATCGCGATCTTCATGATTTCGGAAGGCTGGATCACGACGCCGACATTGAGCCAGCGGCGCGCGCCTTTCTTGACCAGGCCGAACGTCGCGACCGCGATCAGCAGCGCGATGCCGACGCTGTAGATCGGAACCGCAAAACGCATCAAGGTTTGCGGCGACACATTGGCGACAATCCACATCACGACGAACGCCACCAGAATGTTTCGCAGCTGATCTTCGACCCTCCCCGGGAAATCGATGCCGGCCGAATACAGGGTGACGATCCCGACCGACAGAAGCAGGAAAATGATCAGTGCCAACGGGCCGTCGAACACGGTCAGGTAGGATCGGACAATTGGCCACATCGGGCGGCGTTCGGTTAGGCGCATCGCATCTGCTTTCAGTCCTTGTTGCCATCGGTTTCGGCGCCGGCCCCGGGGCCGCCGACCGATTCTGCCTCGGCTTTCAGCGCGGCCGCGGCACGCAGATCGGGGGCCGCGCCGGCCTTCATCGTCGGAGCCTGGTCCTTGCTTTCCGGGCGCTTGCCAAGCAGGTAAAAGTCGAGCGCCTTGCGTACGATCGGCGCCGCGGCTTCGGCGCCGAAGCCGCCGTTCTCGACGATCACGGCGATTGCGATGCGCGGCTTGTCGGCTGGCGCAAATGCGGTGAACAGCGAATGATCGCGCTGCCGTTCGCTCACCTTCTTGGAATCGTATTTCTCATTCTTCTTGAGCGCAACCACTTGCGCGGTTCCGGTTTTTCCGGCCGCGACGTATCCGGCATTGGCGAAGGCCCTGGCACCGGTTCCTTCGTGGATCACACCGACCATCGCACGTTTGACGATGTCGATATTTTCCTGTTTCAGCGGAATCCGATAACTCTCCTTCGGAACCGTCAGCGTGCGCTGGCGCGTGGCGCCGTCCTCGATGATCTTCACGAGGTGCGGCTTCATCACCACGCCGTTGTTGGCCAGGGTCGCTACAGCGTGCGCCATTTGCAGCGGCGTAAACGAATTGTAGCCCTGACCGATGCCGAGTGAAATGGTCTCGCCGGCGTACCATTTCTTCTGCTCCGGCCGCTTGTACGCGCCCCGCTTCCATGCGGTCGAAGGAAGCAAGCCGGCACGTTCATGGTCAAGGTCGATGCCGGTTAATTGACCGAAGCCGAACGGTTTCATGAAATCATGAATCGCATCCACCCCCAGATCGTTGGCGAGCATGTAGTAGTAGGTGTCGCATGACTGGACAATCGACTTGTACATGTCGACGCTGCCATGGCCGGTGTGGACATCGTCGTTGAAGCGGTGGTTGCCGAACATGAAGAACCCGGGGTCGAAGATGACCGTCGCGGGGGTGCGCTTGCCCAGCTCCAGCGCGGCCAGCGCCATGAACGGCTTGTAAGTCGAGCCCGGCGGATAAGTGCCGGACAGCGGCCGGTTCAGGAGCGGACGATCGAGCGAGGTATTTAGCTCATCCCAGCTTTGCTGGTCGATTCCTTCGACGAACAGATTTGGATCGTAGGTAGGCTTCGACACATAGGCCAGGATATCGCCGGTGGCCGGCTCGATCGCGACCAGTGCGCCACGGCGGTCACCGAATGCTTCTTCGACGATTTTCTGCAGTTCGATATCGATCGACAGCACCAGGTTGTCGCCCGGCGTGGCCGGCGTGCGCGAGAGCGTACGCACGGCGCGGCCGCCGGCCGTTACCTCAACTTCTTCATACCCGGTAGTGCCGTGCAACTGCTTTTCGTAACTCTTTTCCAATCCTTCCTTGCCGATGTAATCGGTGCCGCTATAGTTGGCGGAATCCTCCATCTCGTCGATGTTGTCGGCGTCTTTCTGGCTCACGCGTCCGATGTAGCCGATCACGTGCGAGGCCACAGCGCCCAGCGGATACTGGCGGAACAGGCGCGCCTGGATTTCGACGCCGGGGAAACGGAATCGCTGCACGGTGAAGCGCGCCACTTCTTCATCGCTGAGCCGGGTACGGATCGGCGTGCTATCAAAGTTCTTGGATTCCTCCAGCAGCTTGTGGAAGCGCTTGCGGTCCTTGGGCTGGATTTCGACCAGCTGCGCCAGCTGGTCGATCACTGCATCCATGTCGCCGTTGATCTTGGATGGCGTAATTTCGAGCGTGTAGGCAGAAAAATTGCGCGCCAGTACCGCGCCGTTTCGGTCAACGATGAGGCCGCGGTTCGGCACGATCGGCACCACCGAAATGCGGTTATCTTCAGCCTGTGCCGCATAATCGCTGTGCTTGTACACCTGCAGCCACAGAAACCGTGCCAGCAGCAAGCCGAAACAGATGAACACGAACGCGCCTACCGCTGACAGGCGCAGGCGGAAAAAATGCAATTCGCGTTCGGTGTTCTTGAATTCAGTCATGTGCTGGTTCCGTCACGGCGAGCGTGGCGCGCATCAGATCGGCCGCGTCTCATCGTGATCGATCGCGCGCCGTTGCGGCGCGAGCAAGATCCAGGTCACGATCGGCCACATGGCTGCGGCGACCAGACTCTCGGAAAAATACAGCCAGCCGGGGAATTTCCCGCTCACCGTCAAGCGCACCACCAATTGGACGGCTTGCGTCAGCAGTAACAACGGCAACACATGCACGGCTTGCGTCAGCGCCGGAAACCAGAGTACGCGGCGATGGATCATGATGGCGAAGTAGGACAGCAGCGTATAGGCCAGTGCGTTTTCGCCGAGCAATGCGGCGTCGTGCACGTCCATCAGCAGGCCCATGAAAAAGGCAACGCCGATGCCGACCTTGCGCGGCTGGTGAATGCTCCAGAACACCAGCACCAGCGCCACAAAGTCCGGTACGCCAACCGCATGGCCCCACGGCAGCAGATTCAGGAAAAAGGCGAGCAACAAACTGATCGCAATGAATACCGGATTGGCCGGCAGCAGGATGTAATGCGGATGGTTCATCGCGCGGGCCCCTTGGTTGGCGCTGCATTGTCTCTGGCGGCCTCGCGCGCCGCATCCTGGGCACGCTTGCGGACGGTCCGCTTGTCGGTCGGTTCATCCGGTGCCAGGCGCGGAGCGATGTGCGCATCGGCCAGCAGAATCAGCAACTGCCGATTGCGATCGATGCCGGCCGAGGGCTGACACACGATGCGGGCAAAGGCATCGCCCGACTTGTTTTCGACCTGCACCACCTTAGCCACCGCCAGTCCGCGCGGATACACGCCATCGATGCCGGAGGTGACCAGCACGTCGCCTTTTTGAATATCGGCGTTGGCGGCCATGAATCGCAAGTCGAGCACGCCCGACTGGCCGCGGCCGTAAGCGATGCTGCGCAAGCCGCTGCGCACGACCTGGACCGGGATCGCCTGATCCTTGTCGGTCAACAAAGTGACTTCGGAAGTAAACGGGAACACGCGCGTGACCTGGCCGACCACGCCGACCTCGTCGATCACCGGCTGGCCTAGCGCAACGCCGTGCCGGGTGCCGCGGTCAAGCACGATCTTGCGCGTGAACGCGTCGCGTGCGTCATACAGGATTTCACTCATGATCGACTTGAGCGGCACTTGCGCGCTCGCGCCAAGCAAGCGGCGCAACTGTGCGTTCTCTGCACCCAGTTGCTGCGCCTGCTGCAGGGCTTGCGCATTGACGACCTGCTGGCGCTTCAGATTCTTGTTTTCTTGTTCCACCACCGCGAGCGAGTAGAAATAGTCGCCGATCCGGTACGCCGCATCGCGCGGCAGCAAGGCCGCCGACTGTAACGGGTATAAGACGGTGGCGACCACCTGGCGGATCATGGCGAGCGAGCGCAGGCGCGAATCGGCGACCAACAGTGCGATCGCAATCAATGCAAAAAACACCACTTTGGCACGCGCCGAGGCACCTTGCTTGAAAAGTGGCGGTGGGCTGTATTCCATTTAACGCCTGGCAGACCTGCTAATTGGTTGTTCGCGCCGCCGCGCTACGACGACACGGCCTCCATAAGTGTCAGCACCCATCCCGCTGCCTTTGCAATCCGAAAATTCGCGCAACGCCGGGGATACGAAACATCCTGCCGCTTATTCGTAGGAGAACAGCGACCCGAGCTTGTCCATTCGTTCCAGCGCCATGCCGGAGCCACGCACCACGCAAGTCAGCGGGTCTTCCGCAACGATCACCGGCAAGCCGGTTTCCTCCATCAGCAGGCGGTCGAGGTCGCGCAACAGCGCGCCGCCACCGGTCAGCATCATGCCCTTCTCGGCGATATCGGCGCCGAGTTCCGGCGGAGTTTGCTCGAGGGCGTTCTTGACCGCCGAGACGATGTTGTTCAGCGGGTCGGTCAACGCTTCCAGGATTTCATTGCTGGAAATGGTAAACGAGCGCGGAATCCCTTCCGACAGGTTGCGTCCCTTGACTTCCATCTCCTTGACTTCGGAACCGGGGAAGGCCGAGCCGATCGCCTTCTTGATCGCTTCGGCGGTTTGCTCACCGATCAGCATGCCGTAGTTGCGGCGGATGTAGTTGACGATGGCTTCGTCGAACTTGTCGCCGCCGACACGTACCGAGCCCTTGTAGACCATGCCGCCCAGTGAGATGATGCCGACTTCGGTAGTCCCGCCGCCGATGTCGACCACCATCGACCCGGTCGCTTCCGATACCGGCAAACCGGCGCCAATCGCAGCAGCCATCGGCTCCTCGATCAAATACACCTGGGACGCGCCGGCGCCGAGCGCCGATTCGCGGATCGCGCGGCGTTCGACCTGCGTGGAGCCGCACGGTACGCAAATGATGATGCGCGGCGACGGCCGGAACAATTTGGAATCGTGCACCATGCGGATGAATTGCTTCAGCATCTGTTCGGTGACGGTGAAGTCGGCGATCACGCCGTCCTTCATCGGGCGAATCGCCTCGATGTTGCCGGGCACCTTGCCCAGCATTTGCTTGGCCTCCTTACCGACGGCCTGGATGGTTTTCTTGCCGTTCGGGCCGCCCTGCTGGCGGATCGCGACGACCGAAGGCTCGTCCAGCACGATCCCCAGACCACGGACGTAGATCAGCGTGTTGGCAGTGCCGAGGTCAATCGCCAGGTCATTCGAAAAATAGCTGCGTAAAAATCCAAACATGTATGTCCTGATGCGCAACAGTGGTGCGCGTAAGCGTGTTAAAAATTGCCGGGAAAAAGAAGTGCTGTGGTGACGTACAGCGCCACTTTGAACCGGCGAATCAGGTTTCTGAGCGCGGCGGCGGCGCAATATCGGCGCCAGCTCGGCATTAACCGAACATTCTACCTTATAATTTACCTTCAATTAGCGGGCGGAAACAGCAAAAATCCGAGTCCGACAGGCCGTTTTCAGAAGTGTTGAGCACCAACCATGCGTTTCTTGCATTTATAAAACCCTTACCCGTGCGCCAATCCGCACCTACCTCCATGTCACTCGCACTTTCCGACGTCAAACGCCTGGCCCATCTGGCCCAGCTCGACCTTACCGACGACCAGGCGGACCAAACCCTGGATAAGCTCAATGGTATTTTTGCCCTGGTCGAGCAGATGCGCGCCGTCGATACCAACGGGGTCGAGCCGCTGAACCACCCGATTGCGGTGCTGCAACCCGACTTGGCGCTGCGACTGCGCGAGGATGTGGCGACCGAACCGAACCGGCGCGAGGCGTACCAGCAATCGGCGCCGGCGATCCAGGACGGGTTGTACCTGGTGCCGCAGGTGATCGAATAATTCGCCCGTTGCACCCACCTTCGCAACCGAATACGACCCTATCCCATGCATACCAAAACCCTTAAAGAACTCTCGGCAATGCTGCACGCCAAGGACATTTCCGCGACCGAGCTGGCGTCGCTGTTCCTGAACCGTATCCAGCGCAGCGATCTCAATGCGTTCCTGCACGTCGATGAGCGTTTGACGCTGCAGCAAGCGGCAGATGCCGACCGCCGGATCGCGCGGGATGACGTCACGCCGCTAACGGGTATTCCGATCGCGCACAAGGATATATTTGTGACGCAAGGATGGCGCTCAACGGCCGGCTCGAAGATGCTCGAGAACTACACCAGCCCGTTCGACGCGACCGTCGTCGAGCAGTTCAATGCGGCCGGCATGGTCACGCTCGGCAAGCTCAATTGCGACGAGTTCGCAATGGGTTCGTCGAATGAAAATTCATATTTCGGCCCGGTCAAGAACCCGTGGGATCGGCGCGCGATCCCGGGCGGCTCTTCCGGCGGCTCGGCGGCGGCGATTGCGGCACGCCTGACGCCGGCTGCAACCGCGACCGACACCGGCGGCTCGATTCGGCAGCCGGCTTCGCTGTGCGGAGTGACGGGCATCAAGCCGACTTACGGCCGGGTGTCGCGCTTCGGCATGATCGCGTTCGCGTCCTCGCTCGACCAGGGGGGGCCGATCGCCAAGACGGCCGAGGACTGCGCGCTGTTGCTTAATGCGATGGCCGGGTTCGATGCGCGCGATTCGACCAGTCTGGAGCGCCACAAGGAAGATTTCACGCGCGAGTTGAACAGTGGTCTGCACGGCTTGAGAATCGGCGTGCCGCGTGAATTTTTCGGACCCGGCCTGGCAGCCGACGTCGAACAGGCGGTACGCGCCGCACTCCGGGAATACGAAAAACTCGGCGCCAGACTGGTCGATATTTCGCTGCCGAAAACCGAGTTGTCGATTCCGGTCTACTACGTCATCGCACCCGCCGAGGCGTCATCCAACCTGTCCCGTTTCGACGGCGTGCGCTACGGCCATCGCGCCAGCGAATACAAGGACTTGTCGGACATGTACAAGAAGACGCGCGCCGAGGGCTTCGGCGAGGAAGTGAAGCGCCGCATCCTGGTCGGTGCCTACGTGCTATCGCATGGCTATTACGACGCGTACTACCTGCAAGCGCAAAAAATCCGGCGCCTGATCGCGCAGGATTTCCAGGCCGCCTTCACGCAATGCGACGTGATCATGGGACCGGTCTCGCCGACCGTGGCGTGGGACCTGGGCGACAAGTTGGATGATCCGGTGGCGAATTACCTGGCCGATATTTTCACGCTATCGACCAGCCTGGCGGGATTGCCCGGCATGTCGGTTCCGTGCGGCTTCGGCCAGGGCGAAAAGAATGCCCAACGACCGGTCGGCTTGCAGCTGATCGGCAATTATTTTGGTGAAGCCAAATTGCTCAACGTCGCGCATCAATATCAGCAAGCGACCAACTGGCATCTGCTGCAACCGGCAGGCGCATGAATCTCGGACGACGGACGCTCTGGCTGGGGCTGCTCGCGGCATGCTGCGCCGGTGCGCAGGCGCAGCAGCTGCAGGCGCATTTTTCTTGCAGCGCGACGCGCGAGACAGAAGGGCAGCGCGCGTTGTATGCGGACAGCGGCGAAATCCGGATCGACGGCAGCCGGATCGACGCCTTCCGTTGGGAATCAGCGCTGTATCGCCGTACGCACGGCTTCGATTGCAGCATCGATCAGAGCGACGGCTTGCAGGCCGAAGTGGAGGCCGGAGCCAACTCCTGGCGCGTCGCGCTCGCTGATGCGCGCGCCGCGCGCGACCGTCGCGGCTATGACTTCGACCACGGGTTGAATTGCAATATCCAGCTTGCGCGCCGCGGTGACACGCTGCATGTGACGCCGGATTGTCCCGCCCTATGCGGCTCGCGCGCCAATTTTTCCGAGCTGTGGGTGAACCTGAAGACGGGTGGATGCCGCTATGCGCGGTAACGCAGTTGCGGCAGGGTTCGGCGCAGCGGCACTGTGCGCAGCATGACGGGCAGGAATTGCGGACAGAATAAGGCGGCGCGCTGCTCTGTCGCCACGATTACAGGACGAGAATTGCGGGACAGCGTTGCGTGGAGCGCTACGCTGTCATCAACAAATTAGACGAGGTCACTATGCAGTGGGAAGTTGTCATCGGTCTGGAGACGCACACGCAGCTCACGACCCAATCAAAAATTTTCAGCGGCGCACCGATTCGCTTCGGCGCCGCACCGAACACGCAGGCCTGTCCGGTCGACCTGGCGTTGCCGGGCGTGCTGCCGGTGATGAACAAGGGTGCGGTCGAACGCGCGATCCAGTTCGGCGTGGCGGTGGGCGCGACGATTGCATCGCGTTCAATTTTTGCGCGCAAGAATTATTTCTATCCGGACCTGCCGAAGGGCTACCAAATCAGCCAGTTCGAAAGTCCGGTAGTGCAGGGCGGCACATTGTCTTTCATGCTCGAGCAAGACGGCAAGGCGGAATTGAAAACCGTACAGCTGACGCGCGCCCATCTGGAAGAAGATGCCGGCAAGTCGCTGCATGAAGACTATCAGGGCATGACCGGCATCGACTTGAACCGCGCCGGCACGCCGTTGCTGGAGATCGTCACCGAGCCGGACATGCGCAGCGCCGCCGAAGCGGTCGCGTATGCGAAGGCGCTGCATTCGCTGGTCACCTGGCTCGGCATCTGCGATGGAAACATGCAGGAAGGCTCGTTCCGCTGCGACGCCAACGTCTCGGTACGGCCGATCGGGCAAAAGGAATACGGCACCCGCTGCGAAATCAAGAACCTGAACTCGTTCCGCTTCCTGGAAGATGCAATCAACTTCGAGGTGCGGCGCCAGATCGAGCTGATCGAAGACGGCGGCCGGGTCGTGCAGGCAACGCGGCTATATGATTCGGACAAGAAGGAAACGCGCCAGATGCGCAGCAAGGAAGATGCGCAGGATTACCGCTACTTCCCCGATCCGGATCTGCCGCCGCTGGTGATTGCGCAAGAGTGGATCGATCGCGTGAAGGCGGCGATGCCGGAATTGCCGGGCGCGATGCGGGCGCGCTTCGTGCGCGACTTCGGCTTGTCGGAATACGATGCGGCGGTCCTGACGCAGTCGAAGGCGATGGCCGCCTACTTCGAGCGAATCGTCACGCAGGCCGG
>DHXL01000230.1:27068-27736 GCA_002415335.1 Oxalobacteraceae bacterium UBA5157
GCTGAACCGCGAAGGCGTTGATATCGCGGCAGCCCCGGTTGTGGCGGATCAGTTGGCATTGTTGTTGCAGCGGATCGCCGACGGCACGGTGTCCAACAAGATCGCGAAAGAAGTATTCGCGGAGATGTGGACCCGCGGTAAATCCGGCGATAAGACTGGTTCCATAACGGGAGTTTCAACAGTAGGTGCTGCGGGCTCCGTGAGCTTAGTAGACGAAATTATCGAAGCGAAAGGCTTGAAGCAGATTTCCGACAGCGGTGCATTGGAAGCAATTATCGACGAGGTGTTGGCTGCGAACGCCAAATCGGTCGAGGAATTCCGCGCCGGCAAGGAAAAAGCCTTTAACGCGCTGATCGGTCAGGCGATGAAGGCGACCAAGGGCAAGGCCAACCCCGGGCAACTGACCGACTTGCTGAAGAAAAAGCTCGCCAGTTGACGCTCAACGCAGGGTGCGATCACCTGATGGCAGCGTCGTCGCCCGCGATTTCGCGATAGCGCTTGAGGGTCTCGTCGAATTTGAGATTGATCTGCACCAGTTCGGCCTCCCGCTCCTGGACACCCTTCCTGGCGGTCTGGATCGCCTGCTCGACATCGTCGATCTTGCGCGTCACGGCGGATGACGGCGTGCCCGCTCTTTTCGGTTTCGCGTTAGCCTTGGCCTGCGTCTG
>DHXL01000230.1:27918-30115 GCA_002415335.1 Oxalobacteraceae bacterium UBA5157
GAGCGCACGCGCGCGCGCGCCCTCGATATCTTTTTCTTTCGGGTAGCGTGCCAGGATCAAGCGATCGTTTTGTTTTTGCTCCTCGAGCGCGAGCGCATCGGCTTTGGCCTGATCCTCTTTCAATTTCTGTTCGCGCTTTTGTTCCGGAGTCAGCGGCGCCGGAATTTCGTGCCTCACCATCCCGGTCCGGTCGAGTTGCTTGACGGCGCGATTGGCGCATTCCGGTATCGGGCGATCCGACGTGAAGGTGCGGCCGCCGGCATCCTTGCACAGATACAGGTAGGTCGTCTGAGCATGCGCAATCGACAATGCGAATAACGAAAGCGGCACAATCGCGGTCCTGAGCGTACGTCTCATCGGTTTCTCCAAAGGAGATCGGTTTATGCCACTCCGTAGCGACTGCGGTACGCCGCGACCGCGGCCTTGTACTGCGCCTGTTGCGGATCGGCGCCGGCGGCGGAAATATACTCGAGCAAATCGGTCAGATTACCGATCGACAGGACCGGGATGCCATAGGTTTGGCTTACTTCCTGCACCGCCGAATGCACCGACAGCGCGCCATCCTTGCCGGAGCGCTCCATCCGGTCGAGCGCGATCAGCACCGCGCACGGCGTCGCGCCTTCGGCCCGGATCATGTCGACCGACTCGCGCACCGAGGTGCCGGCCGAGATCACGTCATCGATGATCACGACCCGGCCCTCCAGTTTGGCGCCGACCATCACGCCGCCTTCGCCGTGGTCCTTGGCTTCCTTGCGGTTGAACGCAAACGGCACGTCGCGCCCCTTGGCGGCCAGCGCAACCGCGGTCGCCGACGCCAGTGTAATGCCCTTGTAGGCCGGGCCGAACAGCATGTCGAATTCGACGCCGGAGTCCAGCAGCGTTTGTGCGTAAAATTCCGCCAGGCGGCCCAGCGTGGCGCCGTGACTGAACATGCCGGCGTTGAAGAAGTACGGTGAATCGCGGCCTGCCTTGGTGACAAACTGGCCGAACCGCAGCACGCCGGTGGCGACCGAGAATGCGATGAATTGTTGTCGTAAATTACTCAAAATAGTCCCATGTCGTGAGAGAAGGCGTGACCGCCGTCGATCAGCGCAGAGTAATATGCCTGCGCAGAAAAGCCAATGCCGATCACGAAGTATTTTAAATCGGGATCGGTCCCGCCCCCTAATCGCGCCATGCGAACCGGCATCCGCTTCAGCCGATCGTCAGCTTGTTAAAGAAATCACTCCTTGGCCAGGGGCCGCCTCGCGCAAGCAACGATTGAATCGGTTATTCTATCCGACCCAGCCCACCGCTATTTCATGCCATGTTTAAGATCATCTCAGCCAATTTGAACGGCATCCGCTCGGCGGCAAAAAAAGGCTTCTTCGAGTGGATGGCCAAGCAAGATGCCGACGTCGTGTGCGTCCAGGAACTCAAGGCGCAGGCGGCCGACATGACGCAAGACCTGCTCGCGCCCGCCGGCTATCACGGCAACTTCCACTACGCGGAAAAGAAGGGTTATTCGGGCACCGGCATCTACAGCAAGGTGCGGCCCGACGCGGTGCAGGTCGGCTTCGGCAATCCCGAATTCGACGCCGAAGGGCGCTATGTGCAATGCGATTTCGGCGCGCTCAGCGTGATTTCGCTGTACTGCCCGTCCGGCTCGTCAAGCGAGGAAAGGCAACAGGCAAAATTCCGCTTCATGGAAGTGTTCTTGCCGCATCTCGCGGCCCTCCGCGCCGGCGGACGCGAAGTCGTGATTTGCGGTGACTGGAATATCGCGCACAAGGAAATCGATCTCAAGAATTGGCGCAGCAATCAGAAGAATTCCGGCTTCCTGCCGGAGGAGCGCACCTGGCTCTCACGCGTGTTCGATGAAATCGAGCTGGTCGATGTGTTCCGTCGCGTCGATACCCGCGCCGAACAATATACGTGGTGGAGCAATCGCGGCCAGGCCTGGGCCAAAAATGTCGGGTGGCGCATCGACTATCATGTCGCCACGGCCGGCATCGCGGCCACGGCGCAGAAGGTGTCGATCTATAAAGATGAGCGTTTTTCAGACCATGCGCCGTTGACAATCGAGTACGCGGCCTAGAACGCCCGCGTGTTTCTGCATTGCCTATGGTGCGTCGGGCGGCGCCCTACGCACCAGTATAGACACGGCCGTGCCCGACGCGAAATTGACGCTCGACATGGATCACGCCGCTAGGGAAAC
>DHXL01000230.1:30301-33908 GCA_002415335.1 Oxalobacteraceae bacterium UBA5157
CCTCTCACCAGATACAAATTACTCAAGGCGAACAACACATTGAGCTGCGCGTTGTTCTTGGCCAAGCCCTTGTAGCGCGTCTTCTTGTACCTGAAGATATTTTTGACGATGTGAAACGGATGCTCCACTCGCCCTCACTTGCGCCTTGAGCTTCTCATAGGCTTGCACCAAATCTTTCTGCCATCCATCGGCCAGCTTTTCAATCGTCTTGCGGCGCTTGGCAATATGCCATTTCAGGATCGCGCGCATGCTTCTGGTTCTTCGTCGGACTCGGCGCCGCAATCAAGGTGGCGTCGACCAGCGTGCCACGGCTCATCAACAGGCCGCGCTCGATGAGCATCGCATTAACCTCGACCAACATCGCTTGCGCCAAGTTGTTGGCTTCGAGCAGATGGCAAAATCCCATTAGCGTGGTGGCGTCGGGCACGCTTTGCCGGGAGAGGTCGATGCCCATGAAATTGCGCAGCGCCTGCGAGTCGTAGATCGCGTCTTCCACCGCTTCGTCGGCCAATCCGTACCATTGCTGCACAAAGTACATGCGCAGCATCCGTTCCAGCCCAATCGGCGGACGCCCGCGCTTGCCGCCCTTCGGGTAATGCGGCTCGATCACCTCCATCAGCCGGGACCACGGTACCACTTGCTCCATCTTTTCCAGAAAAATCTCGCGCCGTGTACGCTTTTTCTTTTTGCCATACTCGGCTTGGGCAAAACTGACTTGGGTCGGTGGCGTTGGCTTCATCTCGGGAGCTATGTTGATGGCGATCTTGCTACAACGTTTACGCTTTAATATCGGTTGGCAAACTCAGACGAATAAATCTGCGTTTCCCTAGCGTTCGTTCCACGGCGCGATCTTCGGCAACAGCAACATGCCGGGTACCGCCAAAACAAAGCAGATGATAAAGAAATTGAACCAGCCGGCCTGCGCGACGATAAAGCCGACCGAGGATGTCACGAACGTGCGCGGCACGGCGGCCAAACTGGTGAACAGCGCAAATTGCGTCGCCGTATAGCGCGGATCGGTCGCGCGCGCAATATACGCGACGAACGCGGTGGTGCCCAGTCCAACCCCGAAGGCCTCAAAACCGATCACCGCCGCCAGCACGAAAGGATTGACGCCGACCTGCGCCAGCCACGCAAACCCGAGGATCGCGAGCGCCTGCACCACGCCGAAAATCCAGAGACCACGATTGATGCCGAGCCGTACCATCCAGACGCCGCCGACGATGCCACCGGCGATACTGGCCCAGAAGCCGGTCGTCTTGTTAAGGATGCCGATCTGGGCCAGACTGAAACCAAGGTCGATGTAGAATTTGGTTGCCAGCGCCACCGCCATGCTGTCGCCGAGCTTGTACAGAAAGATGAAGCCGAGGATCCATAAGGCTTTGTTCCACCCGTCGCGCGCGATGAATTCGCGAAACGGCAACAGCACCGCTTCGCGCATATTGCGCGGCGGCGCGCCATACACGGTTGGCTCGTCAATGACGAGCGTGCAGATCAGGCCTGGCAACATGAAGCCCGCGGTGATCCAGAACACCGATTGCCAATCCATCACACCCGCCATCAGCAGCGACAACGCACCCGGCACCAGGCCGGCGACCTTGTACGCATTGACGTGAACCGCGCTACCCAGGCCTTGCTCGTTATCGGGCAGGATTTCGCGCCGATACGCGTCGATCACGATATCCTGACTGGCCGACAGGAAGGCCACAGTCGCGGCCATCACCGCGATCGCCGGCAATTGCGCAATCGGATCAAGCATGCCCAAGCCGCCGATCGCGAAGAACAGCGCGAACTGGGTCAGCGCCATCCAGCCGCGTCTGCGCCCGAGCGATCCGAAGCTGTAGCGGTCCATCAAAGGCGACCACAGGAATTTCCACGTGTACGGAAACATGACCAGCGCGAACAGGCCGATCGCCTTGATGTTCAAGCCGGATATCGCCAGCCATGCCTGCAACAGGTTGAGCAAAATGAACAAAGGCAAACCGGAGCTGAAGCCGAGAAAAATGCAAATCAGCATGCGGCGATTCAGATAGCTGTGCCAGGGTGGGGCGGCGAGTGGTGTCATGGCAGCGTCCCGCGGGCGGGATTTACTTTTTCTTGAGTCGGAACACCGCGAGACTACCACGCCAGTTCGGCAAGAAAGTCACCGGCTTGCCATCCTGCAGGGCAACGCATTCGAGCACGTCGAGTCCGACCTGATTGGCGAGGGCCTCGAAATCGCCGATCGTCGCGCAGCGCAGGTTCGGCGTGTCGTACCATTCATACGGCAGACTCTTCGACACCGGCATGCGGCCGCGCAGCAAGGCCACCCGGTGCGGCCAATACGCAAAATTCGGAAACGACACGATCGCCTCGCGTCCGACCCGCGCGATGTCACGCAAGATGCCTTCCACATTCTTCATCATCTGCAGCGCCGACAGGCAAAGCACCGTGTCGAACGCATTGTCGGCGAAGATTGCCAGCCCCGCCTCCATATCCTGCTGGATCACCGACACGCCACGCTCGACGCAGGCCGGAATCATGCCATCGTCGATCTCGACCCCGTAGCCGATGCATTGCTTGTCGCTCTGCAGATAGTCGAGCATCACGCCGTCACCGCAACCCAGGTCCAATACGTGTGAACGCTCGCGCACCCAGTGCGCGATGAATGCGAGATCGGCGCGCAGCCGGCTCAGTTCGTGAAAATTCATGCCGCCACCCTGAAGTCCGATCCGGTTTCGCGCTCTTTCCAGACCTTGTCGTAGTACGCGCGCACCACGTTCAGATAACGCACGTCTTCGAGCAGGAAGGCGTCGTGCCCGTGCGGCGCATCGATTTCGGCATAGGTCACCTTGCGCCGGTTATTGACCAGCGCCTGCACGATCTCGTGACTGCGCTCGGGTGCGAAGCGCCAGTCGGTCGAAAACGAGACCAGCAGGAACTGCGCTTGGATGCCGGCCAGCGCCCGGGTCAAGTCTCCGCTAAATTCCCGTGCCGGATCGAAATAGTCGAGCGCCTTGGTAATCAGCAGGTAGGTGTTGGCGTCGAAATACTCGGAGAACTTGTCGCCTTGATAGCGCAGATACGATTCGATCTCGAAGTCGACGCCGAAGCCGAACTGGTATTCGCCGGCGCGCAAGTCGCGGCCGAATTTTTCCGCCATGTCGTCGTCCGACAGATATGTGATGTGACCGATCATGCGCGCCACGCGCAACCCGCGCTTCGGCACCACGCCGTGAGCGTAGTAATCGCCGCCGTGAAAATCCGGATCGGTCAGGATCGCCTGCCGCGCCACATCGTTGAACGCGATGTTTTGCGCCGACAGCCTGGGTGTCGACGCGATCACCACGCAATGGCGGATGCGCTGCGGATAGCGGATGCTCCATGCCAGCGCCTGCATGCCGCCCAGCGAGCCGCCCATCACTGCCGCAAATTGCCGGATGCCGAGCGCATCGGCCAGGCGCGCCTGCGCGTCGACCCAATCCTCGACCGTGACGACCGGAAAATCAGCCCCGTACGGCTTGCCGGTCTCTGGATTGGTGTGCATCGGCCCGGTCGAGCCGAAGCAGGAGCCAAGGTTGTTCACGCCGATGACGAAGAATTTGTCGGTATCGAGCGGCTTCCCGGG
>DHXL01000230.1:34119-39266 GCA_002415335.1 Oxalobacteraceae bacterium UBA5157
GCATTCAGCGCGTGGCACACCAGCACCGCGTTCGAGCAAGCGGCGTTCAGCGTGCCGTAGGTTTCATACATCAGCGTATAGCCGGCCAGCGATGCGCCGCTGGACAGCGGCAGCGGGGCGGAAAAATACATCGATTGCGGCGCTACGGTTCCGACAGATGCCATGTTCGTTTCTGCGTGGTTGCGGACTCGGCCATGTGGCCCGGCCCGCGATGATTAAAATGAAAAAAGCCCGAAAGCTGGCGGCTTATCGGGCTAAATTCAGGGGCTTGTATGCAAGCACGCTTTAGCCGTATTTATTTTAGGTGTTGTGGGAAAGAGTTAAGCGTCCCCTGCAGGGCGCATCAGCGCTTGCAGGCGCTGATCGTTTCGCAGGCGAGCAGCATGCTGCTCGGATTCCCTGCTACACCTTACTCTGTCCCCAACTGATCAGATTGATCCCATGCGCCCGCAAGCTGAAGTCGAAGGTCGGTGAACCTTTACAACCGGTCAAATCGGCGCAGTGCTTCAAGGATAGCGAAGTCGGGCGCCGCCGTCAAATCGCGGCGCGCTCTTCACATCAGGCGCAGCTGCTCCATCGCGTCCGCGATGACGCCCGGTTCATAGGCGCGCATGATTTTTTTGGTATGCGGGATCAGCAAGCCGAGATCGCTGTTGACGATTTCCTGCTTCACCGCCAGCAGCTGCGTCGGATGCATCGAGAATTCGCGCAAGCCCATGCCCAGCAGCAGCCGCGTCAGTTTGGGGTCGCCCGCCATTTCGCCGCAGACCGCCACCGGTACGCCGGCCTTGGCGCCGATCGCGATCGTGTTCCACAGCAGTTGCAGGATGGCCGGATGCAAGGGGTTGTACAGATGGGCGACTTCGTGGTCGACCCGATCGATCGCCAGGGTGTATTGGATCAGGTCATTGGTGCCGATCGACAGGAAGTCCATGCGCTTGACGAACAGCGGCAGCGTCAGCGCGGCCGCCGGGATTTCGATCATCGCACCGACCGGGATCAGCGGATCGAACTTCTTGCCGGCTTCGCGCAGCTGGCTCTTGGCCTGTTCGATCATCGCCAGCGTCTGGTCGATTTCGAACGCATGCGCCAGCATCGGTATCAACAACTTGATCGGACCGTAAGCCGACGCGCGCAGGATCGCGCGCAGCTGCGCCAGGAATACCTGCGGCTCGGCCAGGCAGTAGCGAATCGCACGCAAACCGAGCGCCGGATTGAGCGCGGTTTGCTCGGCGACATCGAACGGTTTGTCGGCGCCGATGTCGAGCGTGCGGATCGTCACCGGGCGACCCTTCATCGCGACCACCGCACGCCGATAGGATTCGAACTGCTCATCCTCGGAGGGCAGTTTGTGGACGTAACCGGTGCGCCCCATGAACAGGAATTCGGAGCGAAACAGGCCGACGCCGTGGGCCCCCGCTTCCAGCGCCGCCGCGCAGTCGTCGGGAAATTCGATATTCGCCAGCAGCGTGATGCTGGTGCCGTCGCGCGTGACGGCCGGGGTTTTCTTCAGCTTCCCGAGTTTTTTCCGCTCGCGCAGCAGATAGGCCTGACGCTCGCGATACTGCTCCAGCACAATCGGCGCCGGATCGACAATCACGACGCCTGCATCGCCGTCGATAATCAGCCAGTCGTCTTGCGCAATCAGTGCCGACGCGTTGGACATGCCGACTGCGGCCGGGATGTCGAGGCTGCGCGCAACGATCGCCGTGTGCGAATTCTGTCCGCCGAGATCGGTGATGAATCCGCTGAATGCGCGATCGCGGAATTGCAGCATGTCGGCCGGAGAAATATCGTGCGCGACCACGATCATGTGGACGCTTGATTCGCCGCCATCGCGTGCCGGCAGCGTGGTGGCGCTGCCCGTGAGCACTTTCAACACGCGTTCGCCGACTTGCTGAATATCGGCCTTGCGTTCACGTAAGTAGGCGTCCTCGACCTCGTCGAACTGCGCCGACAACTCGTCGATCTGCGTGACCAGTGCCCATTCGGCGTTGTAGTAGCGGGTCCGGATAATGTCGAGCGGCACGTCGGATATCATCGGATCCGACAGGATCAGCGCATGCACGTCGATGAATGCACCGAGTTCGGCCGGCGAATCCTTGGGAAGATCGTTCCAGATCGTCTGCAGTTCCTTGTGCACGGTGGCGATCGCGCCTTGCAGCCGTTGCACTTCGGCTTCGACCTGTTCATCCGCAATCAGGTAATGTTTGACGTCAAGTGCGGCCGGCGCTACCAAGTGCGCGCGGCCGATCGCAATGCCGCGCGAAACTGAAATGCCGTGGAGCGTAAAAGATGTCATTGGGTGTCAATCAAAAAAATTGCTGCGCAGTGCCGGATCAGCTTATTCGCCTTCACCGAACTTATTTTGAATCAGTTGCGTTAGCGCGTCAAAGCACTCTTTTTCATCCGGACCATCGGCCTCCAGCATCACTCTCGCGCCCTTGCCGGCGGCCAGCATCATCACGCCCATGATGGACTTGGCGTTGACGCGCCGCTTGTTGCGCGTCATCCAGACTTCACTCTGATACTTCGCCGCCAGCTGAGTTAATTTCGCCGAGGCGCGTGCATGCAAGCCGAGCTTGTTGATTATTTCGATTTCTTGTTCGATCATTTTCTTCGCTGGTTAAATTTTTTACCCCGCATGGGGACGCCGACTTGCTATCCGCCGAAGCGGATGCAAGATCGTCGGTATGGCTCTTGAGCGCCGACTCATGGCGCCAGGCGAACCCGGTTATCGACCCGTACCGCGCCGCTTTGTCCGCCGGCCAGCGCCATCTCGACCACTACGTCGAGCGTGTCGTTGCGATAGGTGATTGCACGCAGCAACATCGGTAAGCTGATGCCCGCGATGATCTCAACCTGGCCCGGGCGCGCTAGTGCCAGCGTGCAGTTGCACGGTGTGCCACCCATTACGTCGGTAATCACCAGCACGCCGCCGCCGGCGTCGATGCGGGCAATCGCCGCATCCGCCAGCTTCTTGATCTCGCCCGGATCCTGGTCGGCCGCCACGTCGATCGCTTCCAGTCGTTCCGGCCGCCCGCGAAACACGTGCGCGGCCGCGGCGATAAAGGCCTGGCCGAGCGGTGCATGTGTGATGAGCAGAATTCCGACCATGGTTAATGTGAGCCGCCGGTGTGGGCATGCCTATGAGTGAGAACGGCGCGCAAGCCGGTTAATCGGTTTAAATCTTTTTCTCGATCGCGGCGATGAACATGGCGGCGACATCGAAACCGGTTTGCTGCGCAATTTCCTGGAAACAGGTTGGACTGGTGACATTCACTTCCGTGAGGTAGTCGCCAATCACGTCCAATCCTACCAGCAGCAGACCGCGCGCCCAAAGTATCGGCGCCAGGGTCTGCGCGATTTCCCGGTCGCGCGGCGACAGCGGCTGCGCAACGCCGGTCCCGCCGGCGGCCAGATTACCGCGCACTTCGCCGGCCTGCGGAATGCGTGCCAGCGCATAAGGCACGACTTCGCCGCCAATCAGCAGGATGCGTTTGTCACCCAGCGCGATCTCGGGGATAAAGCGCTGCGCCATGATGGTCTGCTCGCCGTTGGCGGTCAGGGTTTCGATGATCGAGCCGAGGTTCAAACCCTCTTCCTTGATCCGAAACACGCCGGCGCCGCCCATGCCGTCCAGCGGCTTGAGGATGATGTCCTTGTGCTCGTAATGAAAGGCACGCAGACGAGCCTCGTCGCTCGTGACCAGGGTTGGCGCGATAAATTCGGGAAACTGCAAGATCGCGAGCTTTTCATTGTGATTACGCAGCGCGTCGGGCTTGTTGAATATGTGCGCGCCCTTCGCCTCGGCCAACTCCAGCAAATAGGTCGCGTAGATATACTCCATGTTGAACGGCGGATCCTTGCGCTTGACGATTGCGTCAAAGCCGGTCAGCGGCATGGCCGCTTGCGCTTCGGCACGATACCAGTCGATCGCGTCGCCGGTCAGCGTGATCCGGGCCGCGTTGGCGACCACCGCGCCGCGCTCGAACGCCATGTCCTTTTGCTCGAACGCGTAGACCGCATGGCCGCGCCTGGCGGCCTCGACCATCATCGCGTAGGTGGAGTCCTTGTAGGTTTTGAAACCGGTCAGCGGATCGGCGAGAAAGGCTATTTTCATATTTTATTCGGTGTGGGGGACGGAGTACCACCTCTAGGATGGCTTGGTTGCTGCGCCCCACTCTACGCAACAAGTTTCCTGATCGGTTCGGGACAGAGCCCCGCCACGCGCGGCCGACATGGCGTGACATGCTGCGGCGCCGCGCCGGCTCGAGCCGCAATTCTCAATATATTTCCGGATTAGGATCGGTTTTTTCCAGTTCCAGCGATGCGGCCAATAACGCCAGGCGCGCCACCACGCCATACATGTAGAAACGGTTCGGCGCGGTCGTGCCGGGCTTGGCCTGCGCATCTGGCAGCGTGTGCTGCTGCGCGAACGCGAGCGGCACGAAATGTGCGCCTGGCGCGTTCAGATTTTCATCGACGCCGCGCTCGGCGTGCACGCGATAGAAACCACCGACCACGTAACGGTCGATCATGTACACCACCGGCTCGGCCACCGCGTCATTGATGTGCTCGAACGTGTGCACGCCTTCCTGGATGATCACGTCGGTAATTTCCAGTCCGTCTTTGCCGACCGACATCTTGTTGCGCTGTTTGCGGTTGAGATCCTTGACCTCGCTCGCGTCCTTGATGGTCATGATGCCCATGCCATAGGTGCCGGCATCGGCCTTGACGATCACGAACGGGGTTTCCTTGATGCCATATTCCTTGTATTTCTTGCGAATTTTTGCCAGCAGCGTATCAACATTGGCCGCCAGGCATTCTTCGCCGGTGCGCTCCTGGAAATTGATTTCGCCGCACTTCCCGAAATAGGGATTGAGCATCCACGGGTCGACATCGATCAGCTTGGAGAATTTTTTCGCGACGTCGTCGTAAGCGGCGAAGTGGTTGCTCTTGCGCCGGACTGCCCAGCCGGCGTGCAGCGGCGGCAGCAGGTTTTGCTCGTGCAAACCCTCGAGTATCGGCGGCAGGCCGGACGACAGGTCGTTGTTGAGCAGGATCGTGCAGGGGTCGAAGTTCTTCACGCCGACCCGGCGCCCATTATGCGAGCGCTCCAGCGGCTCCAGCTTGATCGAGGTGCC
>DHXL01000312.1:0-6471 GCA_002415335.1 Oxalobacteraceae bacterium UBA5157
CGCTCGGCGAAGCCAAGCCGAATACCGAGATATTTCGATTGCTGGCCGCGCGCATGGGCTATGACGACCCTTGTTTCAAGGAAAGCGATGATGCCATCGCGGCGCAGGCATTCAAGCGTGACGACGTACGCGCGGTCCATTTCGACTGGGACGCGCTGAAGCAAAAAGGCTGGCAAAAGCTGAATATGCCGGATGCGCCGTTTGCCGATGGCGGATTCCCGACCCCATCCGGTAAATGCGAATTCTACAGCGCGCGCATGCTGGCGGATGGCCTCGATCCGTTGCCGACCTATATCGCGCCCTACGAATCGCGGGCCAGCAATCCGCTGTTGGCCGCAAAGTATCCGCTGGCGATGATCTCGCCGCCGGCGCGTAATTTTCTCAATTCCACCTTCATCAATGTGCAAAGCCTGCGCAGCACCGAAGGCGAGCCGCATCTGGACTTGCATCCGGACGATGCCGCGGTGCGTGGGATCGCGAGCGGCGATGCGGTACGGATCTTCAACGATCGCGGTTCGTTCATCGCGAAAGCGCGTGTCACCGACCGGGCGCGTATCGGCTTGGTCGTCGGCCTGTCAATCTGGTGGAAAAAATTGACGGCCGACGGCAAGAATGCAAATGAGGTCACCAGCCAGCGGCTGACCGACATGGGCGGCGGGCCGACTTTTTATGACTTGCTGGTGCAGGTGGAGAAGGCGTGAAAACAGTCCTGCGCCTGCTATTGCTGTGCGTGCTCGCAATGTTCGTCGCCAGTTGTGCATCGCTGGGCTATTACGCCCAGGCCGCGCACGGCCAGATCAGTTTGCTGGCGGAAGCCAGGCCGATCGATGACTGGCTGGCCGATCCGGTCGTCAACGTCAAGCTGAAAATCAAACTGGCAAAGGCGCAGGAGATGCGCCGGTTTGCCGCGCGCGAATTGGGTTTGCCCGATAACGGCAGTTACAAGACCTATGCCGACTTGAAGCGCCGCTACGTATTGTGGAACGTGGTCGCGACGCCCGAGCTGTCGCTCAAGCCGCTGCAATGGTGTTTCCCGATCGCCGGCTGCGTCAATTATCGTGGTTATTACGACAGGGAAGCGGCGCAGGAGTATGGCGCCGAATTGCGGCATGAAGGCTACGATGTGCAGGTGGCGGGGGTCGCCGCCTATTCGACGCTCGGCTGGTTCAATGATCCGTTTCTGTCGACATTCATGCACTATCCGGACGGCGAATTGGCGCGACTGGTGTTTCATGAATTGGCGCATCAAGTGTTGTACGTGCAGGATGATTCGCAATTTAACGAATCGTTCGCGACCGCAGTCGAGGAAGCCGGAGTTGAACGCTGGATGCTACTCCAGGCCGACCCGAAGATGCGCGTCGCCTATGCCGTCTACGAGGGCCGCAAGCACGATTTCCTGGCACTGCTGCTGAAATACCGCAAGCGGCTGGAAGCCAACTATGCGCGCGACGTGAGCGATGCCGAAAAACGCCAGCAGAAGGCGGTGATCTTTCAGGCGCTCAAAGATGAATATCAGACGTTGAAAGTGTCCTGGGGTGGCTATCGCGGTTATGACCGCTGGTTCGCGGCGCCTTTATCGAATGCGCATCTGGCCTCGATTGCGACTTATCACGATCTGGTGCCGGGCTTCCGTGCATTGCTGGCGCGCGAAAGAACCTTCCCGGCCTTCTATGCGGAGGTAAAGAAGTTGGCGCAACTCGACAAGGCTGAGCGCCATCGCCGCTTGACGGAAATGGCGCAGAGTACCGTCGCGAGCAGTGCGCGTTGAGGGCGCTGCGGTAACGCCACAGGGCCATTGATTCTCTGCGGCCACCTGATAGGGAACGGCGCGGGGAGAGCATTAATGGGTTAAGCTGTTTCCATTGGGCAATGCGGCCCCCTCGGCCAAATGGAAGGTTTCCCATATCGACATCGTATGAAGCCGCTCAATATTCACTTCGACGCCTATCCGATTGCGCTTGTCCTCGGCGTACTGCTGGCACTCGCGGCCATCGCGATCGCATGGCGACGGCGGCAGGCCCCCGGTGCGCTGCCGCTGCTGATTTTCTCGGCGGCGTCGGCCTGGTGGATGGTGTGCTCTCTTCTGTGGCGGGTAGTTGGCACCGGTGCCGATCCGATGATCTGGTTCAAGCTGATCTTCGTCGGCGTGGTGCTGATCGCGCCGGCGTTCCTGGCGTTCGCGCTGCAATACACCAATCGTGGTCACTGGCTGACCCGACGCATCATTGCCTTGCTCGCCATTGAGCCGGTTCTGTTCAACGTCGCCGTGTGGACTGATTCTTATCACGGACTCGTATCCGCCAGTTGGCGGGGCCGGGGCTATGGGGAATTTGTCGGCGGCACGGTATTTTGGATCCATTCTTTTTATTCTTATGCGCTGATAGGCTTTGCTCACATCGTGCTGATTCAGTGTTTCCTGCGCGCGCCGCCGATCTATCGTCGGCAATCCGGGATGATCATCGGCGGAGCGCTGGTGCCCCTTTTCGGCAACGCCCTGACCATCTTCCATCTATCGCCGCTACCCGGCGGCGATTTGACGCCATTCGGGCTGGTCGTCAGTTCCGCCGTGATATCGACTGCGTTGTTTCGGCGAGGTTTGCTCGATCTGGTGCCGATCGCTCGCGACGCAGTGGTCGAGCGCATGCACGATGGCGTGCTGGTACTGGACAGCCAGAATCGGCTGGTCGATCTGAACCCGGCGGCAAGGACCATACTCGGGATCGCCCACCTCGACGTGCTCGGCAAACCAGCCGCGGTTGCCATGGCGGCCTGGCACGGTTATTCGCCCGATTATCTGAGCATGGCGGACTTCCACGATGAGGTCTTGATCGGCAACGACCGCTGTGTCGATCTTCGCATCAGCGCCCTGAGTAGTAAGCGCACCCGGCTAGGCGGCCGGTTGATGGTATTGCGCGACATCACGCCATTGAGGCAGGCGTCAGCGGCATTGCAGGATGCCAATAGCCGTCTACGCCAGCAACTGATCGAGATCGAAGTGATGCAGGACTTGCTCAAGGAGCAAGCGATCCGTGACTCGCTCACCGGCTTGTACAACCGACGCTTTCTGGAGGAAACGTTGATGCGCGAACTGGGACAGTCGACGCGCACCCATGATCCGGTCAGCGTGGTGCTGATCGACCTGGATCATTTCAAGAGTATCAATGACACGTACGGCCACGGCGCCGGCGATCTGCTGCTGCAGACCGTGGGCGAACTGCTGCGATCGAGTTGCCGCGGCGGCGACGCCGCCTGCCGGTTTGGCGGGGAAGAGTTTGTCGTGCTGTTGCCGGGTACATCTTTTTCGGTCGCGCTGCAACGTGCCGATCAAGTGCGGCAGGAGTTCATGGCGCTTCGGGTTCCGTTTGGCGAGTTCAAACTTCATGCCACTTTTTCAGCAGGGGTGGCGACTTTCCCGAGGCATGGCGAAGACTTCGCTTCCCTTCTGAATGCCGCCGATATTGCACTATACGCGGCCAAAAAAGAAGGCCGCAATCGCGTGCTGGGGGCACAAGAAATACCGGTCTGATCGCTTGCGCGCAAGCCAAATGAGCGCGTTCCGGGTCAGGCCGCTCATGCTGCGTCGCAGCATGAGCGGCAGCGTAGAAGAGTTGCTCAAATCCTGTTCAAATCGCTTGCACCGGCACGCGCAGGCCGCTAGCATCACCATAGACCGGCAGGAGGCTACCGCGGTGGCTTCACTTTGTCGTTGTACAACCAACATTACAAACATAACAGGAAGACACAGGGATGGATAAGATTTGGCTGAAGTCGTACCCCAAAGGCGTACCGGCGGAGATCGATTACACACAGTACCGTTCGCTGGTCCACTTGCTGGAGGAGGCATTTCACAAGTTCGCAGCGCGTAACGCGTATGTGTGCATGGACAAATTCCTCACCTATGGCGAAGTCGACGAGATATCCAAGAAACTGGGCGCCTGGCTGCAGAGCAAAGGACTGAAGAAAGGGGCGCGGGTCGCGATCATGATGCCGAACGTGCTGCAATATCCGGTCGCGATTGCGGCGATCTTGCGTGCCGGCTACACGGTAGTAAACGTGAATCCGCTCTACACGCCGCGTGAGCTGCAGCATCAGTTGAACGACTCGGGGGCCGAGGCCATTTTCATTCTGGAAAACTTTGCCACCACGCTGGAGCACGTGGTCGCGAAAACCAAGATCAAGCATATCGTGGTCGCGAGCATGGGCGACATGATGGGCGCCTTGAAGGGTGGGATCGTCAACTTCGTCGTACGCAATGTCAAGAAAATGGTGCCGGCGTTCTCGCTGCCGAGCGCGGTGCGCTTCAAGCAAGCGCTGTCGCAAGCCTCTTCCATGACCTTGAAGCCGGTCGAACTGGGGCACGACGACGTCGCGTTCCTGCAGTACACGGGCGGCACCACCGGCGTGTCGAAGGGCGCCACGCTGACCCATCGCAACGTGATCGCCAACGTGCTGCAAAACGATGCGTGGGCTCAACCGGCACTGGAAAAAGAGCCGAAGTACGATCCGTTGACGATCGTTTGCGCATTGCCGCTTTATCACATCTTTGCACTGACTGCATGCTGCCTGATGGGCACCCGCTGGGGCGCACTGAACATCCTGATTCCCAATCCGCGCGACATTCCCGGCTTCGTCAAGGAGCTTGGAAAATACAAAGTCAACATACTGCCGGCGGTGAACACGCTATACAACGGCTTGCTGAATAATCCGGATTTCGCGAAGCTGGACTTCTCCGGCCTCAAGGTCTGCAACGGCGGCGGCATGGCCGTGCAGAGCGCCGTGAACGACAAATGGCTGAAAGTCACCGGCTGCTCGATTATCGAAGGTTACGGCCTGTCCGAAACTTCACCGACGGCAACCTGCAATCCTGCCGACGCCACCGAGTTCAGCGGCAACATCGGGCTGCCGATCCCATCGACAGAAATCGCCATTCTCGACGATGACGGCAATCCGGCACCGCTAGGCCAGCCCGGCGAAATCGCCATCCGCGGCCCGCAAGTGATGGTCGGTTACTGGAATCGCCCGGACGAGACCGACAAGGTCATGACCGCCGATGGGTTCTTCAAGTCGGGCGATGTCGGCGTCATGGACGAGCGCGGCTTCACGAAGATTGTCGATCGCAAGAAAGACATGATCCTGGTGTCGGGATTCAATGTGTACCCGAATGAGATCGAAGGCGTGGTCGCCGCGCATCCGGGTGTGCTGGAGTGCGCATGCATCGGCGTGCCGGACAACAACTCGGGTGAAGCCGTCAAGCTGTTCGTGGTGCGCAAGGATCCTGCATTGACGACCGAACAGTTGATGGACTATTGCAAGGAGCAGTTCACCGCGTACAAGAAACCGAAATACATCGAGTTTCGCGAAGATCTTCCGAAGACCAACGTCGGCAAGATATTGCGCCGCGAACTGCGGGACGAAAAGAAGGCCGCTTAAGGGCTTTGGAGGCGACAAGAAGCCGCCGCAAGTCGGGCGGCTTCCTTAATGGCCGGGTAACTGGCCGTCGATGTGCCTGGCGGTCGCAGCCGATGCGGCTGCCGCGTTTTGCCAATCACGCGATCGGCCAATAGATCCGGGGAAGATTCCTGTGGACATCGCGGACGCGTAGGCGCTCGAAATTTATGCGAGCGGCGCGTCCAGCGGCGGCAATTGGCGCGGCATGCGATTGTCATCGGTGGCGACGTAAGTCAGGGTCGCCTCGGTCACCTTCACGGTTTCGCTTTTCAGGCGAATCCGTTCGGCATAGACCTCCACATTGACGGTAATCGACGTGTTGCCGACTTTGACAATCTCCGAATAAAACGACAGCAGGTCTCCTACGAAGACCGGATGCTTGAACAGAAATGAGTTGACCGCGATGGTGGCAACCCGCCCATTGGCTCGCCGCACGGCCGGCAGCGACCCGGCAATGTCGACCTGAGCCATGATCCATCCGCCGAACACGTCGCCGTGTACGTTGGCATCGGCCGGCATCGGCACCACGCGCAGTTGCGGCATGCCGTCGGGGAGGGCGGTGTGATGCGGATTGCTCATTTCAGTCTCCGGGGTCTTGAAATTCGTTAAACGGCTACAATCGTAGAGTAGGCTTCAGGCTGAAGCATAAACTATTCCGATTCGATTCTCGCCGTAACTCCATTCCATGCGCCGCCATCATCCCTCATCCCCTGAACCCGCAGCCAATCAAGCTACCCGCAATGATTGGGCCACGCTGAAGACTTTTTTCCCGTATTTGTGGGCTTACAAATGGCGCGTGTCGCTGGCACTGGCGTTTCTGGTCGGCGCGAAACTCGCCAACGTCGGCGTGCCCTTGGTGTTGAAGCGCTTGATCGACAGCCTGGCCATCACGCCCGGCCATCCGCGCGCGCTGCTGGTCCTGCCGGTTGGCGTTCTGCTCGCCTATGGCGCGCTGCGCCTGTCAACGACGCTGTTTACCGAGCTGCGCGAGTTCGTGTTTGCCAAAGTAACGCAGCGCGCCGT
>DHXL01000312.1:6818-15877 GCA_002415335.1 Oxalobacteraceae bacterium UBA5157
TGGGCTACCTGGTGCTGCACTACGACGTCTGGTTCGCCGTGATCACGGCCGTCGCGCTGGTCGGCTACATTGCGTTTACGGTGACGGTGACCGAGTGGCGTACCCATTTCCGCCGCACCATGAACGACCTCGATTCGAAGGCGAATACCAAGGCAATCGACTCGCTGATCAATTACGAAACGGTCAAGTATTTTGGGAACGAGGATTACGAGGCGCAACGCTACGACGAAGGGTTGCGGCGTTACGAGACCGCTGCGGTCAAATCGCAGAGCTCCTTATCGGTGCTCAATACCGGCCAGTCGATGATCATCGCGCTGGCCGTGACGCTGATTCTATGGCGTGCCACGCAGGGCGTCATCGACGGCGTCATGACCCTGGGCGATCTGGTGCTGGTCAATGCATTCATGATCCAGCTCTACATTCCGCTCAGTTTCCTCGGCGTGATCTATCGCGAAATCAAGCAAAGCCTGGCCGACATGGAACGCTTGTTTTCCCTGCTCGACCAGGATCGTGAAATCGCCGATGCCCCGCGCGCCAAACCGCTCATTGCGCGTGGCGCCGAAGTCAAATTCTCGCACGTTGATTTCAGTTACGAAAGCAAGCGGCAGATCCTGTTCGACGTCGACTTCACGATCCCTGCAGGCACCACCACGGCGGTGGTAGGGCATAGCGGTTCCGGTAAATCCACGCTGTCGCGCCTGCTGTTTCGATTTTACGATGTCAATCAAGGCGCGGTCACCATCGACGGCCAGAACCTGTGCGACATCACGCAAGCGTCATTGCGCAGCGCGATCGGTATCGTGCCGCAAGACACGGTGCTGTTCAACGACACGATCGAGTACAACATCGCCTACGGCAAACCAGGTGCCACCAAGCCCGAAATCATTGCGGCGGCGCGCGCGGCCTATATCCACGATTTTATCGAGACACTGCCGGACGGCTATGCCACGATGGTCGGCGAGCGTGGCTTGAAGTTATCCGGCGGCGAAAAGCAGCGCGTCGCGATCGCGCGCACGGTGTTGAAGAACCCGTCCATCCTGATTTTCGACGAAGCGACGTCGGCACTCGACTCCAAAGCCGAGCAAGCGATCCAGGCGCAGCTGAAAGAGATCGCGCGGAACCGCACCACGCTGGTGATCGCGCATCGCCTCTCGACAATTGCCGACGCCGCGCAAATCCTGGTGCTGGATCACGGCCGTATCGTCGAGCGCGGCACGCATTTGCAGCTGCTGGTCGCAAACGGCGCGTATGCGCAGATGTGGGCGCGCCAGCAAGCCAGGGCCGATGAGCCGCTGGCGTCGCCGTCGGAGCGCTCGGATCCGCTGGATGTGGCGGTCGCGTGAAACGCATCAGAAAAAGGACGACCGTGCACTGCTCTTTTTTGCTTCCGGCGTCGAACACCACTACACTTGCGGCATGGATACTAAATGGCTGGAAGATTTTATTTCGTTGGCAGAGACGCATAGTTTCAGCCGTTCGGCCGAGATGCGGCATGTTACGCAACCGGCATTTTCGCGTCGTATCCAGTCGCTCGAAAGCTGGCTTGGCGCCGACCTGATCGATCGCACTTCCTACCCGACCCGGTTGACGCCGGCCGGCGAAGTGTTCTACGAACAAGCCATGGAAATGCTGGGCCAGATCAACAACGCGCGTGCGCTGGTGCGTGGCAAGCGTCCGACGGGTCAATCCACGGTCGATTTTGCCGTGCCCCATACGCTATCGCTGACCTATATGCCGAAGTGGATGACCGAACTGGAATCCGGTTTCGGCCCGCTCAATAGCCGCCTGATCGCGCTCAATGTGCACGACGCGGTCATGACCATGGTGGAGGGCGGCTGCGATTTGCTGCTGTGCTACCACCACCCGCGTCAACCGGTGCAGCTCGACCCCGGTCGCTACGACATGATTGTGCTCGGCAGCGAAGCGCTGCGGGCGTACGCGCGATGCGACAAGCACGGCAAGCCGGATTTCCTGTTGCCGGGCAGCGCCAAGGCGCCGCTACCGTTTCTTTCCTACACCAGCAACGCCTACCTCGGGCGCATGGTCGAGCTGATCCTTGCCGACGCCAAGAAGCCGTTGCACCTCGACAAGCGCTACGAAACCGACATGGCCGAAGGCTTGAAAATGATGGCACTGGAAGGCCACGGTGTCGTCTTCCTGCCAGAGTCTGCCGTCACGCGCGAGGTCCAGCAGAAGGAGTTGGCGCGTGCCGACGACGGGCAGTCGGAGTGGGCCGTCGATATGGAAATTCGCCTCTATCGCGAGCAGCCGTCGCCGCAGCGCGCCGGCAAACTTGTGGTGGGACGGCTATGGGACTACCTGCTGCGACAGCGCGCCGAGGCCGCGCCCGAAGTGGTCAAGAGACCTGCCGCTGCAAGCAAAAAGAAATAGAGTGGAAGTTGCCTGCGACCGTGCAGGAAATGAATATATGCATGTTTTGCATAATGACATGCGCACAAAGCATTGGCTTTACTGCACTGCGTTCACCTACGATTCGATGCCAATACGCCGCCGTTCAGTTGGCGGCGCAATCGACCGGAAAAGGAGCAGTCACGCATGTCTACGCAGCACGAAATTCCCTCGTATCTCACACAACGCGAAATCGGTCCGTGGGGCGTCTATCTCGAACAGATCGACCGCGTTACGCCGCATCTCGGCGCGCTGGCGCGCTGGGTGGAAACGCTCAAGCGGCCCAAGCGGATATTGATGGTCGACGTACCGATCGAACGCGACGACGGCACGATTGCGCATTTCGAAGGGTATCGGGTGCAGCACAATACCTCACGCGGTCCGGGCAAGGGCGGGGTACGTTTCCATCAGGACGTGACGCTGTCCGAAGTGATGGCCCTGTCGGCCTGGATGACGGTCAAGAACGCGGCAGTCAACGTCCCCTACGGCGGCGCCAAGGGAGGCATCCGGGTCGACCCGAGGACCCTGTCGCGGGGTGAACTGATGCGCATGACGCGCCGCTACACCAGCGAAATCAATATCATCATCGGACCCAACAAGGATATCCCGGCACCCGATGTCAACACCAACGAGCAAATCATGGCGTGGATGATGGACACCTATTCGATGAACCAGGGCAGCACCGCCTCCGGCGTCGTGACCGGCAAGCCGATCTCGCTTGGCGGCAGTCTGGGGCGCCACGACGCCACCGGGCGCGGCGTGTTCGTGGTCGGCTGCGAGGCGGCCGCCAAGCGCGGCATGGAGATCAAGGGAGCGCGCGTCGCGATTCAGGGTTTTGGCAATGTCGGCGGGGTCGCGGCGCGGCTGTTTAGCGAAGCCGGCGCCAGGATCGTCGCGGTGCAGGATCACGCGACCACGATCGTGTCGGAACGCGGCCTCGACGTGGCGGCGCTACAGGCGCACGTCACCGCCAACGGTAGCGTTGCCGCGTTCGCAGGCGGCGAGCAAATGGACGATCGCGGCCAGTTCTGGGGTGTCGATTGCGACATCCTGGTGCCGGCCGCGCTCGAACAGCAAATCACCGAAGTCAACGCCGGAAAAATTCGTGCCGAGCTTATCCTGGAAGGGGCGAACGGGCCGACCACCCCGGGCGCTGACGATATTCTGCGCGACAAAGGCGTGACCGTGGTGCCAGACGTGATCGCAAATGCCGGCGGCGTCACGGTCAGCTATTTCGAATGGGTGCAGGATTTTTCGAGCTTCTTCTGGAGCGAGGATGAAATCAACTTGCGCTTGACGCGCATCATGCGCGAGGCGTTCGCGGCGGTCTGGCAAATCGCGGAAGACAAGAAGGTGTCGCTGCGTACGGCCGCATTTATCCTCGCTTGTACGCGCGTGCTGCAAGCGCGCGAAATGCGAGGCTTATATCCATGAAAAGGAAATAAATCCGCGGATCGCAGGCCGGCGCAGGAATGGCGTGAAACTCGTTCGATTTGCGGCATAATAATCGCACGATCGAACGCACTGCACGCCGATGCAAATCGGCATGCGCATCACAAAATGGGGAGACATTGGTGCATACATTCGGTAGGAAATTAACCATCGGAGCCGGCTTGGCGACGATCATATGACCGCGTCGGCGCTCGCGGAAGCCGGTGATACGCTGGCCAAAATTCGCGAAACGCAGACCATCACGATTGCGTACCGCGAAGCCTCGCTGCCGTTTTCCTACCTCGACGACAAGAAGAAGCCGATCGGTTACGCGATCGACCTTTGTCTGAAGATCGCGGATGCGGTCAAGCGCGAATTGAAATTACCGAAACTGGACATCGCTTATATCCCGGTGACGCCTTCCACTCGCATTCCTGCAATCGTGGATGGCAAGGCAGACCTCGAGTGTGGATCAACCACCAATAATTTCGAAAGGCGCAAGCAGGTCGCCTTTACCATTCCACACTTTGTTGCGGCCGCGCGGATGTTGGTGCGGACCGATTCCGGCATCAGGAACTGGTCGGACCTGCGCGGCAAGCGAGTAGTTACCACCCGGGGCACGACCTCCGTGAGGCTGTTGACCGATCGCGACAAGGTGCGTGCGCTCGGTCTGAAACTGGTGGAAGCAAGCGACCACGCCGAGTCATTCAGCAAGGTCGAAAAAGGCGAAGCCGAAGCATTCCCGATGGATGATGTGCTGCTATACGGATTGCGCGCCAAAGCCAAGGATCCGAGCAAGTTTGTAGTGGTCGGTGATTTGCTGTCGACCGAGCCGTACGCGATCATGTTGCGCAAGGACGATGCGCCGTTCAAGACGCTGGTAGACAAGGAGATGGGCCGCATCATCAACGAGGGCGAGTTGGTGAAGTTGTATGACAAATGGTTCTTGCATCCGATACCGCCCAATGGCTTGAACATGAATATGCCGATGGGTTATCTGTTGCGGGACGCGCTGCGTTTTCCGACCGACAAGGTCGGCGATTAAGGAATCGGCCCGTATCGATTTGAGCAATGATGCAACTAGTAATGTCCTTTGCTGTGGAAACCGACGGTAAGGGTGTAGATTAGGGCGCCGAGTCGTCTATGTGACAATGGCCGAGTTGGAATCAAGCATGTGCTCATCCGGGCTGGACAATTTTCCAATAGGAGAAACTATGAAATTATCGAAGTTAATCGTCGTTCTGATCGGCGCGGGCCTGTTCGCCGGCGCCGCACAGGCGCAGGAAACCGGCACGCTGAAGAAAATCAAGGATACCGGCACCATTACGCTGGGTGTACGCGATTCCTCGATTCCGTTTTCCTATCTGGACGACAAACAATCGTATCAAGGCTATTCGATCGATTTGTGCCTGAAGGTCGTGACGGCAATCCAGAAGCAGCTCGGCTTGACTGCCTTGAACGTCAAAATGAATCCGGTCACGTCGGCGACCCGTATTCCGCTGATGGCGAACGGGACCGTCGACCTCGAATGCGGTTCCACCACCAACAACCTCGAGCGTCAAAAGCAGGTGGCCTTCGCGCCGACCACGTTCGTGACCGCGAATCGCATCCTGTCCAAGAAGTCATCGCACATCAATGCGCTGGCTGACTTGAAAGGAAAGTCGGTGGTTTCCACCTCAGGTACTTCCAACCTGAAACAGCTGACGACGCTGAACGGCGAGCGTAATCTCGGCATGAATATCATGACCGCGAAAGACCACGCAGAGGCTTTCCTGATGGTCGAGACGGGTCGCGCCACCGCGTTCGTGATGGATGACATCCTGCTGGCATCGCTGGCGGCCAGTTCGAAGTCGCCGGGTGACTACACGATCTCGAAAGAGGCCTTGTCGGTCGAGCCGTACGGAATCATGCTGCGGCGCGACGATCCAGCGTTCAAGAAAGCGGTCGATACTGCAGTTGAAAACGTGCTCAAATCCGGCGACATCAATCGCATCTACTACAAATGGTTTCAGTCGCCGATTCCGCCCAAGGGCATCAACTTGAATATCCCCATGAGCGAACAACTGAAGGCCGTTGTTGCCAAACCGACCGACTCCGGCGATCCTGCGACCTATGCCGCGGTGCCGCAAGCGCAAAAAGAGAGCAGCAAGAAGAAGTGATTTGAAAGTTCGGCAGCCATGCGGGGGGCGCGAGCCTCCCGTTTCATTTTTTGGATGCCACGGAACGGCGTTGCACGCCGATCAGGCGATCCAAACGAGCGGAGCGGCATCGCGTCCCCGACATCGACGGAAGTTGCTACCATGCACGAGCGCATGAAATAATCATGGCGCGCGCACTATAATGCTCGACCGCAGAATTACACATCAAATAAGCGACTCTACAAAGAGACGAGGGCAATATGAGTTACCACTGGAACTGGCGCATCTTCTGGGAAGCGTCGCCCGACGGAGTCGGCACCTATATGGATACCTTGTGGTCCGGCCTGGAATGGACGCTGGCGACCGCGCTCAGCGCCTGGATCATGGCGCTGATTCTCGGCGCCGTCATCGGTACGATCCGCACCATGCCCAGCAAGACCGCCACATGGTTCGCCAACGCGTATGTCGAATTGTTTCGCAATATTCCACTGCTGGTGCAAATGTTCCTATGGTATTTCGTGATGCCGGAATTGATGCCGACAGCGGTCGGCGACTGGCTCAAGGCATTGCCGAACGCATCGTTCGTCACTGCCGTGCTGTGCCTCGGGACGTTCACCTCGTCGCGGGTTGCCATCCAGGTGTCGGCCGGCATTAACGCCTTATCCGGGGGCCAGAAAATGGCTGGCACGGCGCTCGGCTTGACACTGCCGCAAACCTATCGCTACATATTGTTGCCGATGGCATTTCGCATCATCATCCCACCGCTTACCAGCGAATTCCTGAATATCATCAAGAACAGCGCAGTCGCACTCACGATCGGCTTGATGGAACTAACCGCGCGGGCGCGCTCGATGCAGGAATTTTCTTTCCAGGTATTCGAAGCGTTCACTGCCGCGACCATCCTCTACATCCTGGTCAACGTCTGCGTCGTATATTTGATGCACTTCATCGAGAGGCGCGTGCGCGTGCCGGGCTTCATCACCTCCGGCACCACCAGCACAGGAGGGCATTGATCCATGTTTGCCAATTTCGATTTCGACGTCATTCAGCGATCCTGGGTTTATTTATTCCAGACCGGCATGGTGTTTACCCTCAAGCTGACCGGACTCGCGATGGTGGGCGGCACCGTCATCGGCACTTTGCTGGCCATGATGCGCCTGTCGAGCATTAAACCGATTTCGCTGGTCGCGACCGCCTACGTCAATCTGATACGGTCCGTTCCGCTGGTGCTGGTGATCTTCTGGTTCTACTTCCTGGTGCCTTACATCGGTGCCTGGGTGATTGGCGCAAGTGAGCCGGTCAGCGTCGGAGCGTTTTCGTCCTCATTGATTACGTTTATCCTGTTCGAAGCTGCGTATTACTGCGAAATCATGCGCGCCGGCATCCAGTCGATTCCGCGCGGCCAGGTCTGGGCCGGTCAAGCGCTCGGCATGAATTATTGGCAAACGATGGCGCATATCGTGTTGCCGCAGGCGTTCCGCAACATGATTCCGGTTTTGCTGACGCAAACCATCGTGTTGTTCCAGGACGTGTCGCTGGTTTACGTCCTGTCGATTACCGATTTCGTCGGTGCTGCCTCCAAGATCGCACAGCGCGATGGCCGTCTGGTCGAGATGTACCTGTTCGTCGCGGTCGTCTATTTCGTACTGTGTTTCGGGTTGTCTTTGCTGGTCAAGAAGCTGCAGCAGCGCGTCGCGATCATTCGATAAGTCGAGTATAAAAAGACTGGCGCATCGAGCATAAAATTCAGGAGAGAAAATGATAGAACTCAAAAACGTCAGCAAGTGGTACGGTGATTTTCAAGTCTTGACCGATTGCTCGACCCAGGTTGCCAAAGGCGATGTCGTGGTGGTCTGCGGCCCTTCCGGCTCGGGTAAATCGACCTTGATCAAGACAGTCAACGGCCTCGAGCCGTTCCAGCAAGGGACGATCACGGTCGATGGCATTCCGGTCGGCGATCCGAAAACGAATTTGTCCAAGCTGCGGGCGCGCATCGGCATGGTGTTCCAGAACTTCGAATTGTTTCCGCATTTGTCGATCCGTGAAAATCTGACGATCGGTCAGATCAAGGTCCTTGGCCGCACAGTCGAAGATGCGACCGCGAAAGGCTTGAAGTACCTCGATCGGGTTGGCTTGATCGCACAAAAAGACAAGTTCCCAGGTCAATTATCGGGTGGCCAGCAACAGCGTGTCGCGATTGCGCGCGCGCTGTCGATGGACCCGATTGCCATGCTGTTCGACGAACCGACTTCCGCGCTCGATCCCGAAATGATCAATGAAGTGCTGGACGTGATGGTCGGCCTGGCGCAGGAAGGCATGACGATGATGGTCGTCACGCATGAGATGGGATTCGCCAGGAAAGTCGCGAATCGCGTGATCTTCATGGACCAGGGCTTGATCGTCGAAGACTGCACGAAGGAAGAATTTTTCGGTTCGCCGCGCTCGGAACGCGCGCGCGATTTCCTGGCGAAAATCATTCATTGATTAGCGCTCGGTGACGCGCCGAAGGCGGCTCAGCGACAAGACGAACGGGTAAAATGACGGCAGTCCGAAGAAAGAGCCGCCATGACCTCGCCCACCACGTTAAACACGCTCCAAAGCCTCACCATCACCCGACCTGACGATTGGCATGTGCATTTGCGTGACGGCGCCACGTTAGCCAGCGTGCTGCCGCATACCGCTCGCCAGTTTGCGCGCGCCATCGTGATGCCGAATTTAAGGCCGCCGATCACCACAACCGCCCAGGCTGCAGCCTATCGGGCGCGCATTCTCGCCGCATTGCCGAGCGGCATGCAATTCGAACCGCTGATGACGCTGTACCTGACCGACAACACGCCGCCGGACGAGATCCGGCGCGCCAGCGACAGCGGCTTCATCCACGCGGTGAAGCTTTATCCGGCCGGTGCGACCACCAATTCGGACGCCGGCGTCAGCGATTTGAGCAAGTGCACCAAGACGTTGGAAACGATGCAGATGCTCGGCATGCCACTCCTGGTGCATGGCGAGGTCACCGATCCGGCGGTCGATATTTTCGATCGCGAGGCGGTGTTCATCGAGCGCGTGCTGCAGCCGCTGCGGCGC
>DHXL01000263.1 GCA_002415335.1 Oxalobacteraceae bacterium UBA5157
CAATAATTCGAGTCTCGGCCTGTACCCGGATATCGTACGAGATCGTAACCAACAACAGAGGCTGGGAAGAGGGAAATGGCCGGCCTTTTTCTGGGCTACCGTGGCGGCGCTGCGTCGCTATCCGTTTTTGAACCTGACCCTCTGCTTGAATGAGCAAGAACATAAGCGCCGCACGTCATTCGTCTTTGTCGGTAATAATGAATACTTAATGGAAGGCTTTGATATTGGTGTACGTGAGCGCCTTGACTCCGGGCAGTTGTGCTTGTATGTCACGCACCGTTTCGGGCGCCTGGATCTGTTGTTGCTCGCCTTCTGTGCGCTCTTCGGACGGCTGCGCCAGGCGAAAGACTTCGATGCGGTTACCACGAGCGAAGTTTTGATTGAAACGCGGCACAAGCGCATTCGGGTTGCCACGGATGGCGAAGTGACTGTCATGGAAACGCCTTTACATTACCGAATCTGCCCAAGCGCCTTAAGTGTCATCGTGCCGAAAGAAGGCGATACGAAAGAAGCCAATCATGCGGACGCTCGTCCATCTGTCGGATCTCCACTTTGATCGCATCGACCAAGCGTTGATCACGCCGTTGATCAAGCTTGTATCAGAATCGCATCCTGATCTTGTCGTTGTATCGGGTGATCTGACGCAACGTGCGCGCACCGAGCAATTCAAGCAGGCACGACGGTTTTTGGATGCATTGCCGACGCCGCAAATCATTGTTCCAGGCAATCACGACATACCATTGCATAATCTCTTCAACCGTTTTGTGCGGCCTCTCGAAAAGTATCGGCGCTATATCACGGACGTTCTTGAGCCGGCCTATATTGATGACGAGATTGCCGTGCTTGGGATCAATACCGCGCGCTCCTTGACGATCAAGAACGGGCGGGTCAATGAAGCTCAGATTGCGCGTGCTCGCGCGCGCTTATGCGCACTGGACGACCACATCACAAAAATTATTGTGACGCATCATCCGTTTGATTTGCCCGAGCGCTACGATGCGAGGAATCTGGTCGGAAGAGCACCGATTGCAATGAACATGTTTTCCAATTGCGGGGCCGATCTGCTGCTTGCCGGCCATCTGCATGCCAGTCATGCGGGAAATACCTCGGCACGGTATAAAATCGCCGGCTATTCGGCGCTGGTCGTGCAGGCCGGCACCGCAACGTCGACGCGCGGTCGAGGCGAGTCGAATTCGTTCAATCTCATTCGCATAGCATCTCCCCGCATCGTCCTTGAACGCTTTAGCTGGATCCCGGAAAGGGGCGCGTTTGCACACGCGGTAACTGAAACATTCGAACGCGCATCCAACGGATGGACCAGCATTGCGCATCTCACTCAGCCTTAGGCCGCTGGCGCAGAACGTCCTTCAATAAGACAGTCAATCCGATGACCCACGCGAGCGACGCTGCCCAGCCCGCGAGAATGTCGGACGGGAAATGGACGCCAAGGTATATGCGGGACAGGCCGACCAGAAACACGAAACACATTCCGACCGGCGCCACAATCCATCTCCAGGGCCGATCCCAGGTCAGCGCCGCAAGAGCCGTGACCACGGCCATGGATTGCATCGCGTGACCGCTTGGGAAGCTGAATGTCGTTTCAGGGAGAACAGAAACCCAGAAATCAGGCCGAATTCGGGCAAACCCATGTTTGGCGAGTGTATTGAGCAAAGCTGCCCCTCCCACTGCGAGAACCCAAAAAACCGCACGCATGCGCTCACGCCTTCGTAGCAGGCAAACAAAAATCAGAACGTCAAGAGGGAGGAGCGCCGCAGCGGAGCCAGCTCGGGTAACGAAAATCATGACCGCATCGAGCACCGCGTTTGCATGACTGTGGACGAAAAGGAGAATAGGCTTGTCGAAGGGAAGAATTTCCTGTTCGATTACATCTTCGGCAATGGTCCCAAACAAATATAAAGGTAACAGCACGCCGCCAAACAGAATGAGCAACTTGAGGGTGTGACGGCGCAGCCAAGATTCTGATTGGTTCATAGCTCAGGACAATTGCGAAACTGTGCGGGCGGGAGCAAAGCGCGCCTCGCCTCGATGGGCCTATGCGGATACGCTCAATAGCATGAGGAACTCGCGTTCGCCAGGTGTCAAGCCTACCTTGCGAGGCGGCGGATTTTCAAAGGACAGCCACGTCGCGGGCGCTTCGCCGTTCAGCAATGCCAGAACGCTTGGGTGCACGTAGGATTTGCGGCACACAGCCACCGTATTGCCGAGACGTCCCGCCACCTCGGCCAGCAAGCGGTTTGCAATTGCCGTCGTTTGGATCTCTTTTTCGCTTGCCTCAAGTTGACTCCACAACTGCAGAGCGTGAACGCTGCCGTGCCAAGTCCGAAAGTCCTTTGCCGTGAACTCGCCGCCGCTGGCGACGCGAAGGTAGTCGTTGACGTCCATCGAGCCGATGCTGTGGGCGTCGCTGGCGTCGTCGAGATATTGAAACAATTCCTGGCCAGGCAATGTTTGGCAGCGCCTCACGATTCGCGTAATACGGCGATCCTGCAGGGTGACTTCGTGCGTGACGCCGCTTTTGCCGCGAAAACGCAGGCGCAGCTTATTGCCTTTAACGTCAACGTGACGCTTCCGCAGCGTCGTCAGGCCGAAGGAACCATTGCTGCGTGCATATTCGTCATTGCCCACTCGGACCAGCGTGGTGTCAAGCAGGCGCACGATCGCAGCGACGACAGTCCGGTGCAGGATCTGCGAGCCGAGCGGCGCTTCGAGATCATGCGTGACGGTGGAGCGGATGCGTGGCAGCGCGGCCCCAAAGTCTGACATGCGATCGAACTTGGTCTCGTCGCGCGCATTCCGCCAATCGGCATGATAGAGGTACTGCTTGCGGTCGCGCGCGTCGCGTCCGGTCGCCTGCAGGTGTCCGCGCGGCGACGGACAGATCCAGACCGAGGTATAGGCTGGCGGGATAGCCAGCTTTCGGATACGTTCCAGTTGGTGCGTATCGCTGAGCCGCAGACCGTCAGGTTGGCGATAGATGAAGCGCTGGCCTCGCCGCAATCGACAAATGCCCGGGGCGTTGTCGCTTACATGTACCAGCCCGGACGGCATCGCTTGCGCCTCGCTCTGTGTGGTACCGTTCATGTGGTGCTGGCGTTGCTGCTGCGGGTCGCGTTCAGCGCTTGTTCTAGCTGCGCTTTGTTCATCTTGGAGCGACCCTTCACGCCGCGCTGGCTTGCCTCGTTGTGAAGCTGCGCCAATGTGCGCCCGCCGGCGCCAAGATGCGATCGCAAACCGCCGCGTCGGCTAGACGACATGTCGTTGATCGATGATGCACTCGCCAGCGCGGCCTCGCCATGTTGCGCCCGTTCCTTGTTGACGGTGCGGGCGGCAATCTCCTCGGCGAGTTGCTTTCCTCTGCCGCGTTTGAGCAAACTTTCCTTTATATGCGCGTACTGACGTTCGCGCTTTGCGCTCCATGAATCTGTGGGCATGACGACTCCTTTTGCAGGCTAGGTAATGGCTTTGTGTTCTGGCAGATACCTTTAGCGAATCGTCGAGACTTTTTCTGTGCGTTTCACCACATAGCCGTAAGTGGGCTGCTTGAAGCATGGGTAGGCCTGTTGATGCCGACGCCGGATTGACCCAAGCTGCCGATTTTAGGTGACCCACATCGAAGGCAAGCAATCCCCGGGCAATTGTGGTTTCCGGGATTCTGCATGGGTCAATGAAAATCGGCAGTCTGGGTCAAAAATTTATCGGCGGCAACAGCTGGAGATAGCGATGCGCACAGGGGAGTGCGACAACCAGCTCTAAGAATCTCGGCAAGAACTTTTTCGTCTAGCCCCCCTGACTCGTGGCATATCCCCATTGCTTATTGCATGTGCGACTGACCGGCGTAATGAGCAGAGTTAGCATCTGCAATCGAACAGTCCGCCCACGAAGGCGACGCCGGTGATTATTGGCGCTGCAAATAAGCCTGACGCATTTTTTCATCACTTGCCTTCCACGATATGTCGGTGATTTTTTTTCTAGTTGCAAGAGCATTGTGTGTGTTAGCGAACTGATTGCCTTTGCTTGTTGGTTCATTCTAACGCTTCACCTCCAACACAAAGGAAATCGTCATGACCTACGAAACACGCGATACGTATGGCATCTACAAGGTAAATGGAGATAAAGGCCCGGGCCCCGAATTGATGGGCGCCAATACCCTGATTGGGGAACATGTTAACAACACGCGCGACGAACATTTGGGCGACATCAAGGAATTCATGCTGGATATGCGTACCGGCAAGATTGCGTATGCAGTCCTCTCTTTTGGTGGCGTCTTTACCATTGGCGAGAAACTGTTTGCCGTGCCTTGGAATGCCTTTAAGCTCGACACGGTGAACAAGTGTTTTGTTCTTGACGTCGAAAAAGACCGCTTCGAGAAAGCGCCAGGATTCGACTCCAATCATTGGCCCAATATGGCGGATCAATCATGGATCGAAAATATTCATGCGTATTACGGGGCAGAAGCCTATTGATCGCTTTCCGACGGGAGGCAGCATTTAGCATTTTCGCCAATTCCCTTCGGAAATTTGTAAGCTCGAAGTTTCGCATTTACATCTAGGCATTTGGCTCCTAGCCTTTTTTTTCCTGATATGCAGACTTATTATTTGCGTGCCATCGCTTTTATCGTCACATAGTGTTCAGTAGGAGAACTGTCATGGGAAAATATGTATTGGGCTGGATCTTGGGAGTACCGATGGTCGTGTTGGTCTTGATCTATTTCGTTATGCACTAATCGCTCACGCCAACAATCAATTTCACCAATCATTATCGGCGTCGTGCTGACAATTCCGTCAAGAAACAAGAGACGACTCAACAAGCTTTCATCATCAACAGGAGAAACAATCATGAACAAAGATCAAGTCAAAGGCGTTTCCAAAGAGGTGGCTGGAAAAATTCAACAGGGTGCCGGAAAGTTAGTCGGCAGCAAAGAGCAGCAGGTGAAGGGTTTGCAAAAGCAGGTCACGGGAAAAGCTGAGAAGTCGTTTGGGGATGCCAAAGAAGTCGCCCAGGACGTCGCAAAAAAATACTAATCTGACGATATGCGCCCGCCCAACGGCGGCGCATCCAAGCAGGCTGCGATCGTCAGACGCGACCTGCTTGCATCATGTGCCGTGGGGAACGCTGACGGCCTTGCAAGGCAGGTATCTGACAGACCGGAAGCTAGCCGACGTGCTCGCGCCTGAAATCAGGCGACTGTTGGGCCTGCGGTATCCACCATTCATGAAATCGCCGTATATCCGAGATCAGATCTGCGTCAGGAATGCAGGATTGTAATGTGGCTGACGATATCGACCACCGTGTCCGTAATAGAAAGCAGTAGGCATCAGGAGAAGCTCGCTTGCTCGATTCCGCTCTAACGGCTTTGCAGTGGCCCGCCATGGTTGCAACGCTGATTGCCGCATGGCTTGTCGCGTCTCAGTCGAAACGAAAGCGAAGTTTCGGGTTTTGGTGCTTCATCCTGAGCAATGCATTGTGGGTGCTTTGGGGCTGGCAGGATGGGGCCTACGCGCTCATTGGGTTACAGGTCGGACTTTTTTTTCTGAATTTGAGGGGCGCTCGAAAAAACGAGCCTGTTTCAGCGAAGAGCGGTGTTTCTAAACAATGAACGTTCTTATCAATCCTGCAGAGCTGCCTTCGATAGCCATGCGGCCAGAAAGCAAAAAGCCCAACCTTGTGGGCTGGGCTAAGTGCTTGTAATTACTGGCTCCCCGACCTGGACTCGAACCAGGGACCTGCGGATTAACAGAACGAGCCACCCAGAAATTTATACTTTGCAAGCTGAAGATTTGTAAGGGTTTTCCTGCTTACTGATTTGGCGCCCGTTGCCGACCGAACCTATGCCGAACCTCTATGGCCGGTGCTGCGGTCAAACTTCAGAAAAATTGAACTGGATCAACGAGTTACCGCTGAACTTCGCCGAACTGAAACCGAGCATCGGGAAATCGGCGCTTGCATTTGGTCGGATTTCCTTAACTTTTCTGGTAGGCAATACCTGACCCATTTCTGCAGTCCGCCAAGAGCCGCTAATCAAGCTTCAGCTTCAAAGCGGGCACGCATCCCATAAATATGGGTGTGCAGGCAACGAAAACGATTAGGCCAGCAGGCAACTTATCACGCTAGTAGAGTTGTCAGCGGCGAAAATGGATGATTTCCGATACTATTGATCCAATCCATCAAGTTTCTGCAACTTAATCGGACTAATCCAAATGGACAGACAGATACATGACCGCCGCTCTTCTGGCGACGCTGATCGCCGCAAGTCGGGGGGGGGGG
>DHXL01000313.1:0-1325 GCA_002415335.1 Oxalobacteraceae bacterium UBA5157
CGAAGGCGATTCCTCGATCAGCTTTTGATGGCGGCGCTGCACCGAGCAGTCTCGTTCGCCGAGATGCACCACGTTGCCATGCATGTCGGCGAATACCTGGATCTCGATGTGGCGCGGCTCGACGATCGCTTTTTCGAGGATCAGCTCGCCGCTGCCGAAGGCATGCTCGGCCTCGGAGCGTGCGGAATGCAGGGCCGCCAGGAAACCGTCGGCATGATCGACGCGCCGCATGCCGCGTCCGCCGCCGCCGGCCGCCGCCTTGATCATGACCGGATAGCCGATGCTGCCGGCTTCTTTTTTCATGCGTGCATCGGATTGATCCTCGCCCTGATAGCCGGGCACGCACGGCACGCCGGCGTCCGTCATCAAGCGCTTGGCGCCGGCCTTGTTGCCCATCGCGAGAATGGCGGAGGCCGATGGACCGATGAAGACTAACCCGGCATCTGCGCAAGCCTGTGCAAAGTCCGCATTCTCGGCCAGGAAGCCGTAGCCCGGATGCACCGCATCGGCACCGCTCTGGCGCGCGGCCTCGATCAGCGCCTGGCTATTCAGGTAAGATGCGGCCGGTTGCGCGGCGCCGATGTGGACCGCCAGATCGGCCGCCCGCGTATGCGGCGCGCTGCGATCGGCGTCCGAATAAACCGCGACGGTGCGGAACCCGAGACGATGGGCGCTGCGCATGATGCGCAACGCGATTTCGCCGCGATTGGCAATCAGGACCGACTTGAAGCGATTGGCTGTCATGAGATGATCACGTAGTTGTTCGAGACGCGGCAAGCGCTGGCTGCCGCGCGCAGTAAATGCAATTCAGGATGCACCCAGCATGGGATTCAGGACGCAACGCAGCACGCAACTTAAGCCTTCTTCTTGGCCGGCAGGATGTGCATGTATTTGCAGATGATGCCCAGCATCACCTCGTCCGCGCCGCCGCCGATCGAGGTCAGACGGCCGTCGCGGAAAAAGCGCGATACCGGGTTTTCCCAGGTGTAGCCCATGCCACCCCAGAACTGCATGCAGGTATCGGGAACGGTGCGCGCCAGCCGGCCCGCCTTGAGCTTGGCCATGGACGCCAGTTCGGTGACATCCTGGCCCGTGATATACAACTCGCAAGCGCGGTTGACCAGCGCCCGCAGACACTCGACTTCGGTCTTGAGTTCGGCCAGCTTGAAATGCACCCACTGGTTGTCGATCAGCCGCATGTCGAATACGTTGCGCTCGCGCGCATAGTCGATCGTCAGGTCGATACAGTTCATCATGCCCTGCGACGAATTGGCGGCGCCCCACATGCGCTCTTCCTGAAATTGCAGCATCTGGTACATGAAGCC
>DHXL01000313.1:1437-9583 GCA_002415335.1 Oxalobacteraceae bacterium UBA5157
TGATTTTCTTGGCGATCGACACGCCCTTGGCTTTCATCGGCACGATGATGAGCGACTTGTTGGTGTAGCGTGAACCGTCCGAGGTATTGGCCAGCAAGCAAATCCAGTCCGCCTGCAGGCTATTCGTGATCCACATCTTGCTGCCGTTGATCACGTAATCATCGCCATCCTTGCGCGCCGTGGTCTTGATGGCCGCGACATCGGAGCCGGCACCGGCCTCGGAAACGCCGACGCACGCCACCGCGTCGCCGCTGATGGCGGGCGCCAGGAATTCCCGGCGCAATGCATCCGAGCCGAAGCGGGCCAATGCCGGCGTCGCCATGTCGGTCTGCACGCCGATCGCCATCGGCACGCCGCCGCAGCGGATGTCGCCGAGCGCTTCCGCCATCGCCACCGAGTAGGAATAATCGAGCCCCATGCCGCCGAATTCAACCGGCTTGGAAATGCCAAGAAACCCCTGATCGCCCATTTTCTTGAATAATTCCTTGGCCGGAAAAATCTCGGCCGCTTCCCATTCATCGACAAACGGATTAATCTCACTGTCGATGAAGCGCTTCACGTTGCGCTTCAGTTCGTTGTGTTCATGCGTGTATTGCATGGTGATCTCCTGTATTTGAATGGTGGGGAACTACGGGCGAGCAACGCCGAATTGAATCGGATGGAGTGCGCGGCGACGGCCTTCGTCGCAAATCGAGAGTACGAAAGCGAGCACCTTGCGCGTGTCGCGCGGATCGATCACGCCGTCGTCGAGCAAGCGTGCCGAGATGTGCGCCGCGCTGGTCTGTTTCTCGAAGGTGTCAATTACCATCGTGCGCATGCCGTCGATGGCGTTCTGGTCGACTGCCAGCCCCTTGCGGCGCATGCCGGCTTCCATCACGATGGCCATGGTGTTGGCTGCCTGTTCCGGGCCCATCACCGCGGTTTTCGCATTGGGCCAGCTGAAGCAAAAATCGGGAAAATAGCCGCGCCCCGACATGCCGTAGTTGCCGGCGCCGAACGAAGCGCCGCAATGGAAGGTGATGCGCGGCACGCTGGCGTTGGACATCGCCTGGATCATCTTCGCGCCATGCTTGATCATGCCGGCCTGTTCCGACGCCTTGCCGACGATGAAGCCGGTGGTGTTCTGCAGGTACAGCAGCGGCGTATTCGACTGGCAGCACAATTGGATGAAGTGCGTGGCCTTGGTCGCGCCGGCCGGATCGAGCGGCCCGTTGTTGCTGATGATTCCGACCCGCATGCCGCACACCGCCGCGTGCCCGGTCACGGTGGCAGGGCCATAGTCGGGCTTGAATTCCAGAAAATCCGAGCCGTCCACGATGCGCGCAATCACCTCGCGCATGTCGAGCGGCTTCTTGTGATCGGTCGAGGCGATGCCGAGCAGTTCGCCTTCATCGTAGCGCGGCGGCGCGAAGTCTCGGGGAACGTACGGCAGCTCGCGATTCCAGTCGAGCGCCGCGACCAGGTCGCGCGCAATGCGCAAGGCATCGGCATCATCCTCCGCCAGGTATTCGGTCAGCCCGGAGGTGGTGGCGTGCATTTCCGCTCCGCCCAATTCTTCCTCGGTCGCCACTTCGCCGGTGGCGGCCATCAGCAGCGGCGGCCCGGCCAGGAACGCCTTGGCGCGATCGCGCACCATCACCACATAATCGGACATCCCCGGCATGTACGCGCCGCCTGCCGTGCTCGATCCATGGACCACGGTGATCACCGGCAGACCGGCTGCGGAGAGGCGCGCGAGCCAGTAAAAAATGCTGCCACCGAGAATGAAGGTTTCGACCTTGTAGTTCAACAGATTGGCGCCGGCGCTTTCCACCAGATGAATGAAAGGCAGCTTCTTGTCGAGCGCAATCGTTTGCGCACGCTGGAATTTCTCGATGCTCATGGGCTGCACCGCGCCGGCATCGATGCCCGCATCATCGACCACGATCATCGCGCGCACGCCGCTCACGTAGCCGATGCCGACCACGATGCCGCCGCCCGGGATCGACTTGGCCGGATCGGGTTTGTCGAGGCAGTAGCCGGCCAGCGTCGACAATTCCAGGAACGGCGCACCCGGATCGAGCAGCCGGCCGAGCCGGTCGCGCGGCAACATCTGGCCTCGCTTCTCAAAGCGCGGGCGCGATGCTTCCGACTTCTCCCGGGCGCGCTGCTCGAGCGCGCGCAGCTGCGCGACCTGCGTCAGCAACGCTGCGCGGTTCTGTTGAAACAGTTCGCTTTGCGGAACGACGCGTGATTCGATCTGCGGCATTAGTTTTTCTCCCTGCCTTGCTCGCTGCCTTGCTCCCTGTCCTGCTCTTTACGCTGCAGTATCTTGGGGAGACGGGCCAGGTGGAAGCCATTGAACGGCGCCACCTTGCGTTGCGCGTCCAATGGAAATCCGAGCCGCACGGTCGGCCGGCCGCCATCGACGCGTAATACGGTGCCGGTGACAAAGCTGGCCGCCTTCGACAGCAGGAACACGATCGGTGCGGATATTTCCGCCTCGGTTGCCATGCGCTGCAGCGGCAAGTTACTGCCTGCTTGCAGGATGAAATCGCGCACCTCGGGCGGATACGCATCGAGGCCGGACGAGGCGACATAGCCCGGCGCCACGGCATTGACGCGCACGCCGTAGGTGGCCCACTCGAACGCAGCGGTTTCAGTGAAGTTGACCATTCCGGCGCGCGCTGCGCCGGAATGGCCCATGCCCGGCATGCCGCCCCACATGTCGGCCACGATGTTGACGATCGCGCCGCCGGTTTTTTGCATCGATTGATTGAGGCATTCGCGTGCCATCAGGAAGCCGCCGGTCAGATTCGTCTGCAGCACCGCTTCCCATCCCTTGCGGGAAGTATCCTTGAGCAGAGACGGAAACTGGCCACCCGCGTTATTGACCAGCGCATCCACCTTTCCATGCGCCGCCACGATTTTTGCGATCAGCGCCGTGACCGCTTCTTCATCGCGAATATTGCACGGATACGGATCGGCGCGACCGCCGCTTTCCCTGATTTCCTGGGCGACGGTGTCGAGCTTTTCAGGCGTGCGGCCGACCAGCGCCACGGTGGCGCCGAGCGCGGCCAGTTCATGCGCGACGCAGCGCCCGATGCCGCTGCCGCCACCAGTGACGATGACGACATCGCCGTCAAACAGTCCCGGAATAAAAATCGATCGATACATGGTCCATCTCCTTTATGTCTTTTCTGCCGCGTCGATCAGGCCCAGCCCAATTGGCGCGCGGCCAGCTCGTTCAGCACTTCTTCGGCGCCGCCGCCGATCATGATGACCTTGACCTCGCGGTAAATGCGCTCCGATTTCGTGCCGCGCATGAAGCCCATTCCACCGAGAATCTGCACCGCGTTGTCGGCGCAGAATTGCATCGTCTGTGCGGCGAAATTCTTCAGCATGCAAATCTGCGCCACCGGTGACTCGCCTTGCTCCAGGCGGCGCGTCAAGTCCTCAAGCAAGGCGCGCGTCGCTTCGATGCGGGTCGCCATCGCCACCAGCTTGTGGCGCACCACTTGATGTCCGACCAGGCGCTTGCCGAACGTGGTGCGGGACGATGCCCATTCCGATGCCTCATCCAGGCACACGCGTGCAAAGCCGTACGCCTGCAAGGCGAGCGCCAGGCGTTCCTGATTGAAGTTGAGCATGAAGATTTGGAAGCCGCCATTTTCCTGTCCCAGCAGGTTGGCGACCGGCACCCGGCAGTGATCGAAATGCAGCTGCGCCGTATCGGAACACCACCAGCCCATTTTCTTGAGCGCCGTGCGCGTCAAGCCGGGCGTGTCGCCCTCGACCAGCAGGGCGGACACGCCGGCGGCACCCGGGCCGCCGGTGCGCGCCGCCACGGTGATGTAGTCGGCCCGCATGCCGGATGTAATGAAGGTCTTGCTGCCGTTGAGGATGTAGTGATCGCCATCGCGTTCTGCACGTAATTTGAGGTTGGCGACGTCCGAGCCGCCGGACGGTTCGGTCACGGCCAGCGCGGAAATTTTTTCACCGGAGAGAATCTGCGGCAGCACCCGCGCTTTCAATTCCGCCGAGCCGCCGGCGGCAATCGGCGGTGCTCCGATGGTGTGGCTGAACAGCGAGGCCAGCAGTCCGCCGCTGGCGGCGCGCGTCAGCTCTTCGATCATCACCATGCCGTAAAACCGGTCGCCCGGCACGCCGCCATATTGTTCCGGGAAGCCGAGGCCGAACAGGCCCAGTTCGGCGCAGCGGCGGTAGAGTGCGCGCGGAAATTCTTCGGCTTCGTCCCACGCGTCGACGTTCGGCAGGATTTCCTTCTCGACGAAGCGGCGCACGGTTTCGCGGAATGCCTTGTGATCTTCATTGCAGTCGAGCGCGGATGTTGGCAGTGCCTTGTACATGATTTTTCCGTAATTAATTGACCGGCCTCGCTGCCGATTGGTCCGGCTACTTGAAAATCTACCAGACAGGCGCGCTTAACGGCCACTTAGCGGCCGGTCCACTTCGGCTTGCGCTTGTCGATGAATGAGGAAATCCCTTCCTGGAAATCCTCGGTCAAGGCCAACAGGCCGATCTGGCTTTCGGTAAACGCCATCGACGCCTCGAACGGCATCGATTCGATCTGCTTGAGCGTGTACAGGCCGCGCCGGATCGCCGACGGCGATTTGTCCAGCAGGCGCGCCAGCAGCCAGTCCAGCTTGGCGTCGAGCGCATTTTCAAGACCCGCGTCGGCCAGATGGTTCACCAGCCCGTATACCAGCGCCTGCTCGGCATTGAGCGGTTCGCCGGTGATGCACATCTCGGTCAGCACGCGGCGTGGTAGCTGATGCTGCAGGACCGATAGCACCTGGGCCGGGAATACGCCGATCTTCACTTCCGGCAGGCCGAAGCTCGCGCTGCGCACGGCGACAGCCATGTCGCACATGGCAAGCAATCCCATGCCGCCGGCCATGCAGGCGCCATTCACGCGTGCAATCAGGGGAACAGTGGAACGCCGGGCCTGCCGCAGTAACTCGGCCAGCCATTGATACGGCTCGGAATAATCGAATTTGAAAGAGGGTTCCCGCAGATCGGCGCCCGAGCAAAAGGCGCGGTCACCGGCGCCGGTAATCACCACGGCGCGCATACTCTTATCCTTGTTTGCGTCTTCCAGCGCTTGCCGCAGGCCGAGCAGGACGTTGGCGTTGATTGCATTGCGCCGCTCGACGCGATTGATGGTCAGCCACATCACGCGATCGCGCATTTCCAGTAGCAGGTCATTGTTCATGGAGTCTCCGGCCGGTCGTTCAGTCTGAAGCGCGGGTCTATCGGCAAACCGGCGGGCATTTCCGCTTGATCGAACTGCCGGTCAAGGCTGTGTCGGGTGCATGTGCTGCAGTTATATTAAATCAATCGATTGCTTTAATCAAACGGAGATTTCAAGATTTTTTCCGCGCCGCCGCGCATTCCTGTCGATTATTTTCAATCAACCGGTTGCTTTAATTTATTGGCGCAACTAGACTAGGATCAATGAGTTTGCCAATCGCCTGGCGGCGTGCAACCGCATCGAAGTACGTCACTGTACGGCTGCGCATTTTTGAATCGGATCGAGCATGAACCAGAAAGCCATCATCACGTGCGCCCTGACCGGCGTATTGACCGACCCCAACCAGCATCCGGTTCCGGTTACGCCGGAGCAAATGGCGCGCGAAGCGAAACAGGCATTCGATGCGGGAGCGACGGTGATGCACGTGCATTTCCGCAAGCAGGAAGCGGGAATGGGGCGCTTCCCTTCGTGGGAACCGCAAGTCGCCGGCGAGATTGCACAGGCGATTCGCGAAGCCTGTCCCGGCGCCATCTTCAATCAATCGACTGGCGTGGTTGGGGCCGATATCAGCGGGCCATTGGCCTGCATGCGCGCGATTCATCCGGAAGTGGCCGCCTGCAACGCGGGCTCACTGAATTACCTCAAGGCCACCTCGGCCGGCACTTGGGCCTGGCCGCCCATGCTGTTCGATAACCCGGTCGCCAAGATCGAAGCCTTCCTCGCCGCGATGCGCGAAACCGGGACCCTGCCGGAATTCGAATGCTTTGATGTCGGCATCGTACGTTGCGTCGATATGTACGTGAAGACCGGCATGTATCCGGGCGCGGCGCACTACAACTTTGTCATGGGCGTGGAGTCCGGCATGCCGGCCGATCCCGCCCTGTTGCCGATCTTGCTCGGGCTGGTTCCGGACGGCAGCGAATGGCAAGTGACCGCGATCGGCCGCAGCAATATCTGGCCGCTGCATCGGCGTGCCGCGGAACTGGGCGGCCACCTGCGCACCGGTCTGGAAGATACCTTCTATCTCCCGGACGGCAGCAAGGCAACTTGCAACGGGCAACTGATCGACGCCATGGCGCGTTGCGCGCGCGAGGCCGGACGCGAAGTTGCGGACGTGGATGAAGCGCGGCACATAATGGGGCTGCCGGCACGTCCGGCGTAGTGTGAGGCGATGAGGCGTGTGCGGCGTGCGCAGCCATCGTATCGGCCAGATCCGGCGGTTGCGCAAAGCAAACACCTATAATGCCGGGGCAGGGATTCGGGCCATTCGATGAACATTGCGGTGAGATAGTAAAAAATGCCAGAGAGTAAAAAGAATACAGCCGTGCCCGCAACGGTGACAAAACCGAAGGCATCGCGACCGGCTGTTCCAGTGCGGCCGCGCAAGCAGGCGCAGTCCAAGACGGACGACGAAGGCCCGCGCAATGAACTGATCGCGAAATCGGCCAGGCTGTTCCGGGAAAAAGGGTATGAAAAAACGACCGTGCGCGACATCGCCGCCGCGGTAGGCATGCAGGCCGGCAGCTGGTTCTATCATTTCAAGACCAAGCAGGAAATTCTGGTGGCAGTCATGGAGCAGGGCATGCGGCGCTCTCTGCAAGACATCGAGGCGATCTCGGTGCAATCGCTGCCCCCGCGCGAGGCGTTTCGTCAACTGGTATTGGCGCACCTGAAGACGCTGCTTGCGCCACATCATGATTTTATCCCGGTGCTGCTGTACGAGGGACGCTCGCTGGATAAGGCCGAGCGCGCAAAAATTGTGGCGCTGACCAACCGTTATGAAGCGATATGGGATGAAGTCATCGACGCCCTGCATCGCTCCGGCGACTGGGCCATGCCGACCAAACTTGACAAACTATTCCTGTTTGGCAGCTTGAACTGGACGACCCAATGGTTCCGCGCCGGTGCCGGCATGACGATCGAAGAGCTGGCCGATCAAACCGTGGCGTTCCTCTTGCGGACCGCACCGACGAAGCGAAACAAATAGGAAATTCATCCGCGTGTTTCGGCGGCCGGACAGGAGGACCTGCTTTCGTGGCCAGTCCGGAACGCCCTGGATGTCGCTCGACCGCAGCATTCCGCCCGGCTACCCGGGGCACGCGTGGCGCGATGCGCGGTGCGCCCATGGTTTCCCCGTCTTCAGCGGGTGAGAATCCAGTCCACCAGATTCTTCAGCTTGTCCTGCTCTTTCGTGTCGATAATCTTATGCTGGTCTTCCGTGCCGTCCTCAAACTTGATCTTGGGGCCGGTCGTGATGTTCTTGATCAGCGTATTCTCGGCATCCGGCTTGCCTCTGTATTTTTCAGCGATCTTCTTGTAGGACGGTCCCTTCTTGTCCTTATCGACGGCATGGCATTTCAGGCAGCCGTTACTTTTGGACAGGCTCAACGCGGCGTCTGAATCGACCGCCGCGATCGCGCCGGACACCGTCATCGTGAGGGAGATTGCCAACAAAGCACCGGTCATCATTCCGCGTTTCATTTTGCTTCCTTTCATATGAATGGATTGCGTTTTTTTCCGTGCGTGCATGGATTGCGTACTTGCGCCGATGCTCAGGATTCCCGCTTTTGGCGCCGATAGTGCAGGCTTTGTCTGCCTAGTGTGACTTATGCATTTGTCATGCCAGCATGGCGAAGGAGACGCTGTTCATTGGTAATCAAGGTTTTAGGCCGTTTTCCGCGCACCAGTGCTGCGGTGGGTGCGCGGCGAAGTACATGTTTTGTATGCGGGGCGGCCGCGAAATCAATACCATTTCGTTTATATTCAATCGGTTATGGCGCCCAGGCGGGCCAGATATTTTTATACAGCGCGGACCGCGCTTCGGACGCGGGCCGATCGCATGCGTTGCGACCGATTCCGGAGTGAGAATCGAGTGAGAATGAAGTGAGAATG
>DHXL01000070.1 GCA_002415335.1 Oxalobacteraceae bacterium UBA5157
GAGCGAGATTCCGTCGCAAAAGTCCCGCTCTTTGGGGATATCCCGGTTCTTGGCTATCTATTCAAGACCAACAGCCGAACCAATGACAAAACAGAATTGTTGATTTTCATCACACCGAAAGTGGTGACGGACCGGCTGTCGACGCGCTAACACTCGTGAATTCAAGAATATTATTTATAGGCAAAAACATGACATTCAACTCGAAACAATCGTCGATCGCTAAACTGATTCAGGCGAGCGCAACAATGCTATTTTCGCTCGCACTAGCAGGCTGCGGCGGTGGTGGGGGATCACCGGGCACGGTCGGAGTCACAACTGGAACTGGAACTGGAACTGGAACCGGCTCTACGGGCTTGTTGCCGTTGAGCGTACTGCCGAACGGCGCGACCGCAAACGTGGGTGATATTTTGAACTTCATCGTCAGTGGCGGTACGCCGCCCTACTCGATTACTGTCACCAATACAAGCGTTGCCTCGTCGCCGGTTACGCCAAGTACTGGCGCGTTTGCCACGACGTTGCTCAATGCGGGCACCACCAACGTCACGATTGTCGACTCGCTCGGTCAGACCACGACGGTTGGCGTCACAGCAACCCAGACCGCTACTTTGTTGAGGTTATCGCCGAGTGCGCTGATTTTGGGTGAAGATAGTACTGACCCTATTATTCTCAACATTTTTGGTGGCATGGCACCATATACAGCTATCACCAGCGATCTGCAGCTGTCCAGTGTGTCGATTACTGGAACGGCTTCTGCACCCACATTGACTGTAGGAACTGGTGTGCGGGGTAGCAGATGTATCAACCCGGTAGATGGTACTGGCAAGTACATAACATCTGGCACCTACGACATTACCGTCACTGTAAAGGATAATCTGGGAGCCTCAGCAACTAACACCCTTACCATTAAAGACAACGGTGCTGGCTTAACCCCAAGCGGCTGTTAGTGAAAATGGGTATCCAAGGGGGAGGCGCGGAGTTCCCATGCAAGTTATACGGGCACCGCATTGTTTATATCAAAGTAACCTTCGGATAATTTGCCTAAGCGCTATTTAAATAAGGTTCGTGGAAGAATTTGCAAAAGGTGTCTCAAAACTTTTTCTTAGTCGGCCTCATGGGCGCAGGCAAGACGACTGTCGGCCGCGCCCTCGCAAAGAAGCTCAACAAGCGCTTCATCGACTCCGATCACGAGATAGAGGCGCGTACCGGCGCCTCGATCCCGTTGATCTTTGAGATCGAGGGCGAGGCGGGTTTTCGGCAACGCGAGGCGGAAGTGATCCGGGATATGACCGCGCAACAAGGCATCGTGCTGGCCACTGGCGGCGGCGCCATCCTGCGCGCGGAAAACCGCGAATACCTGAAAACGCGCGGCACCGTGATTTACCTGCGTGCCAGCGTCAGCAACATCCTTCAGCGCACCAGCCATGACAAGAACAGGCCGCTGCTGCAAACCGCCGATCCGCGCAAGAAACTCGAGGAGATGGCGCAGGAGCGCGAACCCTATTATTGCGAGGTTGCCGACATCGTCGTCGAAACCGGCCGCCCTAACGTACAATCCTTGGTACACGCGATCCTCGACCAGTTGCAGCGCGCGCTGAGCGCGCCGCCCGATGTGGCATTCGCTAACCCCGCAAGTCCTCTTGAACCGATCATGACTACGCCGCAAGCCGCACCCATCAATTTGCAGGTCGATCTAGGCGATCGCAGTTACCCGATCGTGATCGGGCAGTCGCTGTTGTCCGATGCGGACGTGGTCGGCAAGCATGTGAGCGGCCAGCGCGTCGCCGTGGTGACCAATACTACCGTCGCGCCGCTGTATCTCGATCAGATCACCAGGACGCTGACGGCGGCCGGCAAGCAGGTGACGCCCATCATCTTGCCCGATGGAGAGGAAGAAAAAACCTGGGCCAACCTGATGCGGATCTTCGATGTCTTGCTGGCCGAAAAATGCGACCGCAAGACGACCCTGATCGCACTGGGCGGCGGCGTGATCGGCGACATGACCGGCTTCGCCGCGGCAACCTACATGCGCGGCGTCCCCTTCGTTCAAGTACCGACCACCTTGCTGGCCCAAGTTGATTCATCGGTTGGCGGCAAGACCGGCATCAATCATCCGCTCGGCAAGAACATGATCGGCGCGTTCTACCAACCGCAAGCGGTAATCGCCGATACCGCGACGCTCGGCACCTTGCCGGCGCGCGAATTGTCGGCCGGGCTGGCGGAAGTGATCAAGCATGGCGCGATCACCGATGCCGCATTTTTCGACTGGATCGAAGCGAATATCGGAAAGCTGATGGCGCGCGACGCGGCGGCACTCGCCCATGCGATACAGCGTTCATGCGAAATCAAGGCCGATGTCGTGCGCCAGGACGAGCGCGAAGGCGGGCTGCGCGCAATCCTGAATTTCGGCCACACTTTTGGCCACGCGATCGAAGCGGGGATGGGCTACGGCAAGTGGCTGCACGGTGAAGCGGTCGGATGCGGGATGGTAATGGCGGCCGATTTGTCGCAGCGGCTTGGTTACATCGATGCGGTCGCCAAGGCGCGCATCGTCGCACTGGTCGAGGCGGCCGGCTTGCCGGTAGTGGCACCAAATCTCGGCGTTGAGCGCTGGCTGGAGCTGATGCAGGTCGACAAGAAGAACGAAGGCGGCCAGATCAAATTCATCCTGCTGCGTCCGCTCGGGACGCCGGTCATTACGACGGTGGCGCCGGAGGTGCTGGCGGCCACCCTGCAGGCTTGCGTGTAATGCGGCAGCTGCCGACCACATGAACCTCGAAGCGCACCTCGCACCCTATGCCGCGCGTTCCACGGCATCGCGCGGCCGGCGTTTTTCTGAAGACTCTCCCGGCTCGCGCACCGAATTCCAGCGCGACCGTGATCGCATCATCCACTCAACCGCATTTCGCCGGCTTGAATACAAGACGCAGGTATTCGTCAACCACGAAGGCGACCTGTTCCGCACGCGCCTGACCCATAGCATCGAAGTGGCGCAAATCGCGCGCTCGATCGCACGCAACCTGCGCCTGAACGAAGACCTGATCGAGGCAATTTCGCTGGCGCACGATCTCGGCCACACCCCGTTCGGTCACGCCGGCCAGGATGCGCTCAACGCATGCATGAAAAATCATGGCGGCTTCGAGCACAATCTGCAAAGCCTGCGCGTGGTCGATGCGCTGGAAGAGCGCTACGGCGCTTTCGACGGCCTGAATCTGATGTTCGAAACGCGCGAAGGCATCCTCAAGCATTGCTCGCTCCCGAATGCGAAAAAGCTCGGTGATATCGGTCAGCGTTTCATCGACAAGAAACAACCGACGCTGGAGGCGCAAGTCGCCAACCTGGCCGATGAAATCGCGTACAACAATCACGACATCGACGATGGTTTGCGCTCCGGCTTGCTGACGCAGGCGCAGCTTGATGAAATCGATTTCTATGCGCGCCATCACCGCGAAGTCGGTGCCGCCTATCCCGGCATTAGCGGCCGGCGCGCGATTCACGAAACGATACGGCGCATGATCAATGCGCTGATCGTCGACCTGATTCAGGCCTCTCAACAACGCATCCAGCAAGCAGAGTTGAAGACCGTGGACGACGTGCGAAACGCACCCGCCCTGATCACGTTTTCCGAGCCGATGCAGGCGGAGGCGGCATCGCTGAAGCGTTTTCTGCGCGACAACCTGTACCAGCACTATCAAGTCAACCGCATGACCAGCAAGGCGCGCCGTATCATCGGCGAATTATTCAATGCGTTCATGGGCGAGCCGAAACTGCTGCCGCCGGACTATCAGGTGGCGGCTGCCGAGGTTGCGCAGCAGGCGCGCAAAGTCGCCGATTACGTCGCGGGCATGACGGATCGCTATGCGATGCGCGAGCATCGGCGTCTGTTCGTCGTCGACGAGATCTAGCAGCGCGGCCGCCTCAGTCCAACGCCCGCAGCGGGTGCGCATGGGCCGGCCAGGCCGGTGCGAAGAACGGCGCGATCATCTCCGGCGTCACCGCATCCAAGGTGGCAGGCGCCCAGTTCGGCGCATTATCCTTGTCGATCGCCATCGCGCGCACGCCCTCCAGGATTTCGCCGTGCTCGAAGCAGCGGCGCACCATCGTACGCTCCATGCGCAGGCAATCGGCGACGTCCATCGATGCGCCGCGCCGCAATTGTTCAAGCGTCACGCACATCATCAACGGCGAGCGCTTGCGCATGGCAGCCAGCGTCTCTTGCGCGAAGGCGCCGGGGTCCCGCCTCAACGACTCGATCATGGCGGCGACCGTTCCCTGTCCGAAATGGCGGTCCAGCGCCGCACGCTCGACCGCCAGCGTGCTGTCGGCCGGATTGATATGGTCCCGGAACGGTTCCGCGAATGCGCGAATCGCGGCGCGAACGTCGCTGCTCTTGCTTGACACCAGCATGGCGACAAGCGCCGGTAACTGCGCCGCCGGCACGAACACATCCGCCAGCCCTGCATAAAGCGCGTCCGCAGCGCTAATCACCTCGCCGGCCAAGCCGAGATAAGTGCCGATCTGGCCGAGTGCGCGCGACAGGAAATGACTGCCGCCAACGTCCGGGAACAAGCCGATATTCACTTCCGGCATCGCCATTTTCGTACGCTCGGTCACGATCCGCATCTGGCACGAGGGCCCGCTTTGCCCGAGTCCCATGCCGCCGCCCATCACCACGCCATCCATCAGCGCGATATACGGTTTCGGGTAAGTGTGCGCGAGATGATTGAGCGCGTATTCCTCGGTAAAAAAATCTTCCAGCAACGCGCTGCCGCCCTGCGGCGTGGCTCGGCCCGCATCATGGAAAAATCGGATATCGCCGCCGGCGCAAAATGCCCTCTCGCTGGAACTGCGAATCAAGACCGCCAACACGTCCGGGTCGTCGCGCCAATCCAGCAGCGCTTGCGTGATGGCGCGCACCATGTCGAGCGACAGGGAATTGAGCGCCTTGGGGCGGTCGAGCGTGATGCAGCCGATCTTGTTGTTGATAGCGGTTTGAACGTATGCGGTCATGGCGGGAAGGGTAAAAGACGAAAGGAGCCATTTTATCGGCTTATCGATCACCGGGGGTCTCCGGTGCCAAATTGCTGACGCATTCCGGAGTCTGCAGCGCCGCATCGTGAGTGCGCCTATCCGATCTGCGGTCATCTGTAGTCCGCCGCCCGTACCGCGACGCGTTCTCCGCTGATGCAAAAAAAGGGCGCTGAATGCGCCCTTCATTTTGCAGCCGACGCTTGCATCGGCTCAGCGTGTCCGCTCTATTGCGCGGCCGCGACGGCGGGTTCCGGCAAGTGCTTGATCGCTTCGTGCTGATGGTCCTGCATTTTTGATTTGTATTTGATGACTTGGCGGTCAAGCTTGTCGATCAAGAGATCGATTGCCGCATACAGATCCTGCGCGATGCTTTCCGCATGCAGGTCCTTGCCCCGGACGTGTAACGTGATTTCCGCTTTCTGTCGTTTCTCTTTTTCCGGGAGTTTATCGATGGTCAGGATTACTGCAATATCAATGACATGATCGAAGTGGCGTTTGATGCGTTCCAGCTTGTTCAGTACGTGTTCGCGGATGGCCGGGGTCAATTCGAGGTGATGTCCACTGATTGTGAGATTCATACAGCGCTCCTATTGATGATGCCGCTGGAGGTTCGTAACGTGGCGGCATAACTTCGCACCGTCGGAACACAGCAACAAGTAACACTACAAAAACGACAAAAACTACAGAGCCTTGCGCAGATTGACGGGAGGTATCTTCAGCGCTTCACGGTATTTTGCGACGGTCCGCCGCGCCACCACCATGCCTTGCTCGCCCAACATATCTGCCAATTTGCTATCAGAGAATGGGATCTTGGGGTCTTCTGCTCCTATCAGTTGTTTGATGAGTGCCCGTATCGCCGTCGAGGAAGCTTCTCCCCCGGCTTCGGTGGCGACGTGGCTGCCAAAAAAGTACTTTAGTTCGAACATCCCATGCGGGGTAAGCATGTATTTTTGTGTTGTCACACGTGAAATAGTACTCTCGTGTAAACCAAGTGTATCAGCAATTTCACGCAAGACAAGGGGGCGCATCGCGACCGCGCCGTGCGAGAAAAAGTTGCGCTGCCGTTCCACGATCGCTTGTGCAACGCGCAATATCGTATCGAAACGCTGGCGCATATTCTTGATCAGCCACTTGGCCTCTTGCAGCTGCGAAGTGAGCGACCCCTCACCCTTGTTCTGCTTCAAGATGTTGGCATATAACGAGTTGACCCGCAGCCGTGGCATCACATCATGATTCAGCATCACTTGCCAGCCGAATTTTGTGCGTTTGACAATCACGTCCGGGACCACATAGTCGGAAGCGGCCGTCGCAAAGACTGCACCGGGATGCGGGTTGCATTGCCTGATGATTGCTTGCGCCTCGCGCAAATCTTCATCGTCGCACTCGAGCACTTTCTTTAGCCTGGTGAAATCGCGTTGCGCAAACAGTGCTAGATGATTATCGACAATTGCCAGGGCCATGCGGCGCGTCACCAGTGGCACTTTTGGGAAACGCTTGATTTGCAGCGCCAGGCATTCCGCCAGGTTGCGGGCGCCGATGCCGGCCGGGTCAAAACTCTGCAGCATCTTGAGCGCGATCGACAGCTCGTCCATGTCGATCCCGAGTTCGGCCGGCAGCCGCGCGTGGATCTCCTCCAGCTCCTCTTCCAGATAGCCGTTATCGTCCAGCGCGTCGATCATCAGCTCGATCAATGCGCGATCACGCACGTCCCGCAGCGTCACCCGCATTTGTTCCAGCAGGTGTTCGCGCAAGCTGGTGCCATGCGCCTCTAGCTGGGGACGCGCATCATCGTCTTCCGGCGCCTTTGCGGTGCGCGCGACGTCGTCGAAACTCCAGTCGGCGTCGCCGTTGGCCACATCGGGCGATTCACCGGCCTCAAACACGCTGTCGGCCTCCATTGCCGCCGGCGACTCGGTCTGTTCGACCGCGCCTTCCTGCGCGGTTCCGGCGGCGCCGAGCGCGCCATCGGCGAGCAGCCGCACTGAATGGTCGAGCGGATCGTCCAGGCGCTCCAGCAGCGGGTTATCGCTCAGCATCTGCTCCAGCTCCTGGTGCAATTCGAGCGTCGAGAGTTGCAGCAGGCGTATCGATTGCTGCAACTGGGGCGTCAGCGCCAGATGTTGCGAAGTGCGAAGTTGGAGGCTCTGTTTCATTGTGGTGGGATGCGATCCATTTACATCCGGAAATGTTCACCCAGGTACACGCGCCGCACGGACTCGTTGGCGATGATGTCGTCCGGGCTGCCGCTGGCCAGAACCGCGCCCTGGTTGATGATGTAGGCGCGGTCGCAGATGCCGAGCGTTTCGCGCACGTTGTGGTCGGTGATCAGCACGCCGATGCCGCGCTCTTTCAGAAAGCGCACGATGCGCTGGATCTCGATTACCGCGATCGGATCGACGCCGGCGAACGGTTCGTCCAGCAACACGAATCTTGGCCGCGTCGCCAGTGCGCGGGCGATCTCGACGCGTCGTCGTTCGCCGCCGGACAGTGATAGCGCCTGGCTCTCGCGCAGCTTTTCAATTTGCAGTTCGGCCAACAGCGTGTCGAGCCGGCTCTCGATCGCGGCCGACGTCAGCGGCTTGCCATCGCGGCGCTGCAACTCGAGTACCGCGCGGATATTATCTTCTACGGTCAGCTTGCGAAACACCGACGCTTCCTGCGGCAGGTAGGACAGGCCGAGCACCGCGCGCCGGTGAATAGGCAGGTTGGAAATGCTGACGCCATCCAAATGGATATCGCCGCCATCGGATGGCACCAGTCCGACAATCATGTAAAAAGAGGTGGTCTTGCCGGCACCGTTGGGTCCGAGCAAGCCGACCACTTCGCCGCTTGCCACTTCCAGCGAGACATCGCTCACCACTTGGCGCGCGCCATAACTCTTTTGTAAACCGCGAACGGTCAGGGTACTCGTCATCTCATTTGGCTTTCGAATCGGTGCGCGGTTGAATCACGGCCTTGACGCGGCCGGCGCCCGGCTTGCTCGCGCCGGTAACGGTATTGTTCACCGACAGGAACTCGGCCTGGCTATCGTAGGAAATGAATTCGCCTTCCACCTCGTCGGTCGGCTTGTTGCCTTCCAATCGGCGCATCATGGCCTTGCCGAACAGCTTGACGATCTCCAGCTTACCGTCATATTCGATGCGTTCGGCCTGGCCTTCCATCCACAGATCGGGGCCGCCGTCACGCTTTTGGCGAAACGTCGCCAGTGCGCCCGGCGCGGCATACAGGGTCGCGTACTGGTAGCCGGCCGGGTCTTGCGTCACGATGACTTTGCCCGCCTTCATCAACAACGAGCCACGTGTCAAGATCACATTGCCGGTGAAGGTATTGATCTGCTTGACGTCGTCATAGGCCATTTGATCGGCCACGATGTCGGTCTGCTTATCGGCGTCGGCCTTTTCGGCATGCACGGTCCCGACTAAGACGATGCTCAGCAACAAAGAAGACAGCAGCGGGATGAAACGTTTCATGAGAAATCTCTAAAGTGAAGCATCTGGTGATGGGCCTGCAACGATTCAGTGCCTCGCCGGCTGAAACTGGCCGTGCACGTTGCCGGCCAGCCGAAACTCGCGCGTAGCGTCGTTGGCGAACATGCCGACTCCGGTCAGGTGAGTGGTACCCAATGTGATGTCGACCGCTTTGTCGGTTTGCATCACGTCATCGTCCGGCAAGACCAGCAAATAGTCGGACTTGAGATGAAAAAATTCGGACACGCTCGATGCCGGGCGGTCCATCTGAACATTATCGTATAGTTGAATCTTATTATCATTCGGGTCGGCTAGCGCGCGCTCGGCACGCAGCGTCAGCGGTGGTCGCTCCGCGCCGAAATTCTTGAGCATCGGTTTTTCAATTTCGTAGGAATCGGCCTGCGGATAGTGCGTGAGCTTGGTGCCGGAGATGTTGTAGCGTGGTAGACCGGTCTTTGACAGTCGCACCAGGTTGAAATTCTCGACCGTATAATCCGGCTCGGTCCTGGGGATTGCCGGCAGTGCGGCCTCGATACTGCGACGCATGACGTCAAACAGCCACAAGCTGCCCAGCGCCAGTGTGGTCGCTACTGCTATCAGGGCCACTAACCGGAAGCGGTCGGAAGCGCGTTGGTGGTTCATGTCAGATACGGCGCCAACGCCGCCTCATACGTGCCTTGTGCGCGCAAGATGAAGTCGCATATTTCACGCACGGCGCCACGGCCGCCGCCCGCCTTCGTCACGTAGTGCGCGCGCGCAAGCACTTCATGATGTGCGTTCGGCACGCTCACGGCAAATCCGACGCGCGACAAAACCGGCAAATCAATCACGTCGTCGCCGACGAAGCCGCATGCGTCCGCGCCGATCGCGCTCTGCATCAATAGCAGCTCATAGGCCGAGCGCTTGTCATGCACGCCTTGATAGACATGGCTGATGCCGAGATCGGACGCGCGATGCTGCACGATGGCCGATTTGCGCGCACTGATGATCGCGGTCTCTACGCCGGACTGCTGCAGCAGCTTGATGCCGTGGCCGTCCAGCACGTTGAAGCATTTGATGACTTCTCCATCCGCGCCGTAATACAGGCTGCCGTCGGTGAGCACGCCATCGACGTCGAATATCATCAGTCTCACCCGTGCCGCGCGTGCGACCGCGATGCCGTGCGCGTTGTCGGTTGCGCTCATCAAATCACCTTGGCACGCGTCAGGTCATGAATGTGCAAGGCGCCGACCAGCTTGCCGTCCGCGTCCGCCACCAGCAGCTGGTTGATGCGGAACTGTTCCATTACTTCGACCGCTTCCACCGCCAGCTGGTCCGGCCCGATCGTGCGCGGATTGGCATGCATCACGTCGGCGATCGTGAGTTTCGTGAAGTCTTGAATTTTTTCGATCAGGCGCCGCAAGTCGCCGTCGGTGAACACGCCGACTGCACGATGGTTGCGGTCGACCACAGCGGTCATCGCCATGCCTTTCCTGGTGATCTCCAGCAAGGCGGCCGATAGCGACACCTCCGCCGTGACGGCCGGAACCGCATCGCCGCTGCGCATCACGTCGCGCACGTGCGTCAACAAGCGGCGCCCGAGCGCACCACCGGGATGCGAACGTGCAAAATCTTCTTCGCGAAAACCGCGTGCGTCCAGCAGTGCGACCGCCAATGCGTCGCCCAAAGCGAGGGTTGCGGTCGTGCTCGCGGTCGGCGCCAGATTGAGCGGGCACGCTTCCTTGTCGACTTGCACGCTGAGGTGGACGTCGGCTAGGCTGGCCAGGCTGGAATCCGGATTTCCGGTCATCGCGATCAGGCCTGCACCCATGCGCTTGACGATCGGCACGATCGCCAGCAACTCGGACGCTTCGCCCGAATAGGAAATCGCGACCAGCACATCGCTCGCGGTGATCATGCCGAGATCTCCATGCGATGCTTCGGCGGCGTGCACAAACAGCGCCGGGGTGCCGGTCGAGGCGAAAGTGGCCGAAATTTTGCGCGCAATATGGCCGGACTTGCCGATGCCGGACACGACCACGCGACCGGTGCAGTTCAGCAACAAACCGACCGCCAGTGCGAAGCTGTCATCGGCTCGCGCGCTTATCCGGCTCTTTAACGTCAGGATCGCGTCGGCTTCGATCTGCAGCGTGGCGCGCGCCAGCTCCAGTGCGCGCAGCGCATCAAAAGCGACCGGCAGGGTTTTTGCATGGGGTACACTCATGCTGAAAGTATAAACGAATTCCCTAAGCAAAAAACCTGCCAGAGCAACAAATTGATCTTTTCCGGCCTCGAACTGACCTTGCTTCTGCTCGGCACCGCCGTACTCGGCGTGGTCGCATTCCGCATGCTGCACCTGCCGCCGATGCTCGGCTATCTGGTGGTCGGCATCGTGATCGGTCCGTTCGGCCTTGGGCTGGCCGAAGACACTGAGGCGACCCACACGCTGGCTGAATTTGGCGTGGTATTCCTGATGTTCTCGATCGGGCTCGAGTTCTCCTTGCCCAAGCTGTCGTCGATGCGCCGCACGGTGTTCGGACTCGGCTTGGCGCAAGTCCTGTTAACGGTCGTAATCACCATGCTGTTCGGCTGGGGCGTCGCGTATCTATTGCCGCAACTGACGGCGATCAGCTGGCAAGCCGCCTTCGCCCTGGGTGGCGCATTGGCGATGTCGTCCACCGCGATTGTCTCCAAATTGCTGACCGAGCGACTTGAATTGGAGAGCGAGCACGGCCGCCGCATCATCAGCATCCTGTTGTTCCAGGATCTGGCGCTGGTGCCGCTGCTGATCGTGCTGCCGGCGCTGGCCCATCCGCGCGGCGATCTGGCCGCCACGCTGGCGTGGGCCATGCTCAAGGCGATCTTCGTGCTGGCGCTACTCCTGTTCTTCGGTCAGAAGCTGATTCGCGGCTGGTTTCATGTGGTGGTCAAGCGCCGTTCGCAGGAATTATTCATGCTCAATCTGCTGCTGATCACGCTGGGCGCGGCCTGGATTACGGAGCGCGCCGGCTTGTCGCTGGCGCTGGGCGCCTTTGTGGCCGGTATGCTGATTTCGGAAACCGAATACAAGCATCAGGTGGAAGCAGACATCAAGCCGTTTCGTGACGTGCTGCTGGGCCTGTTCTTCATCACCATCGGCATGCTGCTCAATGCGCGCCTGGTGCTGGAACATTGGTGGCTGGTGTTGCTGCTGCTGTCGGGACCGGTGCTGCTGAAATTTGGTGCGATCACGCTGCTGGCGAAACTATTCGGCGGCACCACCAGCGTCGCCTTGCGTACCGGGCTGGCGCTGGCCCAGGCCGGTGAATTCGGCTTCGTGCTGCTGAACCAGGCGGGCGCGTTGAAAATGATGGATCCGCTGCTGATCCAGTTGGTGCTGGCGTCGATGGTGCTGTCGATGCTGGCCGCGCCATTCATCATCGCGAAGTCGGATGCGATCGTGCTCAAGCTGTCCGCCAACGAATGGATGATGCAATCGCTCGCGCTGACGCAAATCGCGACGCGCACCATGAGCACGCACAAGCACGTGATCATTGCCGGCTTCGGCCGCAGCGGACAGAACCTGGCGAAGCTGCTGGAACAAGAGGGCATCGCTTACCATGCGCTCGATCTCGATCCGGACCGGGTGCGCGAAGCGCAGGCGGCCGGCGCCAATGTCTCCTACGGTGACGCATCGCGCCGCGAGAGCCTGATCGCGGCCGGCGTTCATCGCGCGGCCGCACTCGTGATCACGTACGCCAGCACGCCGCTGGCACTGAAGACGCTACACTTCGCGCACGAAGTGGCGCCGCAGTTGCCGGTCATCGTGCGCAGCTATGACGATACCGATCTCGAAAAATTGCGTAATGCAGGCGCGGCCGAAGTCGTGCCCGAGGCCATCGAAGGCAGTCTGATGCTGGCTTCGCATGCGTTGGTGATGCTGGGCGTGCCGCTGCGGCGCGTGGTGCATCGCGTGCAGGCGGCCCGCGATGAGCGTTATGCGTCGCTGCGTGGCTATTTCCATGGCGCCGGCGATATTTCCGACGATGCCGAGACCCAGCACGTGCGCCTGCACTCGGTCACGTTGGGCGACGACGGAAAGGCGATTGGAAAGACGCTGGCGACCTTGAAACTGGAAGAGGTCGGCGCGGAAGTGAGCGCGATCAGGCGCGGCAAGAACCGCATCGCGGTGCTGCCGGACACGCTGCTGCAAGCCGGCGATATCGTCGTATTGCGCGGTGAAACCGAGTGCGTGGCGCGAGCCGAGGCGCGTCTGTTGCGATAGCCCACTCGCTCGCCATACATGCCGGCGAAAATATTATTCGCCGGATGTCGCTAAAATGGTGGCCGCGCCACGCCCCGTCCCCCCATCAGAGAAATCACATGGAAGTATTTCAACGCATCGTCGGCATCATCCTGCCGGTCTTCATCATCATCGCGCTCGGCTATGCGTATGCGCGCCTGCGCGGCGACGGCGTCCGGTCCGATATGACGGCAGTGAACCGGGTCAGCATGGACGTACTGTGTCCACTGCTGGTATTCACCGCGCTGGCCGCCAAGGACTTCGATGTCGCGCACAATCTGATGCTGATTCTGGCTGGTGCGCTGATTGCGCTTGGCTCTGGCCTGCTGGCGTGGCCGGTCGCGCGCCTGCTCGGTTACGACGTGCGCACCTTCGTGCCGCCGATGATATACAACAATTGCGGAAACATGGGCCTGCCGCTGGCTGTGCTGGCGTTCGGCGCGAGCGGCCTGTCGTCCGCAGTCGCGCTTTTCATGGCGTGCAACCTGGTCTATTTCTCGGTCGGCATCAAGATTATCGAAGCCGGCCGCGGCGGCCGGCGCATCGCTTTCCTGAAATTTCTTGCCAGCCCGATGATGCTGGCGATGTTGATCGGCATGGCATTTGCAGTACTGCATATCGCGATCCCGATGCCGATGTTTCAAGCCATGAAGATGCTGGGCGACGCCTGCATACCGATCATGCTGTTCGCGCTCGGCGTACGGATGCTGGATGTCAGTTTCAAAAGCTGGCACATCGGACTGGTCGGCGCCATCGTGTGTCCGGTTGCCAGCCTGGCGGTCGCGTGGCTGCTGGACGGCGTGCTGCCATTGACAGCCGCACAGCGCGCGCAAATGTATTTGTTCGCCGCGCTGCCGCCGGCGGTGTTTTGCTTCATGGTGGCGGAGCAGTACAAACAGGAGCCGGACAAGGTGGCCTCAATCGTATTGCTGGGGAATCTGATGGCGCTGGTGTTCGTGCCGGCGGGTTTATGGATGGGATTACGGCAAGGGTGAATCTTGCTGGCTATCAGACCGGCTCGCCCATGATCCAAGGTGCCATTCCGTGACGATTGCGGGCGGTTTGAATTTGGCGGGCAGGGGGCTCCGCCTGACCCGCGCTACTTGGTTGGTCGTATTTCGAACCGAGATTGCGTCACCGACGCATCGCCGACCTCGCTCACCGACACCTGGCTAACGCTGGCGCCGGCAGGCCCGCGCCGCGCCCAGTCGACGATCGCGTCGAGCGCTTGCAGCTCGCCGCGCACGGTGGCCTCCACCGAGCCGTCGCGCCGGTTGCGCACCCAGCCCGACAGGCCAAGCGCGACCGCCGCATCATGAAATGCGGCGCGGTAGCCGACGCCTTGCACGATGCCGGTGATCGTCAGCTGTTTGGCCAATTGTCGTTCTCCCGCATCTCGTTCGGTCGACATTGAGTCACCTTTTCTTCTTCAGCATCGGCGCCAGATACTTGCCGGTAAAGCTCGCGGGATTTTTGGCGACCTCTTCCGGCGTACCGGTTGCGATAATCTCGCCGCCGCCGGCGCCGCCTTCCGGCCCGAGATCGATCAGCCAGTCGGCGGTCTTGATCACGTCCAGGTTGTGCTCGATGATGACCACCGTGTTGCCTTGATCGCGCAGGCGGTGAATCACTTTCAACAGCAATTCGATATCGTGGAAGTGCAAGCCGGTGGTCGGCTCATCCAGGATATACAAGGTGCGCCCGGTGTCGCGTTTCGACAGTTCCAGCGACAGCTTCACGCGCTGCGCCTCGCCACCCGACAGCGTGGTGGCGCTTTGGCCGAGGCGGATGTAGCCGAGGCCGACATCGAGCAGCGTGTGCAGCTTGCGCGCGATCACCGGCACCGGCTTGAAGAATTCATAGGCCTCTTCCACCGTCATGCCGAGCACTTCGGTGATGTTCTTGCCCTTGTAATGCACTTCCAGCGTTTCGCGGTTGTAGCGCTTGCCGTGGCACACATCGCACGGCACGTACACGTCGGGCAGGAAGTGCATCTCGACCTTGATCACGCCGTCGCCCTGGCAGGCTTCGCAGCGGCCGCCCTTGACGTTGAACGAGAAGCGGCCGGCGCTGTAGCCGCGCTCCTTGGCCGCCGGCACGGTCGAAAACAAATCGCGGATCGGCGTGAACAAGCCGGTGTAGGTCGCCGGATTGGAGCGCGGCGTGCGGCCGATCGGCGCCTGGTCGACCGAAATGACCTTGTCGAAATGCTCGATGCCGCTGATCGCATCGTACGGCGCCGGCTCCGCCTGCGAGCCGTACAGGTGGCGCGCCATGGCGTGATACAGGGTGTCGTTGACGATGGTCGATTTGCCGGAGCCCGAAACGCCGGTGATGCAGGTCAGTAATCCAACCGGTAATTTGAGCGTGACGTTTTTCAGGTTGTTGCCGCTGGCGCCGGTGATTACGAATTGTTTCTTCGGATCGGCCGGCGTGCGCTTCTTCGGCACCGCGATTTCCAGCGTGCCGTTCAGGTATTGCGCGGTCAGCGATTTCTTGTTCTTCAGGATGTCTTTCAGTGTGCCTTGCGCGATAATTTCGCCGCCATGCACGCCGGCGCCCAGTCCCATGTCGACGATATAGTCGGCGCAGCGAATCGCGTCTTCATCGTGCTCGACCACGAGCACGCTGTTGCCGATGTCGCGCAAGTGCTTGAGCGTCGTAATCAGGCGGTCGTTGTCGCGCTGATGCAAGCCGATCGACGGCTCGTCCAGCACATACATCACGCCCGTCAGGCCGGACCCGATCTGCGACGCCAGGCGAATACGCTGCGCCTCGCCGCCGGATAGCGTGTCGGCGCTACGTTCCAGCGACAGGTAATCGAGTCCGACGTTGTTCAGGAATTTAAGGCGGGAGATGATTTCCTTGACGATGCGGTCGGCGATTTCCTTTTTTGCGCCGACCAGCGTCAGATTCTCGAAGAACGCCAGCGTCTCGCGCAGGGGCGTCGCCGCGACTTCGTAAATCGCGCGCTGCTGCGCACCGGTGCCGACCTTGACGAAGCGCGCCTCGATCCGCAGGCGGTTGCCTTCGCAGGATGGGCACTGCTTCTTGTTGATGAACTTCGACAATTCCTCCTTGACCGCCATTGAATCGGTTTCGCGATAGCGGCGCTGCAGGTTGTTGACGACGCCCTCGAACGTATGTTCGCGCACCACCGCGCGGCCGCGTTCGTTGATGTAAGTGAACGGAATGGTCTGTTTGCCGGAGCCGTACAGCACCGCCTCCTGAGCCTTTGCGGTCAATTTTTCAAACGGGATGTCGAGATCGAACTCATAGAACGTCGCCAGATTGGACAGCATCTGGAAATAAAACTGGTTGCGCCGATCCCAGCCCTTGACAGCGCCGCTGGCGAGCGACAGGTTGGGGAAGGCGACGATGCGTTTCGGGTCGAAAAATTCGATGTGGCCCAGGCCGTCGCATTCGGGGCAGGCGCCCATTGGATTGTTGAACGAAAACAGGCGCGGCTCCAGCTCCTGCAGCGCGTAGCCGCAAATCGGGCAAGCGAACTTGTTGGAAAACAAATGCTCGGCGCCGCTGTCCATTTCGAGCGCGATCGCACGTCCATCGGCCAGGCGCAGCGCGGTCTCGAAACTTTCAGCCAGACGCTGCTTCAGGTCGGGTTTGACCTTGATGCGGTCGACCACGACGTCGATCGTGTGCTTTTCCGTCTTCTTCAGTTTCGGCAAGTCGTCAACCTCGGCGATGCGCGCCTTGCCGGTGCCGCTCTGGATGCGGAAGCGCACAAAGCCTTGCGCCTGCATCTGCTCGAACAAATCGACATGCTCGCCCTTGCGATTGGCCACCACCGGCGCCAGCACCATCAGCTTGGTGTCTTCCGGCATCGCCAGCACGGCATCGACCATCTGCGACACCGACTGCGCGGCCAGCGGATTTTCCGGGTGGTCCGGGCAGTAGGGCGTGCCGACGCGCGCATACAACAGGCGCAGGTAGTCATGAATTTCGGTCACCGTGCCGACCGTCGAGCGCGGATTGTGCGACGTAGCCTTTTGCTCGATCGAAATCGCCGGCGACAGGCCTTCGATCAAGTCAACATCGGGCTTTTCCATCAACTGCAGAAACTGGCGCGCGTAGGACGACAGCGATTCGACGTAACGCCGCTGACCTTCCGCATACAGGGTGTCGAATGCGAGCGACGATTTGCCGGAACCGGACAGGCCGGTGATCACGATCAACTTGTTGCGCGGCAAATCAAGATTGATGTTTTTCAGGTTGTGCGTGCGCGCACCCCGGATGCGAATCTCTTCCATGAACTGCCTTTTAGACTTTTACAGCCCTGGCGGGCCAACCTGATACTATAACGGGTTTTGGGGCCTGTCGTAACACGCCCGTTGCCTACGATCTTGCCTCCGCTTGAGCGAAAGCGAGTCGGCGTCCCCGCGTGGGACACACTAATCGAGTCCTTATGTCTTCCATACCCCTATCCGAGCCAGGTGCAGCCATGACGGGCACCGAAATCCGAGCCACTGCGTCGCTTGCATCGATTTTCGCGTTGCGCATGCTCGGCCTGTTCTTGATTCTTCCGGTTTTCTCGGTCTACGCAAAATCGCTGGCGGGTGGCGAAAGTGCCACCTTGATCGGGCTGGCGATGGGGGTTTACGGCTTGACCCAGTCGTTCCTTCAAATTCCATACGGCATCGCATCGGATAAGTTCGGCCGCAAGAAAGTCATTATCATCGGACTGGTACTGTTTGCAGTCGGCTCTTTCATCGCCGCCGCTGCCACCGACATCAAATGGGTTATCGTCGGCCGCGCGGTGCAGGGCGCAGGCGCGATTTCGGCGGCGGTGACGGCTTTCATCGCCGACTCGACGCGCGAAGAACATCGCACCAAGGCGATGGCGATGGTCGGCGCCTCCATCGGCCTGACCTTTGCCGGTTCCATGGTGGCGGCGCCGCTGCTGTATAAGGTGATCGGCATGGGCGGGATTTTTGCGCTGACCGGCATTCTGTCGATACTTGCGATTCTGACGGTGTTGTTTGTGGTACCGGATGCGCCGCAGGTCATGGCCAAGCGCGCGCCGTTTCGCGACGTCCTGGTCAATCTCGAATTGATGCGCCTCAACTACGGCGTATTTGCGCTGCACACTACGCAGATGGCGATGTTCGTCGTGCTGCCTTCGGCGCTGGTGCGATACGCCGGCTTGCCGCTGCCCGAACATTGGAAAATCTATCTGCCGGTCGTGCTTGTCTCATTCGCACTGATGCTGCCGCCGGTCTTCATCGGCGAACGGCGCGGCAAAATGAAGCAGGTATTCGTCGCCGCCATCGGGTTGCTGTTACTGGTGCAGCTCGGCATGTGGCTGGTGCTGTCACAGGCGACCGTGCACTGGACGCTGCTGGTGGCGCTGTTGCTGGCTTTTTTCGTCGCGTTCAATGTCCTGGAAGCGAGCCAGCCGTCGCTCGTGTCGCGCATCGCGCCACCGGCCGCCAAGGGCGCCGCGCTCGGCGTCTACAACACCTTGCAGGCGCTCGGCCTGTTTTGCGGCGGCGCATTGGGCGGCTGGCTGACACAACATGTCGGACCTGTTTCGGTCTTCATGCTGGGGGCTGGATTGACCGGCGCCTGGCTTATAATTGCGATTAGCATGAACAATTTACCGCGCCGTGCTTCAGCACAAGCCACGGCAGCTTAACAGGAGAAATCAATGGCATCGGTCAACAAAGTCATCATCGTCGGCAACCTCGGACGCGACCCGGAAACACGCTACATGCCGAACGGCGAGGCGGTCACCAACATCGCGGTTGCGACCACGGAAAGCTGGAAAGACAAGAACAGCGGCGAGAAGAAGGAACTGACTGAATGGCACCGCATCACGTTTTACCGCAAGCTCGCTGAGATTGCCGGCCAGTATCTGAAAAAGGGCTCGCAAGTCTACGTCGAAGGCCGCCTGCAGACGCGCAAGTGGACCGACAAGGAAAACGTCGAGCGCTTCACCACCGAAATCATCGCCGACACGATGCAGATGCTGGGCAGCCGGCAAGGCATGGGCGGCGGCAGTGCGCCGATGGAAGAAGAATACGGCGGCAGTGCACCGGCACCGCGCCAAAGCGCAGGTACCTCCGGTAGCGCGGGCGCACCGCGTCAGCCTTCCAAGCCGGCGCCGAATTTCAGCGACATGGATGACGACATCCCTTTTTAAAAACGACCTCAGTTTTTTTTATAAACAAAGCCCGGCAATCCCCAGTGGATACCGGGTTTTTTGTTGGTCTTACCTTCACTTCTCCATAGCCAGGCGACCGGTTCCAGAAACGCCACAACATTTCTTGTGCGCAGAGCGCGCGGCAGTCGACACGCCGCGCCCACAGTCCATTGCTGCCCAGCGGTTAGCCAAATCCTCGACGGCGAGTTCGTCCATGACGAGCAGAGAAACTTACATAGACAGCAGTTTGCCGCTGCGGAATGCCTTGGCCCCGGCAATCTTGGCCAGGTTCATGCCGCTGTGCACATAGCGGAAGGCGGTGCGGGCAAATAGTTTGCCGGCGACCGTGGCCCTGATTTCGGTGCGCTCGCCTGTAAGCGGATCGATCAGCTCGGCGATCAGCTCGTTGACGGCGATTTCGTCGCCCGGCGATTTGCGAAACACCACGATGCCGGGATGCGGAGCGTGCAGCGGCTCGACTCCTTGCAGCGGGGTGGGCACGCATGGCGCCGGCGGCGCCTGGCCCGCCGGCAGGTCCAGATGCCCGCGCTGCGCCAGGAATCGTACGATGCCATCCGCGTCTTGTGCGGCAAGCGCGTCGCTGACCTCGGTTTGCCCGCGCAATTCCACGGTCACGGCGAGACAGGCGAGCGGTATCACCGCTCCGAAATGTTCCTGTAATTCCCACCAGACGCGGCCGCAGCTTTCATCGAAAGGCTCGTCGCCGGATTCGGTCGCCAGCAGGACCGCTTGTGCGCCCAGCCAGCCTGCCAGTGGGGCGACCTGGTCCGCCAGCGCGGTGCCGGTATACAAATGCATGACGGCTTCATTGTCGCAATGCAGATCGAGGACGATGTCGGCGTCGATCGCGAGGCGTTGCAGGCATTTTTTCAGATCGTCGACCACGCCGTGCGTTCGCCATTCA
>DHXL01000051.1:0-5919 GCA_002415335.1 Oxalobacteraceae bacterium UBA5157
CATAACGCCATCACACTTATTCATGCTTCCTTGGATGCTCTGTTCGGTAGAGTACAGAACTAGGCAATAAAATCCGATATCTTCTCCGCACTGGCCTAATTTGCGAATCATGGGGATCTGGTTTCCAAAGCGGGCCGAGGGGCGTCGCTAACGAAATGACGGCGTGAACGATGGCGCAAACTCGCTGGGACAGAATGATGATTGGCCGGTTCCACCTTTCGCTAGTCGCCGTGATCGTCGCGGTCCTCAGTGGCTGCGCCTCGCTTCCGCCCGGTTCCGATTATTCAAAAACCACCTCCTCGGCGCTCGCTCATCCCGCGCAGACCCGCCTTGGCCGACAGTTTCAAAATGCGGCGCGCGAACACAACGGCAACTCCGGATTTCGCATCATTCCGGTAGGCGCCGACGGGTTCCTGACGCGAATGCAAATGATCAAGGCCGCAGAGCGAACACTCGATCTTCAATATTTCATCTTTCGCGGCGACGAAACCGGCCAGCTGCTTACCGACGCGGTGCTGCACGCGGCTGATCGCGGTGTGCGGGTCCGCGTGCTGGTCGACGACGGCGAGACGGTGGCCGGAGACGACCAGATTACAGCGCTCGGAGCGCATCCTTCAATCGAGCTTCGAATCTTCAACCCATTCGCATATCGCGGTCACGTTGAGCTGTTTCGCGCCATCGAATTCATGTTCAATGCATCCCGGCTCGACTATAGGATGCATAACAAATTGCTCGTCGTTGACAATGCGATTGTGCTCATCGGCGGACGAAATATAGGTGATCAATACTTTCAGATCGACCCTGCGTCCCAATTCGCCGACGACGACGTATTTGCCGCCGGTCCAATCACCCAACAGCTCTCGACAACCTTCGACGAGTACTGGAACAACGCCCTGTCGATTCCGGCCGCGGCACTTTCAGGGAACAAAGTTTCACCTGCCGCTTTAAACGAGCATCGCAAGGAATTGCATGAACATAACCAGCAGTTGAAGGCGGACGGTATCGACTATGTAAAGCGAGTTGCGGCCGGGGAGCCATTTGGTGGAATGATCTCGGGCCGCCTGCCGCTGATTTGGGCACATGCACAGGTAATCTGCGACAGCCCCGACAAGAAGAAGGTGGAAAGCGGCGCGATGGTGGGCAGGCTGATGCACCGGGCGGTGGCCAATGCCACCATCGCTGTGCAGCCCGAGTTGCTGATGGTCACGCCCTACCTGATACCGGGGAAGGAGGGAATGCAGTTGTTCAAAGACCTGCGCCAACGCAAAGTACGGGTCCGCATCCTGACCAGCTCGCTCGAATCATCCACTGTGTCGCTGGCGCAGGCCGGTTACATGCATTATCGGGTACCCCTGCTTGAGAATGGCGTCGAGCTCTATGAGATTCGCTCACTTCTCGGTAACACCAAGGGCAGCGGTGAAACGACGGCAATATCGCGCTTCGGAAATTATTCGCTGCACGCAAAACTGTTTGTATTTGACCGGCAGAGGCTGTTCGTAGGTTCAATGAACTTCGATCAGCGATCGATGCATCTCAACACCGAGCTTGGCTTGATCATTGACAGTCCTGCGCTTGCGCAACAGGTTGCTGCGCGTTTCGAAGCCATGGCCCAGCCCGCCAATTCCTACGTGCTGGCATTGCGCCCGAACGGTGCGGAGGATTCGCAAAGTCTGGTGTGGCACACGCGGGAAGACGGCAAGGACGTTGAGTACGACACGGAACCGGCGCGCAGCGACTGGCAAAGAGTCAAAGTCAACAGCCTATCGCTACTGCCGTTGGACAAGGAACTATGAACCTACAAATGGCAATGGGACTGACGCTGGGACTCTTGCTGGTACCAGTCGCGCGTGCGGAACCATCGACAAGTGTCCAAACAGAAGTCGAGTTTCTGCTTGGCGATATAGAGAGATCCGGATGTGAGTTTTATCGCAATGGCACCTGGCGCGATTCGGAATCTGCGCAAGCGCACGTGCGCTCCAAGTACGAATACCTAGTGGCAAGAAACCTGATCAACACCACCGAAGAGTTTATTGAAAGGGCGGCCACGGAAAGTAGTTTTAGCGGCCAACGTATAAAGTGCGGTGTAATGGCGGACCAACGGTGACGAGTAACCAATGGCTGCGCACCGAACTCATCCATTTTCGAACGTTAATAAAAGGCCGGCCTCAGTTCTGAGGGAACCGAGGCCGGTGGGCGCAGGCAGGAGCTACACGCTGGACGTAGCTGGACCACCAGGGCGCCTGATTTGAACCAGAGTCTTAATCATCCTTCTTGATTTTAATTTTGCTCTTGACCGAAGTTACGCCTTCGGTCTCGCGCGCAATTGAAACCGCTTTGTCCGCTTCTTCCTGGGTCCTGGCTTTTCCGCTCAAAATAACCGCACCCTTGCCGTGAGTGTCGACCCTAATATGCGCCAAACTGGTCATCTTTTCCTCGGCCAGCTTCGCCTTTACTTTGGTTGTTATTACCGAGTCCTTGACGAACGTCTTGGGATGCGTACGGTCCGTGTCCGTGGCCGGATCGTCCGCGGCGTGGACCACAAATGGGGTTAGCAAGGTACCGATGACGAAACAGGTTGTAGCGAGTTTGGTTTTCATAGTCTGTCCTTTTTTTAGGGGAAAGCGGGAAGTGGAATGATCCGACTATTGTTGAAAAACATCCGTTCGGTAGGACACATAGGGCAAGCCTGAAAAATTCGAGTCGTGTCTGGCATTGCGAATCTATAAAGCACAGTCTATTAATGGCTCTGTCCACGGCCGGTCAAGATTGGTAAAGGCGGTATTCCCCGCGCCCAAGAAAACATGGATGACAAGTTACGAGGGTTGAACCTGTCCAGTGATCGTCGTGGGTGGCGCCACTGACAGTCGCAAATCGGCCAGCTCCGGTCATTCGGTGATCTCTGTCGTCTGCCAACTGACCGTCAGCAACGCCTCAGGGTGCCGGCGTTCTGCGTGGCGGCGTCAACTTAGCTGGGACAGGATCGAAATATCGTAGCGGGAATGATCGGAGGGGTGCATGATCTAAGCAAGGGCCGCAATCGCGCTGCGGACGGTTTAGGAGTGAATTGGCATGACAACTAGGATCACTGTAGCCGCTGACCACGCCAGGATCGGCGATATTATTTACAACGGACTTGGCACTGGCAAACACCCAACCTACGCCTGGGAAGCTATCACCCAGGTCAATTCGGTGGATGGACTGATTCAGCTGATTACGGGCCGTCTCGACGGCCCCCACGGTGAATTCTGGTTCGAGCCGGACGAATCAGTTGTCGTGGTTCGCCGCCCACCGGCAGAGCCCAAACCAGCTATCGCAGAGCCCCATAACAAGCGAGCTCACGGGCATTAGGACAGGCTTTATCCTTGGTGGTGGTTGCATGATGGCCCATTGGCGCCACAAAATACACGGGCTGCGATCGGTGTCGGCCATTAGCTGTCGCTCAAGAGAGCCTGCTTTTCGGCGGCTCGGTCATGGAGCATCCTCGGCGCGCCGGTCCAAAGGGCAAAACGATTGCTATATTGGCTGTAGCAGCATCTATGTGTACAACACGGAGGTCCCATGAGTGAACTGTCTACTGTCATGTCGAAGCTCGCCGGCATTGGCAAAGCAATGGACGCAGTGATGAGTGATAACGTCAGCCGAGGTCGTGACAACGGACAGGTGCTAACCCGGACGAACTTCGAACCGGACTTGGTTTCGCACTATTTCATGCAAGCTGCAAGATGCCTCGAATCCCTCAAAAAGCTGCTTCCTGATCTGTACGGTGACTTTCAGTCAATAGTTGTAGAACCCGAAATGCCGATGGCATCACCAGCCAATGGTCAACCCGCTGCGCTGCACTACTCACGCCGCCAGGCCGAACGGCTGTGCCGCGACATAGGTCAGATTTTTGAATTGCGCGCGAACAGCGAGCTAGGGCAACCCAAGCAAGAGGCACAGCGAAGAGTGTTTCTCACACACGGTCGTTCCGACGACTGGCGACGCGTGCAGCCCTTCATTAAGAAGGATGTTGGGATTCCTACCATCGAACTTGCACAGGAACCTAATCAAGGTCGCACGATCATTGAGAAGTTGATTGACAACGCTGGTCGGTGCGACAGCGCGGTGATCGTGATGACGGGTGACGACGTTGCAAATGAGGATGAAGCTCGCGTTCGCGAGAATGTGATGCACGAGATTGGATTCTTTCAAGGTCGCTACGGACGGAGCTTCGTGGTCCTATTGCATGAAGAGGGTGTCAACATTCCTACGAATCTGTCGGGCGTTGCGTACATACCCTTTGCGAAGGGCAACATCGACGGAGGCTTCCACGTCCTGCAACGTGAATTGAAGGCAATCTACAAGCTGTAGCTTGATCAACCTGCTCCCTATCGCAGGCCGCCAGTCATGCTGGACAGCTTCCGGCTGCTACATTGGTGTTCTCGATCTTCCGCTTTGGGTCGGATTCGGTCCTTCGAATCTGTTGCGTCGACCGGTTGAATCCGCAGTCGAAGCCGGGCACTCGGATGGGCCTGCTAAACTCATGGTGATTTAGCTTATGAACCGGGTTGATTTCGTATTCTGAGTTTGTCCCATGTTATTCCTATACATCAAGATTCCCGTTGTGAAGGATAGGTTCGGCCAGTCTCACCAGCTGGAATATGAGATCGATCAGATTCTCAGAGAGAAACGCGTCGGCTTGGTGGCAGGCTGGGGAGGCTCTCTCGGTGATGTATTGCCAGACGGTTCTCGCCCCGTCGCATTTACCCGCATCGACGTAGATGTCTCCGACATTGCCGAGGCGAGAGAGATCTTGAAGGCAAGTCTTCCGGCCCTTGGTGCGCCCGCCGGCACTGAGATCCACTGCACGATCGACGAACGGCACATCAAAGAGGTCTACTCTGAATCCGCGTGGTTGCTAGGGTTGCCGATCGCTTGAGATTGGGCCAATTTCCACGAAAATCCTTGCGCTGCTTGACCAGCTGCTTCCGCTGCATAGCCGCCGATCCCGACCGGCGCAGCAGCAGACTAGTGCACATGCCGGGAGCGGTGAATCGGTCTCGCTAGCCTGCCTTCGCGCGCTTCGCCTTCAGTCTTTGTGCGGTCTTCTCGACGCCGACCACAAAGCGGTTATGCTTGCCGCGCGCCACTTCTTCGACTGCATCGCGCACGCTGAAGTCGAATGAGACAGCGCCGCCGTTGACTTCGGCCACGGTGACGGTCACATCGACCCACATCCCGAGCAGCGTCGCGCCGACATGGTCGAGTTCGACCCGTGTGCCGACCGAGTCCTTGCCCGCTTCGATGTGCTCGAGCAAGAGATCGCGGCATGCCATCTCGACGTCGTACAACAGGTTGGGCGTCGAGTAGACCCGGCAGTCGTCGCCCATGAAGCTGATGGTGCGCGCCAGGTCGATCTCAACGCGGCGGGTGGCACTAAGGCCGACTTTCAGGGTATCGCTCATGGTGTGTCCTCAAATGTTGTGTTGGTGAGACGAAGGTAAAACGGTTCAAAGTAGCTTTTCCGAAGCGCAGTGTGCATGATTAATCGCGGCTTCTGAGGGCGTCCGCGTAGAGCCGCGCCTCGACGTAGCGCACCAGCGCTTTGGTCGCGCGCGAGCAGTTGCGGAAGACGCACACGCCTTGATCCATCAGGCGCGCGCACATCGCATCATACAGGCGCCCGCCGTCGACAATCCCGATCACCGGCTTGTCGTTGCGGCCGACCAGCGGCGGCATCAGATGCACGGTGCTTAGCGGGTCCGTGATATCGAAACCGGGCCGCAGTTTGCTCTGTTCGAGTGAACGCACCGAGGGCGCGGTTGGGTCGAGCCCGACCACCACCGCGTCGATATTGGGGTCTTGCAGGAAGGCGTCGGTAATCTGCAGGTGCGCCTCGTCGTCGGCGCCGGGATTGATGTCGATCGGGTTCCTGACCTC
>DHXL01000051.1:6131-14479 GCA_002415335.1 Oxalobacteraceae bacterium UBA5157
AACAGATCGTCGAAGCTGTTCAAGTCGTCGGCCACGATCGCGCCGGCCTGGCGCAGGACTGAGTCGAACAAGACCGGGTCACCCGCGATCGACGCGGTATGCCCCATCACGCCGCCCATGCCGGGCACACTCTTGCCCGATTTGTAGAGCACTACCTGCTTGCCGTTCTTGACCGCACGGCGCACCGCCTTGGCGAAGTCGAGCCCGTCGAGGTCCTTGAATCCTTCGATGTAAATACCGATGGTGTCGATCTCCGGCCGCTCGGCAAAGTAGGTGAGCATGTCGCCGTGGGTGAGGTCGGTCTGGTTGCCCAGGGCCAGCATATAGCGCGGATCGAGCCACGGATTCTGGCTCAGGCGGGTGATCATGAAGGCGCCGCTTTGACTCAACATGACGGAGTTTCTTTGCGGCTTTTTCTGTGGCTTCGGCAGCCGCTCCAGCGGAATGAACCAGGAGTCATACGAACCGGGATGCGAGACCACACCGAGGCAGTTGGCGCCGAGGAAAATCGGGCCACCGCCAGCCTTGGCGTGGGCCGCGTTGATGCGGTCGGCCAGCGCGGCGGCGGGTTCTCTGCTCTTGCTGGTCTCGCCGAGGCCGCCGGGGATCAGCATTACCGATTCCGCCGCGTCGGTTTCGATGATGTCGTCGGCCAGGCCGTAGACGGCATCGGCGGCGACCGCAACAATCAGCAGATCGAGCTTGTGATCCAGCGTCTTCAGGCTTTCGACGCATTTGACGCCGTCGATCTCGGTCTCGCCGGCACGAATGACGGCCATGTTCTCCTTGGCGTATCCGCTGCCCATTAGATTGCGCAAAATGATCCGGCCGAAATTCATGCTGGTGGCCGAGACGCCGATGATGCCGATCGTGGCCGGATGTATCAGTTTGTCGATTTTGTGGATCGGGCGGGCAAGGCGTGCCGTACACGGCGCACCAAACGTGCACTGCGCACTGGCCACCGCCAGTTGATCGCCACGCTGCGCGGCGTCCAGCACCAGGCTGCGCAGTACAAAGGGTGCTTCCGGATTGCCCGGCGCAAAACCGCTTGCCAGTTCAAGCAGCCGCGCAAAACAGGCTTTGAGCTGCGCGTCCGGCGCCGGCAGCGCGCCGCACTTGGCGGCGCTGGATAATTTTTGATAGGCCAGCGACCGCCTGAACCGGGCAAGGAAGTCCTCGGCATTCGTCAGTTCGGTAATGGCGTGGACCGCGACGCGATCCTTCCTGAAGTTGCTTGCGTCGAGTTCCGCATCCAGTCCGCCTGCTCCGGCACTGATCACCATGCCGAATTCGCGGGTGTAGTGCAGTCCGATCCGCAGTTCGACGCCGGGCGCATGATCGGCGGGGAGGGCGTTCGGCTCGAATTGAAGTTGCAGACTGGATAGCAGGCTGGCCAGCTCCGGCTTGCTGAGCGTGTCGCGCCGCTCGGCGGCCGCCTGGCTGAATATTGCCGTGGCGCGCGCACTTGCTGCAGCGGCGTTCGGGTTGGCTTGTGAATGAATTTGCATCGTACCGCCTTTAGGTAATAGCGTTTCGTAATAACGTTTGACAATAACGTTGTATAACAAACTGTTTTACATAAAACAGATATGATACGATAATCCAAGGCCTTTTCAAGCAGAAAACAAGCGTCGGAACTAACAATTGCACGTTGACAGCGCATTTTTCCCGTCTTAAAATGATACGGAAATTATACTATATCAACGAAATTTGAATCATGTAAAAGGTGGCGGCATGACACGTTATGTGATGGTTGTGGATCTGCGCCGTTGTATTGGTTGCCAGACCTGTACCGCGGCATGCCGCCACGCCAATGCGACGCCCCCCGGTGTCCAGTGGCGCAAGGTGCTCGACGTCGAGACCGGCGAATTCCCCGACGTGCAGCGCAGTTTCGTGCCGGTCGGCTGCATGCACTGCGGCAACCCGCCGTGCGTCGAGGTCTGCCCGTCGCAGGCGACCAAGAAACGCGCGGATGGCCTGGTGACGATCGATTACGATATCTGCATCGGCTGCAGCTATTGCGCCGTGGCCTGTCCCTACGACGCGCGTGAAATCGTGCATCGCATGGACTTCGCCTATAACGGCACCGCCAGCACATCGGAAGCCATGCGCGCCGACCCGGCGCGCATCAACGTCGCCACCAAGTGCACGTTCTGTGTCGGCCGCGTCGATAGCGCGGATGCCAAGGGGCTCAAGCCGGGAATCGACCCCGAGGTGACGCCGGCTTGCGTCAATTCCTGCATCACCAGCGCCTTGTCCTTCGGCGATCGCGACGATGCGAACAGCAACGTATCGACCCTGCTGCGTGAAAATCAGCATTTCCGCATGCACGAAGAACTCGGCACCGACCCTGGGCTGTACTACCTTTGGGACAAGGAATGAAAACCGATAACCTGATCAAGTCGCGCCGACAGACCAACTGGGACTGGCGCGCCGCCGGTAATTTCATCTGCGGCGGCAGCGGCACCGGCCTGCTGTTGTTTGCGGGACTGGTTGCCGGACCGAACCTTGCCTATGGCCCGTTGGCGGGTGCCGGGCTCGTTCTGATCGCCGTGGGCTTGTTCTGCGTATGGCTGGAGATCGGCCGGCCATTGCGCTCCATGAACGTGTTTTTGCATGCCCGCACATCCTGGATGACGCGCGAAGCGCTGGTCGCTCCGCTGCTGTTTCTGTCCGGGGCGCTGGCGATTTGGACCGGCGGCGCGCCATGGATCTGGCTCACGGCGGCGCTGGCGATGCTGTTCCTGTACTGCCAGGCCCGCATCATCCATGCGGCCAAGGGCATTCCGGCTTGGCGCGCGCCGCGCGCGGTGCCGCTTTTCATCACCACCGGCCTGACTGAAGGCGCCGGCTTGCTGGCGCTGGCGCTGGCCGTGGCGGGCGTTATGCCACAGGCGAACTGGATGGCCGCCGCGCTGTTGCCGCTGCTGATCGCGCGTGTCTTGCTGTGGCGCGCCTACCGCCAGGAATTGGTTGCGCCGTCGACGCCGCGCAAAGTGCTGGCGGTGCTGGATACGATCGAATTGCCGCTGGTCAAGGTCGGGCATTGGACGGTCGTGGCGATGCTGTTGCTCGCGCTGGCGATGCCGGCCGGGGCCAGTGCCTGGCTGATCGCCGCGGCGGGATTGCTGGCGGCGGCCGGCGGCTGGCTGCTGAAGTACACCTTGATCGTGCGCGCGTCGTTCACCCAGGGGTATGCGCTGCCGCGCCTGCCGGTGCGCGGCGCGGGGGTGCCGTCAAGCCGGATCGAGGCAAAACCGTGACGTTGCCGTTGCTGCGGCAACAGAGGAGAAGTTAAATGTTCGAGGTCCGGATTCACGGTCGTGGTGGACAGGGAGCGGTGATGGCGGGCGGCATTCTTGCGGCCGCGCTGGCGCAGGAAGGCAAGCACGTCATCGCCATTCCATCATTTGGTTTTGAGCGGCGCGGCGCTCCGGTCGCGAGTTACCTGCGTTTCGATGAACGCGAAATCCGTCAGATGACCAACATCTATCATCCCGATTGCGTGCTGTGCATCGATCCGACGGTTGGTCGCGCCGCGAATATTTTCGAAGGCATCAAGGAACACGCGGTGTGGGTTCAGAGCACCGCCAAGCCGCTGGCCGAACTGCAGTTTCCAGACCAGATCGCGACCGTCGGCCTGTGCGATGCGGTGCCGATCGCGCTCGACATATTCCGCCGCTCGATTACCAACACGATCATGCTCGGCGCCTTCGCCAAAGCCACCGGCATGGTGACGCTCGATGGCTTGCGCGCGGCGATCCAGGAATCCGATTTCCGCGACGCCGGGCTGCGCCAGAACATGGAAGCGCTGGAGCGCGGCTTCAACGAAACGACGGTGCACCGGATCGAACGAAAGGCAGCAGCATGATCCTAGATTCCCCAGTTGACCGCTTACTTTTGTCTAAAAAGCCGTATGAACACACACTTTCTTTCGTTCGATAGCCGCCACCGATTGGGTGAGGACGCTACAGGCGCGATCGCACACTTTTCCGGCCCTCTGGCGGTGGAGCGGGGAATTCAGGCGACATGTCGCTTGCCCGCGCAACGGTGTTCCCATGCAAGGGAATACTCCTGCCCTATAGGGCCACAGACGTTGACTCCTCCTATCGGAATGCAGTCCGCGTCGTCGTCGCGCCTAGCCAGAGGACCGAAAAAATGCACAGTCGCACCTGTCCAACCGAGGAATCCAGGATGATCAAACAATCGAAGCAGCCGTTCGATGCGTCGACCATCCCGAACGACCTCTGTCCGATCGCCGTCAAGCCGAATCCGATGCTGCCCGGCGACTGGCGCAGCTTGCGGCCGGTGGTGGACCGCGACAAATGCGTCAAGTGCGCGGTGTGCTGGCTCTATTGCCCGGTCCAGTGCGTGGTCGAGAAACCGGCATGGTTCGACTTCGACCTCGCCACCTGCAAGGGTTGCGGCATCTGCATGCGCGAGTGTCCGCATGGTGCGATCACGATGGTAGAGGAGGCGGCATGAGCGCCATTCTGAAACCCGTCGAGCCCGTCGATGACGTGAAGCCAAAACAAAAGGTGGTGGTCTGCGACGGCAACGAAGCAGCGGCGCGTGCCGTCACGCTGGCGGGGGTCGACATGGTGGCCGTGTATCCGATCACGCCGCAATCCTCGCTCGTCGAATACATCGCGAAATTCGCCGCCGACGGCGAGCTCGATGCCGAGATCGTCGATGTCGAAGGCGAGCATTCGGTGCTGTCGGTGCTGCATGGCGCGGCGCTGGCCGGCGCGCGCACCTATACCGCGACCTGCGGCCCGGGACTGGCGTTCATGTTCGAGCCCTACATGCGCACGCCCGGCATGCGCATGCCGCTGGTGATGACGATCGTCACGCGCGATACGCTGACGCCGCAAAGCGTGTGGGGTGGGCATCAGGACGCGATGTCGGTGCGCGAGGTCGGCTGGATCCAGATGTACTGCGAGACGGTGCAGGAGGTGATGGACACGACCATCATGGCGTACAAGATCGCCGAGCACCGCGACGTCATGCTGCCGGTGAATGTCTGCCACGACGGCAACTATCTCTCCTATGGCGCGACCCGCTGCGAGCTGCCGGATCAGGCCGAGGTGGCGGCTTTTCTCGGCAAGCGCGACGTCAACTGGCACGCCGCGCTCGATCCCGACCGGCCGATGGCGATCGATCCGCTCACCGGCGGCGCGGGCGGTCCCGGGCCGGCCATGTTCGTGCGCTACCGCAAGGGGCAATGCACCGGCATGCAGCATTCGTTGCGCGTGATCGAGGAAGTGCACGCCGAGTGGGAGCGCATCTTCGGGCGCCGCCATGCGCCGCTGGTCGAACAGTACCGGATGGACGATGCCGATTACTCGATCGTGACGATCGGCTCGATGACGGGGGCGGCCAAGGACGCCGTCGACGAAGCGCGCGACCGTGGCGAGCGGGTCGGCCTGGTCAAGGTCAAGACTTTCCGGCCGTTCCCGGTGCAGGCCACCATGCAGGCGCTGAAGAATGTGAAGGCGGTCGGCGTGGTGGATCGCTCGGTCAATTTCGGCTGGAATAACGGTCCGCTGTTTCAGGAAACGCTGGGCGCGCTGTATTACGCCCCGGTGCGGATTCCCGCCATGAGTTTCATCGGCGGACTGGCCGGCGCGGACTTGACCACCGGGCATTTCGGCCGCGTGATCGAACGCACGGCGGCCATGGCGTGCGGCGGCGTACCTGGCGAAACGGTGTGGTTGAATGAACATGACTGAGCGCGGATGAACACGTAAAAAAGGATCGAAAGATTCTTTCTCCTCGTCGGGCACGGAACTGGATCGCCGAGCGATCCTCGGTGTGTCCATAGAACGGCGAGGCCACCATAATTTCGGGAGAACCGGCCCATGCAGCAAACTCATTATCTGATCGTCGGCGCCAGTCATGCCGCGCTGGCCGCGGTGCGCGCGATCCGCATGCACGACGAGACCGGCAGCGTCACGGTGGTATCGAAGGACGACGCACTGCCCTATTCGCCGACCGTGCTGCCGTATGTGGTGTCCGGGCGCTCCGATCCGCAGCGCGTTTTCCTGCGCGACGATGCCTATTTCTCGCTGCATAACGTGAACTATCTGAAAGGCGCGGCGGTCACCTCGATCGCCGCCGCGAGCAAGTGTGTGAGCCTGTCGAGCGGCGAGGAAATCACTTACGAGAAATTGCTGCTCGCCACCGGAGCGGCACCGCTGCTGCCGCCCATCCCGGGCTTGAACATGGTTGATTTCCACGTGCTGCGCAGCCTCGACGACGCGCTGCGCCTGCGTGACGCCCTGACGGGAACGCGGCAGGCAATCGTGCTCGGCGCCGGGCTGGTCGGCATGCATGCGGCGGAGAATCTGGCCAAGGCCGGCGCGCAGGTGACGGTGGTCGAGATGCAGCCGACCGTGCTGGCCGGCTACTTCGATCGCGACGCCGCGGCGATCATCGAAGATGCATTCGCCGCCAAGGGCGTGCGGCTGCTGATGGGCAACAAGGTCGTGAAGCTGGCACCGCGCGGGCAGGGCAAGGGCGCGCGCGTGACGCTGGCCGACGGCACCTTACTCGAATCCGACCTGCTGCTGGTATCGACCGGCGTGGCGCCGGTGATGGATTACCTGAATGGCTCAGGCGCGGAGATCGCGCGCGGCATCGTGGTCGACGACACCATGCGCACCAGTGTCGACGACATCTGGGCCGCCGGCGACGTGGCGCAGGCGCGCGGCTTCTATGATGACGCGAAGATCATCAACGGCATCCTGCCGGACGCGGTGGAGCAGGGCAAGATCGCCGGCATGGCGATGGCCGGCGACCCGGCACTCAAGCGCTATCCCGGCGGCGTGCCGCTCAATACCTACACCTTCTTCGGCCAGCAGGCGGTCTCCGTCGGCAGCCAGAGCGAAGGCGAGGTGGCCGTGCGGGAAGTCGACGCCGCGGGCAAGCGCTACCTCAAGATCATGATGAAAGATGGCCGGCTCACCGGCATTTTCGGCATCAATGTGGCGTTCGACCCGGGCGTGATGTGGGAGCTGATCCTGCGCCGTACCGACCTCACGCCGGTGCGGGACCAATTCCTGCTCGACCCGCAGCGCATCGGGCGCGTGCTGATGTCCAAAACCTGGAGATAGACGATGGGCGCAGCCTACAATACGATTGCCTTCAAGACCGATCAGTGCGACGGCTGCAATGCCTGCATGACCGCTTGCGCGGTGGTCAAGAGCGGCACCAGCGATGCGCGCAACTCACGCATTCAGATCGTGCCCGACCTCGCCGGACGCTTCGACCTGGCGCTGTGCCGCCAGTGCGCCGATCCGAAATGCGTCGCCGACTGCCCGGCCGGCGCGCTGACCAAGAACATGACAAGCGGCGTGATCGAATGGGACGACTCGAAATGCGTCAACTGCCTGCTGTGCACGGTCGGCTGTTCGTATGGCGGCATCGTCCATAACCAGGCCGCCGGCCACGTCGTGAAATGCGACACCTGCGACGGCGACCCTGTCTGCATCAAGGCCTGCGAGCACGGCGCGCTCAAGTTCATCACCACCGCGCGCATCTACCAGGAAGTCGGCGATCTCGAAGACCTGTTCGTGCCGGGACTGGCCGGTTGCCTGGGCTGCAACACCGAACTGATCATGCGCCACACCTTGCGCCGGGTCGGTCCGGAAACCGTGCTGGCCACGCCACCCGGCTGCATTCCCGGCATGGGCTCGGTTGGCTACAACGGCTTGACCGGAACCAAAGTGCCGGTGTTCCACCCGCTGCTCACCAATACCGCGTCGATGTTGACCGGCATCAAGCGCCACTACAAGCGCCAGGGCCGCGAGGTGAATGCGATGGCGCTGGCCGGGGACGGGATGGAGCCCTGGCTCCATCGTGCTTTTTTAATTCTTCCTCGTGGGTCCATGAACGATTTCTTTGTGATGCTGCAAATATTCATGCATTATAATGCTTGTTAATAACTGCAATATATGTCATGTTCCATCATTGCAGTGTGCACTCTTGGTTTTCGGGGCACAGCCGGTTTTCTGCGTGACTTGCGCGAAATAGTTAAAGGTGTTGCGGATGGAAAGATCGTTCAAGAAGGAAGTCGCTTCGTTAAGGCTGGGCAAAGGCCAGGTATTCCACGGTGAAGGCATCCTGGCGGTCACCAAGGCGCTGTTGCAGTCAGGTGTCAGCTATATCAGCGGCTACCAGGGCGCACCCGTGTCGCACCTGCTCGACGTGCTGGACGATGCGAGCGAAATCCTTGACGAGCTCGGCGTGCATTTCGAGCCGGCCGCGAATGAAGCCGGCGCCGCCGCGATGCTGGCGGCTTCGATCAACTATCCGGTGCGCGGCGCCGTCACCTGGAAGTCGATCGT
>DHXL01000051.1:14572-22623 GCA_002415335.1 Oxalobacteraceae bacterium UBA5157
AAGGGCGGCGCACTGATTGTGCTGGGTGAGGATTACGGCGAAGGCGCATCGATCATCCAGGAGCGCAGCCACGCGATCGCCATGAAATCGCAGATCTGGCTGCTCGATCCGCGGCCCAACCTGACCAGCATCGTCGACATGGTGGAGAAGGGCTTTCAGCTGTCGGAGGCGAGCAATACGCCGGTGATGCTGGAGCTGCGGATTCGCGCCTGCCATGTGCATGGCAGCTTCGAGTGCAAGGACAACCGTGCGCCGAAATTCTCACGCAAGAACCATCTTAAGCAGCCGGTGTTCAACTTCGGCGTAATCCCGCTGCCGCCGTCGATCTATGCGCAGGAAAAACACAAGGTCGAAGCACGCTTGCCGGCGGCGGTCAAGTTCGTTCGCGAGCAGCACCTGAATGAACTGTTCGAGGGTGCGAATCGCGAGGTCGGGATCGTGTTGCAGGGCGGTTTGTACAACACGGTGATCCGCGCCTTGCAGGAAGTCGGCCTGGCCGACGCATTCGGCGTGTCGCCGATCCCGCTCTACGTATTGAATGTCACGTATCCGCTGGTGCCCGAAGAGCTCACGCGTTTTTGCTCGAGCAAACGCGCCGTGCTGGTGGTCGAAGAGGGACAGCCCGCCTTCATCGAAGAAGCGATCAATGCGATCCTGCGGCGCGCCGACATGAATGACACCTTCATCATCGGCAAGGAAGTGCTGCCGGTGGCCGGCGAGTATACCGGCGAAGCGGTGCTGCAGGGGATCGCGCAATTCCTGCAACTGAGCGTGCCGGACGGTGTCGATCACTGGCAAGTGGCGCAGGCGCGCGACAGCATGGGTAGCCGCAAGAAGAAGGTCGGCGACCTGCTGAACGAACCAATACCGCCGCGGCCGCCCGGCTTCTGTGTCGGCTGCCCGGAACGGCCGGTCTTTTCGGCGCTCAAGCTGCTGCAGAAGGACACCGGAAAGATCCATATCAGCGCCGACATCGGCTGCCATACTTTTTCCACGCTGGCGCCTTTCAGCATGGGCAGCACGGTGGTCGGCTACGGGCTTGGCCTCGCCAGCTCGGCCGGCGTCGCGCCGATGTTCGACCAGCGCGTGGTCAGCATCATGGGCGACGGTGGGTTTTGGCATCAAGGGGTCACTACCGGCATTGCGAACGCGGTGTTCCGCAACGACGACAGCGTGTTGGTGATCATGAAGAATGGCTACAGCTCTGCCACCGGCGCGCAGCAGATACCTTCCACTGCAACCGGCGGCGCGCCGGGGCCGGCTGAAATCGACATGCAGGCAGTCCTGCTCGCAATCGGCGTGAAATGGTTGCGCACAGTGCGTTCCTACGATGTCGGCGACATGCTGGTCACGTTGCGCGAGGCGCTCGACACGCCGCAAAAGGGCTTGAAGATCATCATCGCGGATGGCGAGTGCCAGCTTGAGCGGCAGCGGCGCGTGCGGGCCGAAGCCGCCAAGAAACTCGCGCTGATGCAGCCCACCGTGCGTACCCGTTTCGGCATCGACGAGGACATGTGCACCGGCGACCGCTCCTGCATCCGCTTGTCCGGCTGCCCTTCGCTGACGCTGAAAGAGAATCCCGACCCGTTGCGCGACGACCCGGTCACGACCGTCAACGATAGCTGCGTCGGCTGCGGTACCTGCGGCGAGGTGGCGCACGCGGCCACGCTCTGCCCATCGTTTTACAAAGCCGAAATCAAGCAGAACGCAAGCCGCTTCGATCGCCTGCTCGACCGCACGCGGCGCGCCATCATCGGCAGCCTGCAAGGCAAATCCGCGCGAGGAACATCGTGAATCAAGAAATGCAAGGCCCCCTGCTGCCGCAACGCCCCGTCACGATCCTGATCGCCGCGCTGGGCGGAGAGGGCGGCGGCATGTTCGCCGACTGGCTGGTGGCGGCTGCGATGGACTGCGATTACCCGGTGCAAAGCACCTCGATTCCCGGCGTGTCGCAACGCACCGGCGCGACCACCTATTACGTCGAAATCTATCCGGCGCCGGCCGCGCAACTCGACGGACGCATGCCGGTGATGGCGCTCACGCCCACCGCCGGCGCGATCGACGTGGTGGCGGCGTCCGAACTGATCGAGGCCGGCCGTGCGCTGCAAAATGCCTACCTCGACGCCGATCGCACCACGCTGGTCGCTTCCACGCATCGCGTGTACGCGGTCGCTGAAAAAGTCACGCCCGGCGACGGCCGCGCCGATAGCGAAAAAGTGCTGGCGGCAGTACGCGCCGGCGCCAGGCATGCAGTCTTGTTCGACATGGCGCAAGTGGCGCGAAAAAATGGCAGCATGATCAATGCGGTGCTGTTCGGCGCGCTGGCCGGATCGGGCGCGCTGCCGCTGCCGCGCGACGCGTGCGAACAGGCGATCCGCAACGCGGGCAAAGGCGCGGAAGCGAGCCTGCGCGGATTCGCGGCTGGGTATCAGCATGCCGAGCATGCCGGCGGCAATGAAGAGATTGCTACGCCGGCCTCTCAAGCCGTGCGCGATGTGGTGCCGGTTGCGCGCGTGCATCTCAAGTTTCCTGTGGAGACCCATGCCGTGCTCGATGCCGGTGTTGCGCGCCTGACCGATTATCAGGACACGGCTTACGCCACGCTGTATCTCGATCGCATGGAACCGATCCTGGCACTCGATCGCGAAGCGGGCGGCGCCGCCGGCGGCTACAAACTGACGCGCGAAACCGGACGCCAGCTGGCGCTGTGGATGACTTTCGAGGATCTGATTCGCGTGGCCGACCTGAAAACGCGCAAGACCCGATTCGAGCGCGTGCGCAAGGAAGTCGGCGCCGGGCCGGACGATATGGTGGTGGTGACCGAGTATCTGAAACCCGGGCTGGATGAATTTTGTTCGATCCTGCCGCCGCGCGCCGCGCAGCGCCTGCGGCAGTGGGCCGAAAAGCACGGTAAGGAAGAGTCGCTGTCGACCGCGCTGCACGTGAAGACCAGCAGCTTGTTCGGATTTTTGCTGTTGCGCGGCCTGAGCTGCCTGAGACCCTGGCGCCGGCACACCTCGCGCTACCACGCCGAACAGGCGCTGATCGGACGCTGGCTGGGCGCGATCAAACGGCTCGGCTTCGCCGTGCAGGATGTCGAACTGGCTTTGGAGATTGCCGAGTGCGCGCGACTGGTAAAAGGCTACGGCGACACCCACCACAATGGGGTCGCGCAGTTCGAGAGGATATTCGACACGATCATCGAAAGCGGAACCGAATCGGACCCGAAGAAACTGCGTGAGGCGATCAGTCGTGCACGTAGTGCGGCGCTGGCGAATCCGGATGCGGCGCCCGCGCCGCAGAACTCGATGAGCGCCGATCCGGGGAAAAAGATGTTCTGGGCGCCGCGCGCCAGCGCAGGTAAGACAGCGGAAAAGACCGCTGGCGAACCCGCTTGCGGATCTGCGCCGGTCTCGCGTTAACCCAATTTACATCAAGGCTTTGTCGCATTCATCCGCCATAGAATTGGAAAATCGATAAATGGAGACCGTATGAACAGTATCAGTGATTTCATGGTGAACAACCATCGCGAATGCGACAACCTGTTTGCTGTCGCCGAAGAGAGCGCCGGCGGTGGAAAATGGCAAAAGGCACAGCCCGAATTCGATGCGTATCGCAGCGAGATGGAGCGTCACCTCAGGATGGAAGAAGAGGTCATGTTCCCCGCGTTCGAAGCCAAGACCGGAATGGTCGGCGGCCCGACACTGGTGATGCGCAACGAACATCTGCAGATGCGCAAGCTGATCGACGATATGGCGCAGAAGATCGCGGCCAAGGACGGCGACGGCTATCTCGGCGTGTCGGAGACGCTGATGATCCTGATGCAGCAGCACAACATGAAAGAGGAGCAAATGCTCTACGGCATGATGGACCAGGCGTTCGGGGCCGAAGCGGGCCCCCTTCTAGAGCGTGCCGGCGCATCCGCCTAGGAATTTCCCCGCACTCATCGGCGAGAGGTAATCACAGCCATGCAGCAGGCCGGTCTCGATTTTAAACAGGCGCCTCCGATCTCGGTCCCTTTCCGATTTTTCCTGACCGCGCCGTTGTTCGCACTGCTGGCTGCGGCGCTGATGCTGTGGCATGGCGACGATCTGTTCGCCTCGCGCTGGTCGCCGGCAACGCTGGCGGTCGTTCATTTGCTGACGCTCGGTTGCATGACCATGGTGATGGCCGGCGCAATGACGCAGATGCTGCCGGTGCTGGCCGGCGCACCGGTCGACCGGCCAAGAATCGTGGCCGCGATCGTGCATCCCGCGCTGTCGGTGGGAACCCTTCTGCTCGCCTGCGGTTTTCTGTTCGCGCAACCGCTGTTGCTGAAATTTGCGATCGCGATACTGGCGCTGGGGCTGGGTGTCTTTCTGATCGCCACGCTCTCGATCTTGTCGCGCACGCGTCCGACGGTCACCGTATTCGCGGTGGCGCTGGCCACCATCGCACTCGCGGTTACCCTGGTGCTCGGTTTGACGCTGGGTGCCAGCCGCGCCTGGGGCGTCGCGTTGCCCAGCCTGTCTCTGCGCGACCTGCATCCGGCCTGGGGGCTGATGGGATGGACCGGATTGCTGGTCGCCGGCGTGGCTTACCAGATCGTGCCGATGTTTCAGATTACGCCCAATTATCCGCGATGGCTGACGCGCGGTTTCGCCTCCACAATGTTCGCCGCGTTGACGATGATGTCCATCGCGCAATGGCAGGACGGCCGAATGGGTTGGCAATGGCTGGACCTGCTCTGCGTCTGCCTGATTGCCGGAGCCTATATCCTGTTTGCCGGGATTACGCTTAATCTGCAGCGCCAGCGCCGCCGCCGTCTGGCCGATGTAACGCTCGAGTTCTGGCGGGTCGGCATGGTTTGCATGGCGCTGGCGGCAGCGCTGCTGGTGTCGCAGAAATTTTCCCTGTTGCGCTTCTCGCAGGCAGAGGTGTTGCTGGGCGTTCTGGTCATTGTCGGCGCGGCACTGTCGTTCATCAGCGGCATGCTCTGCAAGATTGTGCCGTTTCTTGCCTGGTTCCATTTGCAGTCGAGGAGTGGTGTCGGAACGGCAGTGCCAAACGTGAGAACCTTGCTGCCAGAAAAAGCGCAGCGCGTGCAACTTCGGCTGCATCTCGTGGCACTGGCACTGTGCATTTCGGCCGCATTGTTACCGTCCGTGTTCACCTACCCGGCGGCGATTTGCTTCGGCCTGGCATGGTTATCCGTCCTTTGGAACATGCTATGCGTGGCGCGGGTATACCGTGGATTCGGCGCAGGCGGCGCACCGGCCGGCGCACCAGCCATATAAGGATGCCGGGCACGCCGATGCCCTGCGGTCTCGATCGAAACGGAATAGACCGGCGACTTGCCGTCGATTACGCCAACGGCATCCGCGGATCATATTTCAGCTCGCGCAACACGATGCTGGAACGGACGTGATCGACTCCCGGCAATTTGAACAGCACGTTGTGCATGAACGTCTCATAGTTCTTGATATCGGTTGTGATGACCTTGATCAGGTAGTCGGCGTGGCCGGTCGTGCTGTAGCACTCGGTAATTTGCGGACACGCGGCAACTTCTCTTTCAAATTCGAGCGCATTCTTTTCAGAGTGTTTGATCAAATTGATTTCGGCGAGAACGCAGATGTGCAAACCGACCTTGTCGCGGTCGACCAGCGCGGTATAGCCGCGGATCACGCCATCCTTCTCCATATCCTTGATGCGCTTCCAGCATGGCGTGCTGCTGAGGCCGATCCGTTGCGCGATCTGCTGGATGGTTTGGCGCGCATCCCGCTGCAGTTCCGAGAGTATTCGAATACTAAAACCGTCCAGGGCAGACATGACGCTCCGATCGACAAGCGAGAAAAGAAAATCCTTCTCAATGATATATTTTTCAGCGATAGATAAGAACAATTTTCTCTTGATTGCGGCATAAACTCGAAAAATAATCACAATAAAAAGAGACGATGATGGAAGAGACAAGATTTCGTTCGACCTATAAGTTGTCGGACAATTTGCTGGCATCGGACGGACAGGTTTTTTTGACGGGAACCCAGGCGCTGGTGCGCCTGCCGTTGATGCAGCGTGCGCTCGATGCCGCGCGCGGACTGGACACCGCAGGCTTCATCAGCGGCTATCGCGGCTCCCCGTTGGGTATGGTCGACCAGGCGTTGTGGCAGGCACAGAAAGTCCTTGAGCAGCACCGGATACGCTTCCTGCCCGCGATTAATGAAGAGCTCGGCGCCACCGCCGTGCTCGGTTCGCAGCAGGTCGAGTGCGATCCGCAGCGCACCGTGGATGGCATCTTCGCTTACTGGTACGGCAAGGGGCCGGGCGTCGACCGCGCGGCCGATGCTATCAAGCATGGCAACGCCTACGGTTCCTCGCCGACCGGCGGCGTGCTGATCGTGGCCGGCGACGATCACGGCTGCGTCTCATCATCCATGCCGCATCAAAGCGATATCACGTTTCAATCCTGGAGCGTGCCCACCGTTTCACCCGGCAGCGTGGCGGAATATCTGGAGTTCGGTTTGTACGGTTGGGCGCTGTCGCGCTTCAGCGGCGCATGGGTCGGATTGACGGCGCTCTCGGAAGTCGTCGAAAGCGGGGCGACGGTGGATATCGACGAGACGCTGGCGCGTGTCGCGACCTGGAAATCGGCGCAGCAAGTGATGGAGCAAACCGGATTCCAGCCACCGGTCGACGGTTTGCACTATCGCAGCCAGGACCCGCCGTCCGCCAAGATCGAGGTGCGGTTGCAGCACAAGCTCGAGGCGGTCAAGGTCTTCGCTGCGGTCAACAGCATCGACCGCGAGATCATCGCGGCGCCGCACGCGCGTGTCGGCATCATCACCTGCGGCAAGGCGCACTACGATCTGATCGAGGTGTTCCGTCGCCTCGAGTTGTCGCTGGACGACCTGGCGGCGGCCGGTGTGCGCCTGTATAAAGTCGGCCTGTCGTTTCCGATCGAGCAGACGCGCATGATTGATTTTGCGCGGGATCTGGCGCAGATCCTCGTGATCGAGGAAAAGGCGCCGATCGTGGAGGGCCAGTTGCGCGATCTGTTTTACAACGGCCCGCATGGCGTGCGCCCGATCATCACCGGCAAGCGGGACGCGCTCGGCGCGGAACAGATTTCCTCGATCGGCGAACTGCGCCCATCGCGGTTGATCGAGACCGTGGCGAACTGGCTGGCGCAGCATAGTCCCGCTCTCGACCGGCGCCACAACGTGGTCGACTTCACGCAGCCGCAGTTGCTGTCGAACGCTGCCGACGCGGTCAAGCGGATTCCCTATTTTTGCTCCGGTTGCCCGCACAATACCTCGACCCGCGTGCCGCAAGGTTCGCGCGCGCAGCCCGGCATCGGCTGCCATTTCATGGCGAGCTGGATGGATCGCGCCACCAGCGGTCAAATCCAGATGGGCGGCGAAGGCGTCGATTGGGCCGGGCATGGACCATTCAGCCGCACCCCGCACCTATTCCAGAATCTGGGCGACGGCACCTACTATCACTCGGGTTATCTGGCGATTCGCCAATCGGTCGCGGCACAATCGAACATCACCTACAAGATCCTGTTCAATGAGGCGGTTGCGATGACCGGTGGACAGCCGGTGGACGGCACGCTGCCGGTGGATGCGATGGCGCGCCAGGTCGAAGCCGAGGGCGTGAAGGCGCTGGCCATTGTCAGCGACAATATCGCGCAATACGACGCCATCAGAAACCGCTTTCCTGCCTACACCACGTTCCATGACCGCGATAAGCTGGATCAGGTCCAGCGCATGCTGCGCGATGTGCCGGGCGTGACGGTATTGATCTATCAGCAGGCCTGCGCCGCCGTCAAACGGCGCCATCGCAAGAAGGGCGAGATGGCCGATCCGGCCAGGCGGCTATTCATCAACCAGACCGTATGCGAAGGATGCGGCGATTGCGGCGTCCAGTCCAATTGCCTGTCCATCATGCCGGTCGAAACCGAATTCGGCCGCAAGCGCGCGATCAATCAATCGAGCTGCAACAAGGACTACACCTGCGCCAAGGGGTTTTGCCCGAGTTTCGTGGTGGTCAACGGCGGCACGCTGCGCAAGCGC
>DHXL01000051.1:22840-24419 GCA_002415335.1 Oxalobacteraceae bacterium UBA5157
GCCTGCTGCGCATGCGTGGAGCGGGCCATACGATTTGCTGGTGACCGGTGTCGGCGGCACCGGCATTATCACGGTGGGCGCACTGCTGGCCGTGGCGGCGCACCTGGAACACAAGTTTTCCAGCGTGCTCGACTTCATGGGCTTCGCGCAAAAGGGCGGCGCGGTGCTGTCGTTCGTACGCTTTGCCGAACAGCGCGAACACCTGAACCAGGTGCGCATCGATACGCAGCAGGCCGATGCCTTTCTCGCCTGCGACTTGGTGGTCGGCGCGTCGAACGATGCGCTGCAGACCGTGCGGCATGGCCGCACCCGCATTCTCGCCAACATCCATGAAACGCCGATACCGGAGTCCTTGCGCAATCCGGATGCCGATTTGCATGTCGAAGCCCTGCTCGAAAAGATGCGGCACGCGGCCGGCGCGGAATGGGTGGAAACCTTCGACGCGCAGGAACTGGCGGAACAATTTTTGGGCGACACGATCGTCTCCAATATTCTCGCGATGGGCTATGCGTGGCAGCGCGGCTTGATTCCGCTCGGATTGCGCGCAATGATTCGCGCGATTGAACTGAATGAAGTTGCAGTCGATATGAACAAGATGGCATTCAACCTGGGGCGTCTGGCCGCGGCCGATCCTCAGGCCCTGAATGCATTGCGCGGCGCCGCCGCGCCGGCCGGACGTGCGGGCACCACGGTGGATGAACTGATCGCGCATAGGGAAGCGCATCTGCATGCCTACCAGGACGCTGCATACGCGCGGCGCTATCGGGCGCTGGTCGATCGCCTGCGCGGCGCGGAACAAGCGCTGTCCGGGGCGCAAGATAAACTGCCTTTGACCGAAAAGGTAGCGTTCAATTTTGCCAAGTTGATGGCCTACAAGGACGAATACGAAGTTGCCCGGCTCTATACCGATGGCGCATTCCGCAAGCAGTTGGCCGCTCAGTTTGAAGGCGACTACACGCTCGAGTTCCAGATGGCGCCGCCATTGTTCTCCTACGTTGGGCGCAACGGTGAGGCGCCGCGCAAGATAAAGTGCGGCCCGTGGATGATGAGCTTCCTGCGGGTGCTGGCAAGGTCGCGAAGGCTGCGCGGAACCTGCCTCGATGTGTTTGGCAAGACAGCGGAACGGCGCATGGAGCGGAGTCTGATCGATCGCTATGAAAGCCGCATGATGGAACTGCTGCCGCAGATCACGCGCAGCAATATCGCGGTGGCGATCGAGATTGCCGCTATTCCCGAGCGGATCCGTGGTTTCGGCTATGTGAAAACGATCAGTTTAGGCCAAGCGCAGGAAAGGGAAATGGAACTGCTGCATCGCTTCGATCCGATACGCTATCCGAAGCCGCCGGCCGGTAAGACGGCGAGCGCTGAATCCGGCAATAGAGTCCGTTCGATATCCCGCCCGCGTGAAGAAGCCGACGCGCGCGGGTGAAGCACCGCGCCTGATTTCCTGCGCTTAGGGCAGCGGCATGCTGTGCCACCAGATGCGGCATTCCTGGCACAGGCCGCCGGCAAACTGCGCGTGCAAAACGCCGTCCAGCACCATTCGCGGTAGCGGATCGCCCGGCTTGCGCGCGACCAG
>DHXL01000051.1:24573-25120 GCA_002415335.1 Oxalobacteraceae bacterium UBA5157
ATTTCATAGCTGACGTTGATGTCGTCCTGGAGCTTGACGCGTTGCCAATACGCGGCAAGCTGATCGTGGCCGCGCTGCTCGGCGAATGGCGTGTTGCGGTAGATGCCATCGCTTGCGAACAGCGCGCAGAACATGGATTCGTCACGATTCTCCCAGGCGGCCTTGTAGCCTTGCATGAATCGTTCGATATCCATTTTTGCCTCCCGATGACTTACTGGAACGCCTGAATCCCGGTCTGCGCCCGTCCCAGGATCAACGCATGGATATCGTGCGTGCCTTCGTAGGTATTCACGACTTCCAGGTTGACCATGTGACGAATCACGCCGAACTCGTCGGAGATGCCGTTGCCGCCCAACATGTCGCGCGCGACGCGCGCGATGTCGAGCGACTTGCCGCACGAATTGCGCTTCATCATCGAGGTGATTTCGACCGACGCCGTGCCTTCATCCTTCATCCGTCCCAGCCGCAGGCAGCCTTGCAGCGCCATTGTGATCTCGGTCTGCATGTCGGCCAGCTTCTTTTGTACCAGTTGGTTGGCAGCCAGCGG
>DHXL01000225.1 GCA_002415335.1 Oxalobacteraceae bacterium UBA5157
TTCCGCCGGAAAAGCGGAGACCTACCGATCGAGCTCCGGATAGTGCCGGAAGATGCCGTCCTCATTGAACGCCAGGCGCCGCTTCGACGCCAGGTAGGCGGCAATCCGGGGCCGCGCCGAGGCCCGGTCGTGCAATGCGAGCAGCCCCGGAAGCTCCGGCTCGATGCGCGCCATCGTCCGCGGGAACGCGTAGCGCAAGCCGGCGACCATTTGGAACATCGATAAATCGACATACGACAAGCGGCCGCCGACCAGATAGCCGCCGCGCCGCGGATTCTGCGCCAGTACGCGTTCGAAGTAGCCGAGGAATTTCGGCACGCGGTTGGCCGTGAAGTCGGCCGCGCGCCGCTTTGCCTCGCGTTTCTGGTCTTCGTAATACAGGCCGCCGGCAATCGGGTGATGGCAGTCGTGCACTTCGGTCAGCAAGTCGGCGATCGTCAACTGCAACTGGTGCGCCCACAATCGACCGGCTTCGGCGCGCGGCGCCAGGCCATGACGCGCGCCGAGGAATAACAGGATATTGGCGGTCTGGCCGATCACGCGCTCACCGGCTCTCAGATACGGCGCTGCAAATGGCGGATGTTCGATTGTCGTGCTATCGAGCGTGCGCATCAGCGCGGCTATGCCCATGCCCTGGCGTGCCGGCAGGCGCGCTACGTCGACATAGTCCGCGCCGGCTTCCTCCAGCAGCAAACGGATGAATTCTCCGCGTCCCTGGATATCGGGCCAGTAGTAGAGTTCATAAGTCATGCGCCTTGCTCCCCGCGTGATATACCTTCCCATTATGGTCCATCAAGACGACGCGCGTTGCGTTGCGTTGCGTCACACTGCCACGAAGACGGTGCATGCATATCGCGCAGATGTTTGCGCGGCCTATACTGTCAATCATCCTGTTCATCGTCGCCGGGAGCACGTCATGCCTGATATCCCGCATTGCATCCGCCACCTCGTTTGCACGCTCGGCCTTTGTCTCGTTGCCAGCGTAGCGCAGGCCAATGCGTTCAGTAACTTTATTGGCATGCAATTCGTCGATCTTCCCGGCAGCAAGCTTCAGATGGGAAAAACCGAGGTCACGCTGGGCCAGTTCAGACGTTTTCCGGCCGCACGCGGCAGCGATCGCTTCGAGACATCCAACCGCTATGGCGACGACGCACCGGTGGTCTACGTATCCTGGGAGGATGCCAACCAGTTTATCGATTGGCTCAATCGCAGCAAGACGGCGGACGACCGCGGCGTCTATCGCCTGCCGTCGGAAGCGGAATGGGAAGCCGCCTGCCGCGCGGGCGGCAACCAGGCTTATTGCGGCGGCGACGAGCCCGACGCGGTCGGCTGGTTCGACCAGAACAGCGGCTATCGACCGCATGCGGTGGCGACCAGACAGCCTAATGCATTCGGCCTGCATGACATGAGCGGCAACGTCGCGGAGTGGACGGCGAACTGCTGGCTGGATGGCGCCCGCGCCGCTCCGGCTGCGGGCAGCTGTGCCGGTCGCGTGGTGCGCGGCGGATCGTGGCTCAGCTACGATGGAATGACGCTTGGCGCGGAGCGGTATTTCGAAGCGCCCTGGTCGCGCAGCGATACGGTCGGATTTCGGGTAGCGCGAATGCTCGCCCCCTAGTCAATCATTTCTTCGCGAGCAATCGATCGATATACCGCTTGGCCATGAACTCCGCATGGTCGTAGCAATCCTCCAGCGTGTTGAAGGGTGCGATGGTGCCCATGTCAAGCAGCGTGTCCTCATCGGGCTTCGTCGTCGCGCCTTGCCGGGTCGCATTGACAATCGGAATGAAGCGCCACTTCTCCGGGATCGCCTCGGGGTTCATCACCAGTGCGGTAAGAACCAGGTCGTATCCGCAATACGTCATGCGCATGTTCTGATGCATTTGAGTCTCCGCTGAATCAAGGTCGAAATCCGTTGAAGACTCCATGATACCGGCATGGCGGCGCGGAGGATACTGTGGCGAGTACAGCCGCATCGCGCCAGCGATACTGAATAATTTGGCAACTCCCATTGAAATGCTTTGGTGATCGAGATCAATTCGGAACCCGATGAAACGGTTTACATTTGATGACATTCAATAGGCGGTATCGTGCCGACGATGAATAACAAACCAACAACATCGAAAGGAACCGTCGCATGAAAACCCTCATCCGCGTAATCACGTTCACACTTTTTACCGCGTTGCTGAACACCGCTGCGCTGGCCGCCGGCGACCGCGGAACGGCTGACGAGGCGACTGCACTGGTCAAGAAAGCAGTGGCTTACATAAGAACAAACGGCAAGGAAAAGGCGTTTGCCGCATTTAACGATCCGAAGGGCCAGTTCGTCGATCGAAATCTGTATATTTTCGTGTATGACCTGAAGGGAACCAGTCTCGCGATCGGCAATGGAAACAGCGGAAAAATGGTCGGCAAGAATCTGCTGGACATGCGGGATGCGGATGGCAAGTACATGATCAAGAGCTTCATCGAAGTCGCGAACGCGAAAGGGAAAGGCTGGGTCGATTACAAATGGCCGAATCCGGTTACCAAGGGTGTCGAATCCAAGTCAAGCTACTTCGAAAAGATTGACGACATGATCGTCGGATGCGGAATCTACAAACAGTGATAAAAGGCCGGAAAATCACGCAGTCTTAAACCGTTGCCAAGCATTAATGCATCGACCGCCGATCAAGCGGCCGTTTGTTCCCAATCCCACGTAAATTGCTGCAGAAACGTTTTAAGAATATACTTTCTTCAGAAACCTGAAGGAGGCCCCCCATGAGCATCGCAGCTCCAGCCGTGCGGCGCGACGCCGCCGGCACAGTCACCAAGGCCGTGATGCGCGCGGCCACTATTTTGCAGATCAAGCAATCATCGATCGCGCGCATCCTGGGCGTCAGCGCCGCGACCGTGTCGCGCCTGTATGCGGGGAACTACCTGCTCACTCCCGAGCGCAACAAGGAATGGGAATTCGCGCTGCTGTTTGTCCGCCTGTTTCGTTCGATCGACGCCATTCTCGGGCATGGCGACAGTGCGCACAAATGGCTGACCGGAAATAATCTCGCGTTGAACGGACGCCCGGCCGATCTGATCGAAACCACGGAAGGATTGGTGCGCGTTCTGCACTATTTAGACGCGCACCGTGGCCGCATTTAAGACCGCGACGGTCGCGCTCGACTTATGGCGCGCGGTCGAGGCCCAGCATCGCGTATCAACCATGGTCCTGGTCGATACGCTGGATGAACAGGCGCTGCTCGAACATCTGCTGGAGGAGTCGAAACCGGCGCTCGCAAGCGGACAGCGGGCGCTACACTGGCTGCTGTTCACCCCTTTCCGTTATCCGCCACTGCCGAGCGGCTCACGCTTTCGCGCACCGTCCGAGCCCGGCGTTTTCTACGGCGCGGAGAGGAAGCGTACCGCGTGCGCGGAACTCGGCTATTGGCGCTGGCGGCTGCTGATGGACAGCCCGGGCCTGGACTCGATTGACCCGATGCAGCAAACGCTGTTCAAGACACCGGTGCGCGCCGCAACGATCGATCTGCGCGATCCGCCGCTGTCCAGAAGGCGCAAACAATGGACCGATCCCGCGGATTATTCGGCCTGCCAGCAATTGGCGCGCCGCGCGCGCGACGCCGAAGTGGAGATGATCCGCTACGAGTCGGTGCGCGATCCGCAGGCTGGCGGCTGTGCCGCGGTCTTGAGCCATGGCGCATTCGCGGCAATCGCGCCGTCTGAAAGCCAGACCTGGATGCTGGCCGTGTTCCGGCGTCACGTTTTCTGGCGGCTCGATTCCGTGTTCGACGATCAGACCTTCGAATTCAAGGCGGATGCCTGGGGGCCGCGCAACCGAATCGGTTAGCGCGCGCGGGCGCCGTTTTCAGGGCGGCCCGGACGCCCGGCGAGCGCCGGCGGAGAAGTGAGCCGCGCCGGGGTTTTCATTTTCATGCGATCGCATAGGATCGTTTCCGAGCGCACGCAGATGTCGGGCCGGCCGTTAGCTCTTGCGTTTGCGTCCTTCGCCGGTTTCAGGAACCATTCCGCGCCGCTCATGTTCGACTCTCGTGACGTAACGCTGTATCGCCACCGCCATCGCGGGCGCCAGGTCCGAAAAGCGCAAGCCGACGCGAAAACGCGTGCCACTGTGGCGATCGGCCAGATGCGTCACATGGCGCACCTCCGCCGAACAATTAATCGCGCGCTGTTTCGCCAGCACGAAATTTACCCGCGCGATCGTCTGGCCGAGCGCGAGGTGCAGCCGTTCGTCGACGGTAATGCCGATGCCGCCCACGCTCACGTCGTGGAGCGTGCAATCCCCCAGAATGGCGCCCTCGTCCGAGAATAATTTCACCAGAAACGGCTTCGCCACCGGCAACAGAATCCGATAGCTTTCGCGCCGTTGACGCCGCACTATCCGTTCCGGCAGCGGTACCCAGAAAGCATCGCTACCGCCCCAGGAAAAGCGGTGCGCCTGAGTTCCCGAAAACTGGATGTGAATGCCGTTCAGGTGCGCGACAAAGATGCAGCCGGGGCTTTCCGGCAGGCGCTGGTTGGCCTTGACGTCGCCGCTGAGATCGAAGATCAAGGCGTCGTGGCGGGCCTCCAGTAGCCTCGTCAGGAAGAAGTCCTTGCCGGCGTTGAAATTTACCGTGACCGATTCACGCCGATAGATAACATCGTTGAGAACGTTGAGGATTTCCATCCGGCCACGCAGGAAGTAGCGATCCTCGATCTCGTCGTCGCTCAATAAGATGCTCATCTCAATTCCGGCATTGCGGTGACCGCATCGCGAGCGCCTCGCTCAATGATGATCATCGGCGACATTTTCCATCGCCAGCCTGCGCCGCTCATACTCCAGGTCGATGATGTAGCGCTGGATCACCGCGCGCGCCTCCGCCGACAAATCGGAGAATGCGACGCCGATGCGATGGGGGGAATTACCCTCATCCTGCGCCAGATCGGTCGCATGGCGCAGGCTGACCGCGCAGGCGATCTCGCCGCGTTCCGGCAGCAGCAGGCTGACGCTGGCGATCCTTTGGCCAAGCGCGGCGCTCGACGGCTCATCGACGGTAACCCCGAGTCCGCCGACGCTTAAATCGTGCACCGGCCACTCGCCCAGGCTGGTGCCATCGATCGAGAATAATCTCGCCTTCACTGCTTGCTGCGGCGGTATCAGGATACGAAAACTCTCTTGCCGCTGCAGGCGCACCAGTCGTTCCGGAAGCGGCATCGAAAGCGCGCCTCCCCCCCAGGAAATTCGCCGTACCCGGCCACCGGTAAACTGGACGCATATGCCGTCGGGACGCGCGAGGAACGAGCATGCATGGGTTCTTAAGAAAGCTTGATTGACGTCCTGGTCGGGACTCATCGCAAAGATCAGCGTATTCTTTCGCACTTCCAGCAGCGTCGTGTGGAACGCGTCGCCATCGCCGAAGGTGACGCTGACCGGTTCGCGACGATGGATCAGATCGTTCAAGACATTCAGTATCTCCATCCTGCCCTGCACGGAGAAACGGTCGTCGTTTTCATCGTTACTCAAACCGTCATTCACCGCAGCTCCCATCCGGTGCCGACACGACAGTCACCTTCCGTCTCGCAGGACTCGCTCGTTTTCCGGCCAATTCTTGCAATCGGGTCGGCCTGAGGTTACTGTCGATGCTGTATCACCCGGTTAAAAAAATCATAGATTCCTTGCTCGCCCATCTTGCGTGCATCGGCCAACTCGCCGCCCTTGGTCGAATAGATAATCTTGTCATCGGCGGTCAGTATCACCGCGGCCGGGATTCCTTTCTTGATCGGATTTCCATACGATTTTTCCAGCGCGATATTCTTGTCGAATTGTCCTACATCGATTTTGACGACGATGAATTTTGCATCGATTTGCTGAGAGCTCTTGCCATGCAAGGCCTTGTCCAGTTCGCGGCAATCGGGACACCAGTTAGCTCCAAATACGAGCAGCACATCCTTGTCGCTGCCGCGCGCTCTCAGTAATGCACTGCGCACATCGGACGCGCCGTCCGCTTTTTCGTCGTAGGGCATATTGACCGCGAGAACCGTGGACGAGAGAACCAGGAAAACGAACAATGAAAAAATGCTTTTCATGTGAGACACCTCAACGTTGGCGAAGACGACCGCATGCCGATTATGCTGCCACGGAAAAGTCGGCAACGCAATATCGCCATGGATCTCCATGGCCGGATCGCTCAGGGTGCCGGAACGGATTGGAACCGGTTGTAGCGCTCGAGTACCATCGGCACGTACTTGAGCGTTTCCGGGTAAGCCGGCACGCGCCGGCCATGCCGAATAACCGCGCTCTCGCCGGCGTTATACGCCGCCACGGCCAACCGCACGTCGCCATTGAACATCACAAGCAGGTCGCGCAGGTAGCGCGCCCCGACTTCGACATTTTGTTCCGGCGCATAGAGATTGAATCGACCGTAGCGCGCCGCTGTCGCCGGCATCACCTGCATCAGGCCGATCGCGCCCTTCGGCGAGCGCGCTCGTGGATTGAAGCCGGACTCGACTTCGATGACCGCCTTCAGCAATGCCGCATGGACGCCCTGCAACTTCGCGATGCGCTGCACTAACGGTTCCAGCGCGTCTCGCCGCGCGGCGAGTTGCCGGCTGGTCACGGGTCCGGTTCCGGCCCGCGGCCATAACAGATTGCCATCGAACAGGGCAAATACATGCGATGTGCGATTGATCGGTCGATCGGAGTAAGTGGGCACTTTGCCGGACGCATCGTATGAGCGGTAGATGCCGTTGCTTTCTGCTTGCGCAAAGGCAGTCGCGCATAGCGCAATCCCGAGCACGAGTTGCCGCGCCGACGCCGGACCTCCGCCTGGTGTGGAGTTCATCACATCCTCCCTGTTCAGCCGTACGATACGCTCACATCATGATTTGCGGCAAGTATTTGATGTGACAACAGGCAACAGGGGGAAGCAGTCGAGGCGATTTCGTGGGACGAGGCGGCTCAGCGCGGATCCGGCGCGCTCTCGCTATTCTGAAGGCTCCGGCCGGCGAGGAGCTTTTCAATTTTCTTTCCAAGGCTTGTCGCCTTGAACGGCTTGACGAGATAGCTGTCGGCGCCGGCGTCAATCGCCGCGACGATCTGTTCCTTTTTCGCTTCTGCGGTGATCATCAGGATCGGCATGTCGCCGTTGTCATCCTGGCTGCGGACCGCGCGAATCAGTTCCAGTCCATTCATCAGCGGCATCGAACAATCGGTGATGATAAAGTCAACCGGGGAGCCGATCATCTTCGCGGTCTTCAGCGAGCGCAGTGCCATCTCGCCATTGTCCGCCTCGGAGATCTTGAGGTAACCGAGTTCCTTGAGCAAGGCCACGACGACTTTTTGCATCATGCTGGAATCATTGACCACGAGAAAATGAAGTTTGGTGTCCATTGTTTTTCGTTCGGAGGAATGCGCCGACGCTGGGGAAAAGTTGCGGGCTGGACCGCAGGAACGGCCATCCCCCGATCTTTTTCCGTCCCGCGGCATTGACGCGATACGGATACCAGCATGGTGTGCGGATCGTGACGCGCGCGTCTGTGCGCTATCGCACTCAGCGTGGTTGAGAGAGCCATGGCTACGGCGATGCCACGGCACGCAATCCGTGCTTTCAGCGGGTATGATAGATTCGCCATCAGACCCGACTTCGCAACCGGTTTCCTTATCAGTCTTCAGATTGAAATCCAATGACCAGACCCAAACCTTTTTCGATGATCCGCGAGTTCCACCTTGCCGATTGGTTCACGTTGAGCAACGCTTTCTGCGGCGTCGGGTCGCTATTTTCCGTGATGACGTATCTGCAGACGCGCGAGGTACTGCATATTTTTTTCGCATGTGGATTGATCCCGCTGGCGCTGATCTTTGACGTTCTCGATGGCCGCATCGCCCGCTGGCGCGCGCAAAGTTCGGCGATGGGGCGCGAACTCGATTCGCTGGCCGATGTAATTTCGTTCGGCGTGGCGCCTGCCATGATCGCCTATGGCTGCGGTATGCAGGGCCCGCTGGATCGGATCGTCCTGGTGTTCTTTGTCGCGTGCGGGGTGTCGCGCCTGGCGCGCTACAACGTTACCTCCGAGGCGCTTTCCGAGGGCGGAGACAAAGTGAAATATTTCGAAGGCACGCCGATTCCGACCTCGTTGCTGCTGGTGATGGTGCTGGCCGCTGCCGCCTGGCAGAGCGCCTTGGGCGAGCGCTTGTGGCTGGGAGCAGCGTCGCTAGCCGGCCTCCAGTTTCACCCACTGGTCTTGATGTTTGCCATTTCCGGGGCGTTGATGGTGAGCAGAATCCATATTCCGAAGCTGTAGCGGCGGGCCGAGGCGGCCGGCCGGCGCGTTTGTCGGTGCCTCCAGACCCGTGTATACTTGCGCTGCGTATCAACCCGGACCCGACATTCGGTCCGGCTCAATTCGAACTCTCCCGGCAGCAAGCCGGCATACGTTGTCCACCCGCGCCGCACACTCCGCCTCTTGTGTCTGCGCACACCTTTAGCCGACCGCAAACCGTTCACCCCTATTCTTCGCTCCCCTTCACCGAGACATCCGCATGACAACCGAACACTTTATCCCCGGCAAAGACGCCTCCCTCGAATCGACCATCGCGACCATGCAGAAAAAGCTGGCGGCGCGCGGTTTTCAACTGAATGAATCATCGCTGCTGCATGAAGTCGACGGCATCTGGTCGACTCACATGAAAGACAATGAATGCCCGATGCTGTTTTCCAACGGCAAAGGCGCTACCGAACTGGCCGCACGCGCCAGCGCCTACGGTGAGTTCTTCGAGCGCCTCGGCACCCACTATTTCTGGACCCACTTCCACCTCGGCGAGACCCGCGCCAACCGCCCGTTCGTACACTATCCGCAAGAGCGCTGGTTCGCGCCGGAGGAAGACGGCAAGTGGCCGACCGAATTGCTCAATCCCGAATTGCACGCGTTCTACAATCCGGACGGCGAAATCGATGGAGAGGTGCTCGTCGACCTGAATTCCGGCAACGTCGCGCGCGGCATTTGCGCGCTGCCCTACACGCGCCTGCGCGACGATGCGCAGACTTTCATTCCGGTCAATATCATCGGCAATCTGTACGTCAGCAACGGCATGGCGGCCGGCAACACGATGATGGAAGCGCGCACCCAGGCCTTGTCCGAGATTTTCGAGCGCCACATCAAATACCGCGTCATCAGCGAAGGACTGTGCCTGCCGGAAGTGCCGGACGCAGTCATCGCGCGCTTTTCGAATATCGCCGCCGGCATCGCCGGATTGCGCAAGGCCGGCTTCGGCATCCTGGTCAAGGATGCGTCGCTCGGCGGCCTTTATCCGGTAATGAACGTGACCCTGGTGCACCCGAAGGATCAGGGCGTATTCTCCAGTTACGGCGCGCACCCGCGCTTCGAGATCGCACTGGAACGGGCCATGACCGAATTGCTGCAAGGCCGCGCGCTCGACTCGCTGGAAGGCTTCCCGGAGCCGGGCTTTGACATGACCGAAATCAACGCGGTCGCCAACCTCGAAATCCACTTCGTCGACTCGAGCGGCGTGATCAGCTGGAACTTCATGGGCGACACGCCGGACTTCCCGTTTGCGGACTGGAACTTCAGCACCACCACCGAGCAGGATTATCACTGGCTGGTCGACTGCATTCACGGCGAAGGCAAGGATATTTACGTGTCCGACTTCAGCGAGCAAGGCGCGTACAGCTGCCGCATCCTGGTGCCCGGCATGTCCGAAATCTATCCGGTGGAAGACCTGGAATGGGAAAACAACAGTGTCGGCAATGCGATCCGTCCGGCATTGCTGCGCTTGTCCGATCTGAGCGAAGCGGAAGCAGCGGTCTTGCTCGCCGACCTGCAAACGATGAATCTGAACGATGAACGTCCGCTGTGGGAAATCCTCGGCCTGGCGATTCCGGTCGGCACGCCGTGGAAACAACTGCGCATCGGCGAGCTGAAAACGCTGCTGGCACTGGCGGTCGGCGACCAGGAAGCGATCCTGGAAGGCTGCGACTGGATCCATCATTTTCAAGACCTGGCGCCGGCCCGCCGCCTGGTGTACCGCTGTATCGAAAGCATGCTGAACCTCGAGAACGTCGATGACTATCGCCGCTCACTGGTCTTGCTGTACAGTGCCGAGACGGTACGCCAGGCCGAGGCCTTGCTCGACCGCAGCGAGCGCTTCTTCGGGCTCGCAACATTGGGAACGGACATGCAAGGCAGCGCGATGCATCAGACGCTGCTGGCGGCGTACGACAAGTTGTTCTCAGCCGATCGCTGATGCCATGCAGGGCGCCGAGAGCGCCTTGCATGAACCGCCAATAGAGGCCGGACGCCTCGAGCGGATTCCCGGCCCCTTCACGGGGCGCTGCAGAAGCGTGTCATTCGAACAATTTTTAAATTGTATCCGAATGAAACACGCATTCTTATCCGCGCGCCCGCAGCTTATATTCCTATTCATTGTCGAGTGTTCGGTAACGTACCGACCTTGCATGTCGGGTGGCGTATAAGTTTGCTTCATCGCTGCCTGGCGAGAGGCCTGCTGCCCTGATTCGTGAAATGGGAAGCGCATTTCCAGCAGAGAGCAGTCTTCCTGTTTTGAACACGGCGAACCACGGCCACACAAATCCAAAAGGAAATAAAATGAATCCGACACTGCGTAATTTTTCGATGATCGTGAGCCTTTCCGCCGCCGGCCTGCTCGCCGCGTGCGGCGGCGGAGGCGGCAGCAGTAGTGCGCCTGGCACGCTGGGTGTCGCGATGACGGATGCACCGTCTTGCGGCTACGATGCGGTCAATGTCACGGTCAATAAAGTCCGTGTGAACCAAAGTGCGACTGCGAGCGACACCGACGCAGGCTGGACTGACATCACGTTGAACCCGGCGAAGAAGATCAATCTCCTCAACCTCACCAACGGCGCGCTGGAACAGTTAGGCGAGACACCGCTGGCCGCAGGCCACTATACGCAATTGCGCCTGGTGCTGGATGCCAACGCCGGAACGAGTATGGCGAATTCGGTCGTCCTGTCGGGCACCACGAACGAAATATCGCTCGACACGCCGAGCGCGGTCCAAAGCGGGCTGAAATTGGGTCATGAATTCGATGTCGCAGCCGGACAGCGGGTCGATCTGGTGCTCGACTTCGACGCGTGCAAATCGATCGTGAAAAAAGGGAATAGCGGCGGTTATGCATTGAAACCGGTAGTTAACGTAATTCCGACCGTCCTCAACGGCATAGACGGTTTCGTCAGCCCTACGGCCAACACGAACGTGCTGGTTTCCGCCCAACAAGACGGCGTCATCGTGCGCTCCACCGTTCCGAATGCCACGACCGGAGAATTCTTCCTGGCACGCGTCGCACCGGGCAACTATGACGTTGTCATCACGGCCGACAATCGGGCCATTGCCGTCATCGCTGCAGTACCGGTCGCCACCACGACCAGCACAGTGGTGGTGAGCACTGCCGCCACGCCGATCAGCCTGCAGACCACACTGACGCCGGCGAGCTCGATTAGCGGCACCGTGACCTTCCCAGCCAGCTTCACGGATGTCGGCTATGTGGCGGCGCAACAGACGTTTGCCGCCGGTCCAAAAGTGACGGTCAAGTACCAGGGAGTGGATGTGGCGACCGGGGCCTACACGTTGGCGAATCTGCCGACGGCGGCGCCGCAGTTGGGCGCATACAGCGCGACGCTGCCGATCGCATTGGTCACCAAATTGGATACCACGCCTGGAACCGGCAAGTACTCGGTGGTGGCGTCGGGCACCGGCCTGGTTAGCACGACCGTGACACCGGTCGACATCTCGACGACAGCCCAAACAGGCGTCAACTTCACTCTGCAATAAACCGACCGGTGGACCGAGAAGAACAGGCTGCGCATTGATTGCGCGGCCTGTTTTATTTGTAAATCGGGACCCGGGACGACTTACTGCAATTCCGCCTTCTCGACCCGGTTGCGTCCTAGCCGCTTGGCTTGCAACAGGGCCCGATCCGCCACTTCGGTGAGCCCGGCCGCCGTCTCAACCATCGGATAAGACGCAATTCCGGCACTGAATGACGCATACAACGCGCCATCCGGATGTGCATGCGGCAGCGCTGAAAAATCCATGCGGATGCGGTCGATCACCGATCTCGCCTGCTCGGGACCGACCTCCGGCAACGCGATCAAGAACTCTTCGCCACCGTAACGGCCGATCAAGTCGATCGAGCGCAGACGTCCCTTCAGCAACCACGCCAGTCCGCGTATCACCTGATCGCCGACCGGATGGCCATACGTGTCATTGACTGCCTTGAAATGATCAATATCGATCATCGCGACTGTCAGCGCACCATGCATCGTAATCTGGCCGACCATCGATTTCAGGCGCGACTTGGCTGCGGTGTGATTCAGCAAACCGGTCAGGCCATCGAGACGGCTCGATCGTTGCGCTTCGCGGAAACGCTCGATCTTGGTCTTGACGACCGCCGCCAGCAGCACCGGATTGAACGGCTTGATCAGGAACTGATCGCCGCCCAGCCGCAAGGCTTCGACCTGCATGCCGACTGCGGATTCGCCGGACAGGTAAACGATCGGCAGTGCGCTGTAGGCGGTCATCTGGCGCAACACACGCGTGGCTTCTATGCCATTGAAGCGCGGCATGTACATGTCCATCAGGATCAGGTCGGGCTGGTACGATTCGAGCACACCGAGTAATTTGCCGGGGTCGTTGATCGCATGCGTGTCGATCCCGTGCTGCGCCAGCGTGCGCTGGATCAATGCAACCGCGACGCGCGAGTCCTCGACGATCAGCACACGGTATTTTTCCTGCTCATGGGTCTTGACCAGGTCGAGTATGCAGCTCAGCACATTCGACGATTGTCCTTCGGCCGGAATGGTAATGTCGATGCCGGCTCTCATCAAGGCGACGATCGGCTCGATCGCCGATTGCACGCCGAGGTAGATTAACTGGCTCGCGAGACAGCTGGCTCGAATCGCCGCGATGTGAGCGAATTCTTCCGGCTTCGTATTGTCGTTGGCCGGGATGAACAACACGGCCAACGGCATGTCTTCCGATATGCGTTCGTCGCTCCAATCCAGCTGCAGGATCTTGAAGCCGAAGAACTTGAGTTGCAGGCTCATCGCGTTGGCCATCTCGCGCATCTGCGGCGCGGAGATGATCCATACCGAACGCGGCTTGATCCAGTCGATGTCGGCGGCCGCAACAGCCGGTTCGTCGGTGCGCCTTTCCGCGGCAACCGGACGTGAACTGGCCACCGAGCCGTGCAGTGTATCCATCTGGCGCTGCAGGCTCGAGATGTCTCGCTGCGCGATTGGATGGGTGGATTGATCGCCCAGCTTGGCGAGCGCGGTGTTTTCCAGTCCCTCGCACAGCCGCACCAGTCCCGGCAGGCGCAAGCGAGTGAAATATTCAGCCAGGCTGTTGACGGCCACGGCAAACTCGATGAATTGCTCGAACTGCCCGTCCGCCACATAACGTTCCCAGCGTGTCCGGAGGACATAGAGGCGATCTTCGATCGAATTCGGAGGGAGCGGAGTCATTACCTGCAAATCAACGGTGACATCGCATTATCAGCCATCGCCGCCCGTCAAGCAACGCCGTTCGTCGTGTCATTCATGACTGGCGCCCAGGAGGGCACGAAGCCGACCTGAATTGCAGCGCGTTCGTTTTGCAGCGCACCATCGATTCCGGCGCCACGGCACTTGAAAAAACTGAATGTTAACTCTACAAAAACTGGTGCACCTGTCAATAACTGTAGTTGTAATTAACTCAATTGCAAGCGTACACTGCGTACGCCAATCAGGAATTAAATCTGGGGTTGGCAGACATAAAAAAGCGCTGCGCGAGCCACGAACTCGAATGACAGCTCTGACGATTTTCTACGGAGAATTCACATGACGTCCCCCAATCAATACCGGTTCCCGCACCTGCAGTCATCATTGCCTCAAGTATTATTGTCTGTCTTCCCGGCCGCAGCTGTTGCGTCTTCTACCGCACTCGGCATTCCTGCTCCACTCGTGCACACCTAGCACATCCCTGCCTCGCTCCACACCGGAATTTCAATGTAGATAGTCGCCAGACCGTCTGGATTGTTATCGGCATTTTTCTTGATGCGCTCTTTCTGAGCCATCGATGGAATCTGCCAACCCAAAGGAAATGGAAATCCTGTTTCCTTGGGCTGTAGTGACTGGACCGATCCACTTGAATATCCTCAAGCGGATCAATTTTTTCTTACAAAAAGTGGAGACAAATAATGAAATTCAGTTATGGCTTTAAAGTGCTGCCGCTGGCAGCCCTGATGCTGGCAACCATCGGGCTATCCGCGCACGCAGAGCAGCGCGCGCCGACCGCGACGAAAGTGCCGCGCATGGTGGGTACCGCGGTACAGATGGCCACCATGCAGGCCGGATCGCCCGTCCATGTGACGGTTTCGCTGAAGCTGCGCAATAAGGCGGAATTCGATGCGCTGACCAGCAGCATCATGGCCGGCCACGGTGTAAAACCACTTACCAGCGCGGAATTCCTGAGTCGTTTTGCGCCAACCGCAGCCCAGGCGCAAGCGGTGGTCGCGCATCTGACCAAGAGCGGCTTCGTCAACGTGACCGTCGCGGCCAATCGCATGCTCGTCAATGCGGATGGCAGCGCGGCATCGGTGAAATCCGGCTTCAATACCGAGCTGCGGACATACAACATCAACGGCCGCATCGCCCACGCCAACACCAGCGATGTGACCGTTCCGCAATCGCTGGGCGACATCGTATTGGCCGTGCACGGCCTGCAAACCATCCATCTTTACCATACGATGGCGAAACCCGCGGCAGTGACCATGTCGAGCACCGGCCACAACCCCACCGAGTTTTCCGCGATCTACAACGCC
>DHXL01000294.1:0-671 GCA_002415335.1 Oxalobacteraceae bacterium UBA5157
GAAATCTGGCGGTTCTGGACCGATAGTAAGTCCTTCAGCGCATCCTTGACGACCTCGATCGTGATGTCCTTGCCGTGGAATCGCGAGTACGCCAGGATCTTGCGTAGCGCGCCTTCCAGCTCACGCACGTTGGAGCGCAAGTGTTTGGCGACGAAAAAAGCGACGTCGTCGGAGAAGCTGGCGCCTTCCTGATTGGCTTTCTTGAGCAGGATCGCGACCCGCATTTCCAGCTCCGGCGGCTCGACCGCGACCGTCAAACCGGAGTCAAAGCGCGAAATCAGGCGGTCATCCATGCCGGTGATTTCCTTCGGATACGTGTCGCTGGTGATGATGATTTGCTTCTTGGCGGCGATCAGCGCTTCGAACGCATAGAAGAATTCCTCTTGCGTGCGGCTCTTGCCGCCAAAGAACTGGATATCATCGATCAGCAGCAAATCGAGCGAGTGGTAATAGCGCTTGAAGTCGTCGAAACCCTTGCGTTGGTAAGCAGTCACTACGTCGCGAACGTATTGTTCAGCGTGGATGTAGCGAATCTTGACGTTAGGATTTTCGGCCAGGACCTGGTTACCGATGGCGTGGATCAGATGCGTCTTGCCGAGCCCGACGCCGCCGTACAGGAACAGCGGGTTATACGAAATGCCGGGATTGTTGGCGACCTGGATCGCCGCCGC
>DHXL01000294.1:744-6424 GCA_002415335.1 Oxalobacteraceae bacterium UBA5157
ATCGCCGGGGCCGGATGATTCGTAGTGATTGTTGTTGGCCGGCGCCGGATTGGGCTTCTTGGCCGAGGTGGTGCGCGGGTCGAGCACGAACTGGACGTCGATCGTTTCTTCCCAGTATTGCGCGGCGAGCGCAGTGATGCGACTGGCAAATTGGGTCTTGACCCAATCCAGCTTGAAGCGGTTCGGTGCGGCGATCCGCAGTTTGCCGTCTTCGTAATCGAGCGGCGCGAGCGGTTTAATCCAGGCACTGAATTGTTGAGGCGTAAGCTCCTGCTCCAACTGCGCGGAGCAGGTCTGCCAGAAATTTTCCATGAATCTTCTTAGTGAAAAGGTGCGGAGGCGGTTTTTTTATTGCCCTTGGGCGAACCGTTTTTGTGCGCCAGAACTCATCACACGACCGCGCTATTCTACTCTTGCCGGGCCAAGTTATCCACAGGCTAAGGCGTTATTTCGCGCCGAATTGCCGCCTTGCCACGTTCGTGAAACTACGCTAAGTGATTGACAATCAAGCAGAAAATGCTGTCTAATTCAGGGTTCAGTCCCCCGTTATGTTGGTATTTGTGCTGTGCCCGGCTTAATGCATCGGCATCAGCATGTGCCAACCGCCCAAAAGCACACCGCATCAACCCTGCCGCAAGGTGATGGGCAGGTGATGACATGAGCGGCATGACAATTCGATTTATTTTTTGCTGATTAGCGAGCCCACAATGAAACGTACTTACCAACCCTCAGTCGTACGCCGCAAGCGCACCCACGGCTTCCGCGTCCGCATGGCAACCCGCGGTGGCCGCGCTGTGCTTAACGCACGCCGCGCCAAAGGCCGCAAGCGCCTGGCTGCTTAAGCCAGACGCACAGCCTTGCTGCTGGCGTGACCGGCAATCGTTCGTTGGATTTTGCACGTGATCGTCGCATCGTTAAAACGGATGACTTTTCATCCGTTTTTCGTTTGCGCCCGGTGCAGCGCAGCGCGCATTTTGTTCTCTATACCCGGATCAACCAACTGGCGCATGCCCGCCTGGGCGTTGTCGCAGCCAAACGCTTCGCGCCGCGCGCGGTCACGCGCAACACGATCAAGCGCGTCACGCGCGAGCTGTTTCGCCAGATCACATTGCCGCCGATCGATTGCATCGTGCGCTTGTCGAAACCGGTCAACACCAAGGCCGGCCCAGCGACGACCGCCAACCTGAAAGCCGAACTTCGGGCAGAATTGACGCGATTATTCTTGTCGCAACGAGTGCCGGAGGTGAAATCATGAAAACGCTGCTGTTGGTCCTATTGCGTGCGTATAAGTTTGCCATCAGCCCGATGCTGGGCCAGAACTGCCGTTTTTATCCGAGCTGTTCCGACTACGCGCTGGACGCCGTCAGCGCGCACGGTGCCGCCAAGGGCAGTTGGCTGGCTGCCAGACGCCTGGCGAAATGCCATCCATGGCATCCGGGCGGGTTCGATCCGGTGCCGCAAAAATCGTCCGACCATTCCTCTACAACCGCTTGCGGTTGCGGCCATCCCTGAATACCTGATTACTTATTAAATACTATGGATATCCAACGTACCGTCCTGTGGGTTGTGTTTTCGTTGTCGCTGCTATTCCTGTGGGATAAGTGGATGGTTAACACCGGCAAGCCGTCGATGTTCTTCCCGACTGCGACCCAGCAGGCCAAGCCCGTGACCGGCGCGGCCGGCAGCGCCTCCGGCTCGGCTGTCGCTGACGTGCCGCAAGCCAGCGCGACTGCGGCCGGCGTCGCCACCCCGACGGCAGCCGCAGTCCCGGCGGCGGCCGCTGCGGCGCCAACCCACGGCGAAACTATCACGATCACGACCGACCTCGTGAAAGCCGACATCGATACCGCGGGCGGGGTGTTGAAGCGGCTGGAGCTGCTGCAGCAAAAAGAGGGCAAGGAAAACATCAAGCACGAATGGTACGACCCGTTCCTGGAACTGGTGGGGCGCAAGCAAAAGGTCATCGTCGACAAGAATGTCGTGCTGTTCGACTCCAACGCCGAGAGCACTTACCTGGCCGAGTCCGGCTTGATCGGCGGCCCGTTTCCAAATCATAAATCGCTGTTCATCGCGAAGCCGGGCCCGCGCGTGCTGGACGGCGCCAACGAAATCAGCCTGGTGCTGGAAGCGGAAGAGAACGGCGTCAAACTGGTCAAGACTTACACGTTCAGGCGCGGCGATTACACGATCGGCCTGAAGAACGAGGTCGTGAATGGCAGCGCGGCACCGATCGCGCCGACGTTGTACGTGCAACTGGTACGCGACGGCAATATGCCCGAAGGCACGACGAAATTTTCGCGCACATTTACCGGCCCCGCGGTGTATACGGACGCCGACAAGTTCCAGAAACTGACGTTCGAAAACATCGCCAAGGGCAAGGCAGAACATGCCACCAAGGCCGACAACGGCTGGGTCGCGATGGTGCAGCACTATTTTGTTTCCGCTCTGGTGCCGCCGGAAAAAGCGCCGCGGGAAATCTTCACCGACAAGGTCGCCGCCAATCTCTATGCGGTCGGCACCAAGCTTCCGCTCGGCACCATTGCGCCCGGCGCGACCAGGAACATGGACGTGAAGCTGTACTCCGGTCCGCAGGAATCGGCGCTGCTCGACAAGGTCGATCCGAGCCTGGAACTGGTGAAGGATTACGGCATGTTCACGATCATTGCCAAACCGATCTTCTGGCTGCTGGAGCAGATCCACAAGGTACTCGGCAACTGGGGCTGGACCATCATCGTCTTCACGATCCTGATGAAGCTGGCGTTCTTCCCATTGTCGGCGGCCAGCTATCGCAGCATGGGCAAGATGAAGCAAGTGACGCCGAAGATGACCGCGATTCGCGAGCGCTACAAGGCCGATCCGCAAAAGATGAACCAGGCGATGATGGAGTTGTACAAGACCGAAAAAATCAATCCGCTCGGCGGCTGCCTGCCGATCCTGATCCAGATGCCGGTGTTCATCGCGCTGTACTGGGTGCTGCTGGCCGTGGTCGAGATGCGCAACGCGCCGTGGCTGGGATGGATCCAGGATCTGGCCTCGCCCGATCCGTATTTTATCCTGCCGGTGCTGATGGCCGTGTCGATGTTCATCCAGACCAAGCTGAACCCGAAACCGCCCGATCCGATGCAAGCCAAGGTAATGATGTTCATGCCGCTGATTTTTTCGGCCATGTTCTTCTTCTTCCCATCCGGATTGGTGCTGTACTACGTCGTCAACAACGTGTTGTCGATTACACAGCAGTGGGTCATCACGAAGAAACTGGAAGCCGGCAAGCCCGCGTAAATCGCGCAACCGCACCGTTGTATTTCGCGCAAAAAAAGCCCGTGTGCCGTATTCACGGGCTTTTTTGTCACTTGCTTTCCGACCACAAACGCTAGAATTACTGCATGACTTTTGATTCTCTTCCCATCGCCGCGATTGCCACCGCGCCCGGACGCGGCGGCATCGGCGTGGTGCGCATTTCCGGCAAGAACCTCGACGCGGTTATTGCGGCGGTGTGCGGACTGGCGCCCGGCGCGCAACTGGTGCCGCGACACGCGACCTACACCACCTTCCTCGACCGCGAGCGCGGCATGATCGATCAGGGCCTCGCGCTCCATTTCAAGGCGCCGCACTCGTACACCGGCGAAGACGTGCTCGAGCTGCAAGGCCACGGTGGACCGGTGGTGCTGCAGATGCTGCTGGCGCGCTGTCTGGAGGCCGGCCAGGAGATCGGCTTGCGGCTGGCGCAGCCAGGTGAATTCACGCATCGGGCATTCCTGAATGACAAGCTCGACCTGACGCAGGCGGAAGCCGTGGCCGACTTGATCGAAGCATCGACCGAAGCGGCCGCCAAATCGGCGTCGCAATCGTTGTCCGGCGTGTTTTCCAAGGCGATTCACGATCTGGTGGCGCAAGTGATACACCTGCGGATGCTGGTGGAAGCGACGCTTGATTTTCCCGAAGAAGAAATCGATTTTCTGGAAAAATCCGATGCACGCGGACAGCTGGTTCGGATCCGCGCGGTGTTGACGCAGATCTTCAATCAGGCGGCACAAGGTGCGATGCTGCGCGACGGCTTGAACATCGTCCTGGCCGGTCAACCGAACGTCGGCAAATCGTCATTGCTGAACGTGCTGGCCGGCTCGGAAGTCGCGATCGTGACGCCGATTGCCGGCACCACGCGCGACAAAGTGACCGAGACGATCCAGATCGAAGGCGTACCGGTCAACATCATCGACACCGCCGGCATCCGTGACGTAGCCGACGCCGGTGATGAAGTCGAGCGCATCGGCATCGAGCGCACCTGGGCTGCTGTCGCGCATGCGGATGTGATCTTGCATATCCTCGATGCCAGCATGGGACCGACCCGCGCCGATGAACAATTCATCGACCGCTTTCCGACCAACGTGCCGGTGATGCGGGTCTGGAACAAGATCGATTTGTCCGGCCACAAACCCGGCGTCGATCGCATGGAGGACGCGACCCACGTCTATTTGTCGGCCACCGACCGCGTCGGCATCGACTTGCTGCGCAATGAATTGCTGCGGCTGGCGGGCTGGCAGCAAACTGGCGAATCGCTATACCTGGCACGCGAACGGCACTTGATCGCGCTCAAAGCGGCACGCAATCATCTCGATGCGGCGGAACAGCTCGCTGCGCAAAGCGACCAGGCGCTCGACCTGTTCGCGGAAGAGTTGCGGCTGACGCAAGAACGTCTCGGCAGCATCACCGGCGAGTTCTCATCGGACGATTTGCTTGGTGTCATTTTCAGCCGGTTCTGCATCGGAAAATAAATGGTCGCCGAACGACGACCAACTTTGCCAATAAACCCCGCCAAAACCCAGATAAATCAAGGCCTTCAGTGCTATGGTTGGCGCTATCTTATGCAGGACGATAATTTTGTTTCCGCCCCTTGTCTTCGGTGGTCGCCCGACTGTTTTTCCTTGCGCCTTCGCCTTAGCTAATCTGGATTAAGTACCGGCCGCCAAGCACGATCCTGAACTGGTATCGCAGCGATGCTTGAACTTTGCCGCCCCCTCATCCACAAACCAGTAATTAACGCGGAAGCCAGCCCGCTCGTCCTCGATCCGCTGATTCTCAACTGTCTGGTCTTTGGCGCGACAACCCTTGTGCTTTATCAAAAACATAACGAATGTCTATCCTATACTGCCGTTGTGATTGGGCTATTTGGGGCTTTTCGGCGGTACAAAACCAAGTAGGAGGCGCCATGTCTGAGCCGAAGCACCCGACAAAGCAGCCGACAAAGCAGGATGTCTGCGGCTGGATAAATCATGACGTGGCCGAGCGCAGACCGCCCCCAGATCTGAAGCAGATACGGCGTGAGCTTGGATGGGATTTGCTGCAACAGGATAGTCAATACCGGCGAGAGCGAAATGATTGACCTCCCGCACACGCACAATGCCGTCGAAAGCCTGGCAACAGCCTTAGCCACGAATAACCCGCAGCATCGCGCGATCTATCTTGAGTCGCTCTGGGCCATCGCCCGCATGGCGCTGGTAGAGAGCGCCTCCGCGCCGATCATTGCGACGCAGCAGGACATGCTGACGGTAGACGCGATCCTGGCACAGAGCAAATCCATATAAGGCTGAGTCATGACACTGAGGCTATCGTATTCGCTGACGCGTCTGCAACCACCTCTATGGCCCTCGCGTGGACCACAGCAATGGCCGCAGTGGAGGTT
>DHXL01000294.1:6624-13433 GCA_002415335.1 Oxalobacteraceae bacterium UBA5157
AACAGAGTTACTTGGTGACGTGAGGCCGACTTGCCGGCATCTAGCCATTGGGCAACGGTTAGCTTGGCAGTGGCGAACCCTTAGTGGACACCGCTGCCATGCAACCGGAGGGAGGAAGGAAGGAAGTATGTAAGTTAGCCCTCCGAGCGAGGGGCATGGGAATCTAGATTCCAGAGCTCTCCCGCATGGCCTGACCGCTTCAGCGATGGTCTAATAGCGGTTGTCGCCACCCCTGTATTCGTTGCCGCCTCGGTCGCCTTGATGGTCTTTGCCATCCTTGTCGCGGCGGTGGTCATCCCGGTTGTCATCGTCGCGGCGGTCATTCCGGTCGCCGCGGTCATGACTATAGCCTCCATCTCCGCCGCCATATGGCGCCGCGACTACGCAACCGCCGAGTAACACGGACAACACGGCCAGCGCAAACAAAATCGAGAGACGTTTCATGGCAGGCTCCGCAACAATCGACGATATAGCTTTCGACAGTAAAGTCTCCTTGCAGTTCACGGTGCATTCAACACCGCGTAGTCCGTCGTGTTGGTCCAGGATTGAAGAGATCCTGACCAAATCGGCCCGTGGATAACTAGGGTCACTTTCGGCTTTTAGTACACAGGGGGAGTACACAGAATACAGGTCATGCTCATAGAGCCCCGCCAGCACTACGTTTCCAGCCGATCACCATTTTCCGGGCGTTGCGCGAAACACAGCGGGAAAGAAGCCTGGGGCGAACTGTCGAGAAGTTTTCATTTCGATCCGCCGGCTTTTTCGCAATCGACTGCGGAATGTCAAAGCAATCACGATACCGCCTTGTTAAGATTTGTACCTGCCTCCACAGAAGAGCAGAATCTAGCGCCATAGAAACGCGCTACTACCGGCGCCGGCGGTCGGGAAATATACCGGCACCAATTCAACGTAAAAGGCCCGCATCGGTTCCTTCCGATGCGGGCCTTTTAACGTCGCGTCGTTGCGCGATTTCAACGGCCGCGGCGGTCACCGTTCCAGTGGCCATCGCGATGATGTCCACGGTGGTGCCAGTGGCGCCCTTCACCGTGAATGCCGAACCCGAATTCCAGCGTCGGGCCGCCATAGATCGGCGCTCCATAAGCCGGCGCCACTCCATAAATATCCGGGCCATACGGTCCGTACGGATACGAGCCGTATGCCGGGTATGCCGGATAAGCGGGATAGCCTGCGTCGTAAGGAACCACCGCGCATCCGGTCAGCAAGGCCACGAGAAATAGCGAAACGATTGGGCGGCTCGCCGCGCCTCTGGTAATAGTGTTCATGTTGATTAGAGCCGGCCGGAACGCAGATGTTCTCGCCTTTCTCGCTTTGGCCGGCACTGTTTGGTATCCAGATGTAACCATCCGATCGGTTCTACTGCGCAGCTGTATCTCAGCGTGCGTTATCGCACAGAACACAAGCGATCTTCATCGCATAATGCATGTGTTCGATCGCTCTCCAACGCGGAGAGAAATCGAGACCGCAAGCTTGTCCATAACAGGTTAATCAAAAGAAATAGCTTGCGCGTAGCGGAATGGGTGTCATGCCCAAACGGCACCCTGTTACTACCGGGGCTGGCGGTCGGGAAACATACCAGCACCAAATTTTTTCCAGCGGCAACTGGTACGCTGGATTGCGCCCCGCCGTGGGGAGCGCGCTTGGGCGACACGCTCTCACACCGACCGGGCGCAAGGCGGTAGATGTCAAAGTTGACAGGATGGCGCCGCACGGGATTTCACACATAATGCAAATGCTCGTTGTCTCTTCCGCTTCCCCATGGCGGTAGATTTAGCCCGCGCATCGCAAGATGCGCGGGTATTTTATTTGCGCGTCAATCCGCTCGTTTCCATCCGATCAAATCCTGTTGTTCCCCGCGATCGATGACTGCGCCGGTTGGTGCCGTCCCGATCACCACATCGGACGAATCCACATACGCGGGGCACCAGCGCCGTACAGCTCGCGCGGATTGATCGGCTTGCAGAGGTGATCGTTCATGCCGGCCGCCAGGCAATCCAGGCGATCCGCTTGCATCGCATGCGCGGTCATCGCGATGATCGGCAACACGCTGAAACGCGGGTCGGCGCGGATCCGCCGTGTCACGTCATAGCCGTCCATTTCCGGCATCTGCACATCCATCAACACCAGGCCGTAGTGCGCAGGGTCGGCTGCCAATAGCCGTTCGAGCGCGATGCGGCCATTGGCGGCGACGTCGGTCACGATACCGGCCGCCTGCGTCAGTTCGAGCGCGATTTGCTGATTGATCATATCGTCTTCCGCCAGCAGCACGCGCAACGCGCGAAAGCGCGGCACGGCGATGCGCGTGCCTGGCTGGGCAACCCGCGCACTCGGCGCAACCATGCCAATCACGGTCTCGATCAGCGCCGCCGGCAGCAGCGGCTTGCTCAACACCGCGGCGGCGACTTCAGCGCGCGATCCTGTTGCACCGCCTCGACCAGCGCCATGCCGTCGAAATCGGGCATCTGCCAGTCGGCGACGACGATCGCATAAGGGCGCTGCGTGACGCCGCGCTATCGATTACTTCGTCGTGAATGACCAACTGCGACTCGCCGCCGCGCCATCCACGGTGCCGCTGAACGTGACGTCATAGACAGTGCCGGCCGCCAGCACATCGAGCGGGATGATGGCGGCGGCAGAAGGCCCACTTATCTGTGTTGGATCTACCTCCGGAAATACTGGTTGAGTAGTCAGCGGCGTGCCGCCGCGCGGCTGTACGGAAAACGTCGTCACAGTGACGGTACTTGTGATATCGGCATGCACGCTGATCGGGAACCCGACCTCATTGTGGTTCGGCACCGGACGCGGCGTCTCGGTGGCGCTGAAAAAAGTGGTGGGAATATCGGATTGATTGTTGACCGGGTACACCACGAACTTGCCCTTGCCGAGGCCGCTAGTCAACCCGTTCGCGGTGAAATCGGTGGTGAAGTAGGTGGCGCCGCTGGCCGAAGTCGCCGCGCCGGCGCCGGCATCCGTGAACACCGGCTCGAAGATGACGAAGCGGTGAAAAATCGCCGTAATCAAATCGTTCGCCGCGTTGACGCCGGAGGTATCACCGGTTTTGGCGATGACTTCGCCATACGCGAATTCGCCCGGCCCGAACTGGTAGCCGGCCACCGATAAACGGTTGGTGACGTCTGTCGGGTCGGTAATTGGCGGCCCAAGATTTATGCCGGTAAATCCGGGTTTGCCAACGGTCTGAGTATGCGTGATGGTGTCGTTCAACGCCTGATAGTTGGAATGGCCTTGCGCCGCTGTGTCCACAAACGCGTTACGCGACAGCGTCGACAGGCCGACCTGCTGGCGCCGCAAGTTGAACTGGTTGAAACCGTCGGTCGCTTGTTGCGCGAGAGACACTTGCGGCGGCGGTGGCGCCGCCGCCGTGCTCGAAGAACCGCCACCACCGCCGCAGGCGGCCAGCAATGAAGATGTCAATAGCAGAGGAATCAGATAGCGTGCGCGCAGGGAGGTGCGACGGGTTGGACACATAAGAGGCCTCTCCAGAAAGCAATACAGAAACAGGAATATGCCGATCGGCAATGCTGGCGGACAACGCCGAGCCGGGCAGTGGTAATGGCTATTCTACTGCGGCGCGCGCCGCGCCGCCCGGCCGATCGGGGTCTTGACTACGAGCACGGAAAGCGCAGCGTCACCTTCAGGCCCGTGCCGCTGCAACCTTCCGCCAGCGCCAGTTCGGCGCCGTGCAGCAACGCGATATCGCGCACGATCGCCAGTCCCAGACCGGCGCCGCCCGGATTGATTTGCTGCGCCGCCGCGGCGCGGTAGAACGGTGCGAATACGCGCTCGCGGTCGGCCGGCACGATGCCGGCACCGCTGTCTTCGACTTCCAATACAATCGCCGCGGCGGCTGCCGATTCATCGCGCGTCACACGTAGCGCCACCTGTCCGCCGGGCGGCGTGTAACGGAGCGCGTTGTCGACCAGGTTCGAGATCAATTCCTGCAGCAGCAGCGGGTTGCCGCACACGTCGGTGTCCTGCGCGGCTTCCAGCGACAGGTCGATTTGCTTGCGCACCGCCTGCGGCGCCAGTTCGAGCCCGACCCGGCGCGCACAAGCGGCCAGCGACACCGGCTTCATTTCGGCTTCGGCCGCGCCATGTTCGGTGCGCGCCAGCGTCAACAAACGATTCGCGAGATGGACGGTGGCATCGGTGGTATGCGCGATGCTCTCGACGATGGCGCGCATCGCCTGCGGATCGTTCTCGCGCAGCGCCAGTTCGGCCTGAGTCTTCAGCACCGTCAGCGGCGTGCGCAATTGATGCGATGCGTCGGCGATGAAGCGGCGCTGGCCCGCAATCAAGGTTTGCAGCCGCGCCATGTACCCGTTCATGGCCGCCACCAGCGGCCGCATTTCCTTGTGCACCAGCGCCGCATCGAAGTCCGACAAATCGGTTGGCGCGCGCGCCTCGACATCGGTTTTCAGCCGCATCAGGGGCCTCAGTACGAAGCGCACCGCGATCCATGCCAGCAGCGCGGCCGCAATCACGAGTGCGGCCTGGCGCCACAAGGTGTCGAGCAGGATCTTGCGCGACAAACCGAGTCGCGCGTCCATCGATTCACCGACCTGGATCAGCGCGATGCCGCGCATCGTGTCGTCATACACGGGTTGATACAGCGCCGCTATGCGCACCGCCTCGCCGCGATAACTGGCGTGATAGAAGCGCACCAGCGCCGGATAGATATCGGAGCGCGGCACGTCGGGTGGCAGCGCCGGCAGGTCGGCGTAGCCCGATACGAATTCGCCGTTGATCCCGGTTACCTTGTAATAAATCCGGCCCAGAGTGTCGGTTTCGAAACTGTCCAGTGCCACGTAGGGCACGTCCGCCACGACCTTGCCGCCGACGATGGCGACGCGCTCGGCCAGCGCGCGGGTGGAAGCCAGCAGCGACCGGTCATAGGCGAGATCGGCAACGTCGACTGCGTTGCGATAAACCGATACCGCGTCGATCGCGACCAGTATCAGCAGCGGAATCAGCAGCCAGCGCAGCAACTGGCCGCGCAAGCTGCCAAGCGGCTTGGTCGCCGCTTCACTCATTTCGGTTCCTGCGCTTGCAGCATGTAACCGAGTCCACGCAGCGTCGTGATGGCGACCCGGTCACGCTCGGCGCGCTCGAGTTTCTTGCGCAAGCGATGAATGTAGATCTCGATCGCGTCGAGGTTCGCTTCATCGTCCAGCGTGAAGACTTCATCGAACAATTTTTCCTTCGACACGACCTGGCCGGCACGCGTCAGCAAGACCTCAAGCACCGCGTATTCGCGCGGCGTCAGCGCCAGTGCGCTCTCGCCATAGGTGAAGCGGCGCGCGACCGTGTCGAACGACAAGGCGCCGCAAACCAGCGTCACCGCGTCGCCGCCCTGGCTGCGGCGCAGCAGCGCCTTGACGCGCGCCTCCAGCTCGGCCAATTCGAACGGCTTGGCAAGGTAATCGTCGGCGCCGAGATTAAGGCCCTGCACGCGCTCGTTGAGTCCGCCGCGCGCGGTCAGGATCAGCACCGGGGTCTTCCTGCCACGCGCACGCAGACGCTTCAAGACCTCCAGCCCATCCATTTTCGGCAGGGTCAGATCCAGTATCACCAATGCGTATTCCTGCGTGTGCAGCAGCGCATCGGCGTCGGCGCCGTTCATTGCGCATTCGACCGACAGGTGGGCATCGTGCAGGGCCTTGGTCAGCCAGCGCGACAACTCGAGATGATCTTCAACCAGCAATATGCGCATAGGGACCACGTCACGGAAACAAGGGGCGGCAATGAAAACGAATTGAAAGCGGGCGACGGGTATGGTTTGGCAACCAATGCAATGTCGGAGGCCCATCATATAGCGCATGCCTTTTTTCATCATACCCATAATCGCCGCATTTGCAAAAGCGCTGAACGGGTCGGCGACCGGCATGAAAAGCGGGATTTGAAAGCGAATTGAAAGATGCGGCGGCTAAGATGGCGCCAAACCCACACCACCGGAGTCTCTCTGCCCATGTACCGCACGCTGACACGAATCCTGCTCCTGGCAACCAGCTGCGCGGCTGCAGGCTCGGCTGGCAGCGCCGGTGCCGCCGCTCGTGCCGCGCCCGAATGCATCGTCCCGGCCAAGCCCGGCGGCGGCATGGACCTGACCTGCAAGCTGACTCGAAAAGGCTTGCAGATCGGCGATCCGAATGCCGCCTTGCGCATCAGTTATCTGCCCGGCGGGATCGGTGCGGTGGCATGGAGCACGGTGGTGTCGCAACGACGCGCGGAGCCGGATGCGCTGGTGGTATTTTCCGGCGGCTCCTTGCTTAATCTGGCGCTGGGCAAGTATGGTCCGGCGGCGCTCGGCGACGTGCGCTGGGTGGCGGCGCTGGCGACCGACTACGGCATGATCGCCGTCAATGCCGACTCACCCTACAAGAATTTACGCGACCTGGTCGCTGCGCTCAAGCGCGACCCCGCCAACGTCGCGATCGGCGCCAGCGGCACGATCGGCAGCCAGGATTGGCTCAAGGTCGCGCTGATCGCCAAACAAGGCGGCGTCGACCCGAAGAGCGTGCGCTTTGTCGCGTTCGAGGGGGGCGGCGAGTCATTTACCGCGTTGCGCGCCGGCCATGTGCAAGCGGTGTCCGGCGATGCGTCGGAAGCCGCTCTGTACGGCGGCGGCACGCCGGGCCAAAAAATCCGCGTGCTGGCGGTACTGTCCGACGCACGCCTGCCGGGTGCCTTGGCCAACGTGCCGACTGCGCACGAACAAGGCTTCGATGTGACGTGGCCGATCATTCGCGGGGTCTACATGGGCTGTCTCTTAT
>DHXL01000294.1:13523-23438 GCA_002415335.1 Oxalobacteraceae bacterium UBA5157
GGGGTCTACATGGGACCACAAGTGTCGGACGCGGATTATCGCAAGTGGGTGAGCGCGTTCGATCGCATGATGGCCGCGCCGTCTTTCGACCGGATGCGCGCCGGCTTCGGACTGTATCCGTTTGCGATGACCGGTACGCTGCTCACCGACTATATCAAGAAGACCGTCGACAGATACGGTCGGCAAGTCAAGGAATTAGGTTTGGTTCGTTAACGTCAACCCAGGAGGAGACACCATGTTTGCAAGAAAGTCCATCGCCGTCGCATTTGGAGCCTTGTGCGCCGCCATCACGATCAACGCTGCGGCGCAAGCTCCGGCAGGCTATCCGGCCGATTACGCCAAGATCGTCGACGCCGCCAAGAAGGAAGGCAAGCTGGTGATTTACGCCGCGACCGACACCAAGCAGGCGGAGCCGCTGATCAAGGATTTCAACGCGCTCTACCCTGGCATCAAGGTCGAATACAACGACATGAATTCGACCGAGATCTATAACCGTTTCATTTCCGAAGTGGCGGCCGGCGGCAACACCGCCGACGTCCTGTGGTCCTCGGCGATGGACTTGCAGATCAAGCTGGTTTCCGACGGCTACGGCTTGCCGTACAAGACACCGGAATTGGCGGCGCTGCCGTTCTGGGCCGCGATGAACAATACCGCGTACGGCACCACGTTTGAGCCGGCGGTGTTCGTCTATAACAAGCGCCTGGTGACGCCGGATGAAGTGCCCGCCACGCATGCCGACTTGATCAAGCTCCTGACCGCCAAGAAGGAAAAATTCAAGGATAAAGTCACCACCTACGACATCGAAAAGTCCGGCGTCGGCTTCATGTTCATCACGCAGGACTTGCGCGTCAACGACAAGCTGTGGGACCTGGCCCGGGCGCTCGGCGGCGTCAATGTCCGCGTGCAATCCTCGACCGGCACGATGCTGGAACGCGTCTCTTCGGGCGAGAATCTGCTCGGCTACAACGTGCTCGGTTCGTACGCCTTGGTGCGCGCCAAGAAGGACCCATCGCTGGGCGTCGTGATTCCGAAGGATTACACGCTGGTACTGTCGCGCGTGCAATTCATCAGCAAGACCGCGAAGAATCCGGATGCGGCCAAGCTGTGGGTTGACTATATCCTGTCCAAGCGCGGCCAAACCGTGATTGCCAATGATTCCAAACTGTATGCGATCCGCAGCGATGTCACCGGCGACACGACCTCGGCAGAACTGACCAAGCAAATCGGCACCGGCCTGAAACCGCTGCAAGTCAATCTGATGATGCTGCAGTACATGGATCAGACCAAACGTCTGGCTTTCCTCAAGCAATGGAAAGAGGCTGCGGGTAAGAAGTAATTACCCGGCCTGTTGCGAACCTCGTCCCGCCGGCCGCGGCCGGCGGGACGAGAGCGTATCCAAAAAATAACGAGACCCTATGCCCACCCTGATTCTCTCGCGCCTTAACTGGCCGCGCGGCCTGGTCGTCACGCTGACCGCGATCGCGATCTTCCTGCCGCTGACATTGATTTTTTATCAGAGCTTCCTGTCGGCGCCGTTTTTCATGCCGAACAAGATTTTCAGCCTCGACGCGTTCCGCTTCATTTTCGATGATCCGGATTTCCGTCTGGCATTCATCAATGGCACCATGCTGGCCGTGGGCCTAGCGGTGATCGCGGTGCCGCTCGGCGCGATGCTGGCGTTCCTGATGATCCGCACCGATTTGCCGGGCCGCTCCTGGATCGCGCCGTTGCTGCTGGTGCCGATCTTCGTGTCGCCGATGGTGATGGCGTTCGGTTACGTGGTGTCGATGGGACCGGTCGGATTTTATACGCTGTGGGTCAAACAATTGATTGGCGTGCAGCCCTGGAATATTTATTCGTTCGCCAGCATCGTCGTCATTGCCGGCTTGACGCATGTGCCGCACGTCTACTTGTATGCCGCGTCCGCGCTCAAGAGCCTCGGCTCCGACGTCGAAGAAGCGGCGCGCGTGGCCGGCGCCTCGCCGCTGCAAGTGGCGTTGAACGTCTCGCTGCCGATGATCATGCCGGCGCTGGCGTACGCCACCGTGCTGGTACTGTTTCTCGGCTTCGAGGTATTCGGCCTGGTGCTGGTGCTGGGCGACCCGGAAGGGCATCTGGTGCTCTCGACCTATCTCTACAAGCTCACCAACAAGCTCGGCACGCCGTCGTATCACCTGATGGCGGCGGTCGCGGTATGCCTCGTGGCGGTGACGCTGCCGCTGGTCTTGTTCCAACGCCGGCTATTGAAGTCGGCCAACAAATACGTGTCGATCAAGGGCAAGGGCTCGCGCCAAAAGCCGCTGCCGCTCGGCAAATGGAAATGGATTTCTTTTGCGTTCATCGCCGCCTGGCTGCTGTTTACGATCGTGATGCCGCTGTCCGGTATCGCGCTCCGTTCCTTCGTGACCAACTGGGGCGAGGGTGTGACGCTGGCCGACGCGGTGACGCTGCAGAACTTCCTCGATATCTGGGACCAGCCATCGCTGTTACGCGGCATCTTCAACACCGTGCTGATCAGCGTGATCGGCGGCGCGATCGCGGTCGGCTGCTACAGCGCAATTGCGCTGGCGGCACACCGCAAGCCGGACGGCATCACGCGCTTTCTCGACTATAGCGTGCTGATTCCGCGCGCAATTCCCGGCTTGCTGGCCGGCTTGTCGTTCCTGTGGGTATTCCTGTTCGTGCCGGCCGCACTGGAGAACCTGCTGAAGGGATTCGACAACGGCATCGCGCAGTGGCTGGTGGAGAACCTGATCCCGCAATTGCGCGCGCTGCGCTCGACTGTTTTCTCGATCTGGATCGCGTACTCGGTGGTGTGGCTCGCTTATGGTTTGCGCTTGATCTCGACCGCATTATTGCAGGTCGGACCGGAGCTGGAAGAGGCGGCGCGCGCGGTCGGGGCAAAGCGCGGGCAAGTGACGCGGGACATCACCTTGCCGCTGGTGCGTTACGGCTTGCTCGGTGCATGGCTGATGATATTCCTGATTTTCGAGCGCGAGTATTCGACCGGCGTCTACCTGCTGTCGCCCGGCACCGAAGTGATCGGTGCGATGCTGGTGTCGTTGTGGGCGACCGGTGCCACGGACCTGGTGGCGGCGCTGTCGTTCATCAATATCGTCCTGGTAGCGATCGGTCTCGGGATTGCCTTGCGCTTCGGAGTCAAGCTGCACAATTAATCAAAGCGGGACAGCGTTTGGCGGACGCGTGATTGCAGGTGCGCGCGCCGAACGGCACTGTCCCCGACAAATCAGAACTACTTGGGGGACTCCAACATGTCAGAACTCAGCGTCAATAATCTGTACCTCGACTACGGCAGCGGCGCCTCGGCGAATGCGATCCTGAAAGGGGTGTCGATGCAATTGCAGCGCGGCGAAGTAGTTGCCTTGCTAGGCCCATCGGGCAGCGGCAAGACCACGCTGCTGCGCGCGGTGGCCGGGCTGGAGAGCCCGAAGAGCGGCACCATCCAGATCGGCCAGCGCTGCATGTTCGACGGCGAGCGCAAGCTCGACGTACCGGCCGAGGAGCGCAATCTCGGACTGGTGTTTCAATCGTATGCGCTATGGCCGCACAAGTCCGTGTTCGACAATGTGGCATACGGCCTGAAGCTGCGCAAGATGGGCAGCAGCGACATTGCCGAGCGCGTCAAGGGCGTATTGGGACAACTCGGGCTCGGTCACCTGGCCCAGCGCTTCCCGCACCAGCTCTCCGGCGGCCAGCAGCAACGCGTCGCGATCGCGCGTGCACTGGTGTACAACCCGCCGGTGATCTTGCTCGATGAGCCGCTGTCCAACCTCGACGCCAAGCTGCGCGAAGAGGCGCGCGCCTTCTTGCGCGAGCTGATCGTCCGGCTCGGTTTGTCGGCGCTGATGGTGACCCACGACCAGGGCGAAGCGATGGCGATTTCCGACCGCATCCTGCTGCTGAACAACGGCATCATCGAACAGCAGGGCGCGCCGCAAAGCATGTATGAAACGCCGGATACCTTGTTCACCGCGGAATTCATGGGCAGCAACAACCGCCTGCCCGGACGGGTGATTCAGCGCGACGGCGAGCGCGTCACGTTGCTGGTCGACGGCGCCACGATGACCGGCACGGCGCGCGGCAGCAATCTCGGCGCCGAGATTACCGCGATGATCCGGCTCGAACAGGTGCGCATCTCGAACGCGCAAACCGAGAACGCCATCAAGCTGCCGCTGTTGACCTGCATGTATCTGGGCGACCGCTGGGAATGCCTGTTCCAGCGCGGCGGCCTGGGCGAAGTCGGCCTGCGCGCGTATGCGCCGCGCAGGCTGGATGCCGGCGAATACTGGCTGCAGCTACCGCAAGACAAGCTGTGGGTATTTTGAGCGGAACGACCGATGCAGTCGGATCAGAGCGGCTGAAACACGCCGGCACTGCGATTTTTCTGCACGTTGTCCCACGCGAATACCTGCGCATTCATCGCGACGTACACGCCGTGCAGCAGGGTCTGGGCGACGCCGCAGGCGAAGCCGAAGTTGAACAACGCATCGGAATTGGCGATCTCGTACGGGATCATCGCGCCGGTCAAAATGATGGTCTTGGCCAGCTTGGCGCTGCCGAGTACCTCGGCGGTTTCGCGCATGGTATCGGTGCCGTGAATGATGATGATGCCGTCTTCGGCGGCGCGCGTGCAGGACGCCAGGATGCGCGCGCGGTCAGTGTCCTGCATGTCGAGCGAATCGAGGAAAGGCAATTGCTCCAGCGCGACCGGTGCCGTGATGCGGGCGCGCCGGATGACTTCCGGAAGATGGCCGGCGCCGAATCCGAGCTTGCCGGCGATTTCGTCGTAGTGCTTGTCGAAGGTGCCACCGGTGGCAAGGATGCGCAGGGTCATAGATCGATCAGCCACGAGTTCACCTCGAAGTTGTGGACGTTGTCATAGGGGGAACCGCGCCTGTATTGCTTGCGGACGGGCGGCTTCGCGGCGGCGCTGATTTTCAGCCGGTCCAGCGAGAACTGCCGCAAATGCTTGAATACGCTCTGGTTGATCGCCATGGTCGCCTGCATCACGAGCAGATCGACGTCGTGGTGGTTGCGGTCGGTGTTGACGATCGGCGGCGGCGCCTCCACCGTCTTGGCGCGGCTCGGCTGGGTCGCGATCACGCAGCGGAATACATCTTCCAGCGTGACGCTGCTCGGTTCGCAATTGAGCGCCCACAGATTGCGCGACTTTGCCTCCGGCCGCATCAGCATCGCGCGCCATAGCGCTCCGCATAATTTGACCAGTTCCTTGGCGGGGCGGCCGGTATAGCTTTCCAGTTGCGCGATGCTGACCGGGCGCGGCGCACTCGACACCAGCGCGCCCAGGATTTCGGTGGTAATGCGGAAGCGGTCGTGCAGCGCGCCATTGCCCAGGATGTAGTCGTCAACGGTAACCATAAATAGACCTATCTTGCAGGAAGCGAAGTCGAACCTTGTTCGGGCCGGGACCGGCTCGCGCCGCACCCGTTCGGATGTCGTCATCGACCTCCGCCATCCCATCGAATTCCACCGCTAAAAAGGAGTGGTGCGCAAACGCGCTCCACTCCGAAACCCCCAGGAGATCAACGGGGGAGACAACAGGACCGGCAAGCCGCTTGGTACGCCTAAAACGCGGCAGGCTGGACGCGATCGTAGGTGAACGCAGCGCAGCAAATCCAATGCATTCTGTGCATTACTTTATGCCGGATCGGCATAAAGTGCTCAATTTAATCGATTTATGTGCAGGCGGCACAGGAACATCGGCCATGATTGTACCGCGCGAGCGCGGCGCGTCAATTTTCCATGCAGCGCCCAGAATAACGCTCGCCGCTTGCCTCTGTCGCCTCGGCACAACGGTTTTGCGCGACATCTGCCCGACATGTATCCGCGACGAGCGCAGCTATGTTAGCAAGTTGCAGGCCAGCCGCGCAAGATTGCGCGCGCGACGCGTCAAGTCAGTTTGCGCCGGTATTGCGGCAGGCATGCACCGCCTTGGCGGGATGGCTGCGCCATTTCGGTGCTATATCGTAAGCTATCGACCTGCTCTTTGGCCTGGCGCCGGCACTTGCGGGCGGCGCAATCGGCTTTTACCAAAGCGTCACCTATTCCCGCTACACTTGAGCCCATCAATTTTCATTTTGCGCAGGTGTCTCAACCGATGAAACCGCTTGCTCCCGGCACTGTCATTTTCCATCGCCATCGCGGCTATGGCGTGATCATTTCCGTCAACTTGCTGACCGGCTGGATCTCTGCCCGCTTCGGCAGCGAGGTTCGCACGCTCGACTTGAACCTGTCGTCGGACGAAGTGCAATCTGCCGACGGCGAGCCGATCCTGTTCCGGCGCTCACCACCGGATCGCATGCCGCATGCACGCCTGATGGCGATGGTGCGCGAACTGCATCGCGCCGGATATCAACGCCTGTATCTGTACAGCTGGCCAAAACCTTCCGGGTTGCATTGGCGTTGGCATCTATTTGCCGGCCAGCGCAACTGGATGCAGAGGCCTTGGCGCGAGGGTTGGTATGGCTCCGGCGCCGATTACAACTTCAATCCGGTGCTGGGCTGGGGCGACAGCCCTGGCGCATCGCCGCAACAGCTGGCCAGCGCGCTGGCGCAAGCCGATCCGCATGGCCTGGCGCAGGCGCTGGGGCGCGATCAGGACCACACCGAATGGTTTGAAGCCGTATCCGAGACGTTGGGGCCGGATTACGCCTATACGCTAGGGTGGGATGGCCGCAATGGGCCGGTGCCGGCCGCGTTGCCCGTGATCGCCGTGCGCAGCGGCGTGCCCGCTTATGCCGGTCCGGAGCTGCCGTGGCCTCCGGGCTGGGCGCGTCTGTGGCGCCACTGTGCCGGCGGTGATCCGGAGCGTATGCAGCGAGCACCACGATTTTTCAGTTCATCCGACTAACATTGCCGCGCGACAGAGCGGCCATCCGAAGGCGACCATGGCATTTTCGTTACGAACGACCGCGCTCGCGGTGATGCTGCTGGTCGGTGCCGCCGCCGGGTCTCCGTCGTATGGCGCCGAGCCGGCGAGCGTCGCGCACCAGCCGCAAATCGACGACATCGTTGCCGCGATTTCCGCCCGGCAAATTGAAGCATACGTCAAGAAGCTGGTCAGCTTCCAGACCCGCCACACGATGTTCGAGACACAATCCGACACGCGCGGCATCGGCGCCGCGCGGCGCTGGATAAAGGGCGAGCTGGAGCGGTGCGGCGCGCAAGCAGGCGGCCGCCTGCGCGTTAATTTCGACCGCTATCTGGAACCGGCCGGCCCGCGCCTGCCGCACGCGACCGAGATCGTCAACGTTGTGGCGACGCTCGCCGGTACGCAGGCTGAGGCGAAGGATCGCCTGTATGTCGTCAGCGGTCATTATGATTCGCGCGCGACGGAGGTGCTCGACGCGGACGCGTCTGCACCGGGTGCCGACGACGACGCGTCGGGCACCGCGGCGGTGATGGAGCTGGCGTGCGTCATGGCGCGCCATCGATTCGACGCGACGCTGGTTTTCATGGCGGTCGCCGGCGAAGAACAAGGCCTGTTCGGGTCGACCCACTGGGCCGAACAGGCACATCAAAACAGCCTCGACGTCGCCGCCATGTTGACCAACGATATCATCGGCAGTTCACGCGCCGAGGACGGCCGCATTGATTCCGGCCAGGTGCGGCTGTTCGCCGAAGGCATCCCGGCGCTGAAGGAAATGCCGGATCGGCTACGCACCTTGATCGCGACCGGCGGCGAAAACGACAGTCCGTCGCGCCAGCTGGCGCGCCATGTGAAGGAAATCGGCGAACGTTACGTCGCGAATTTCCGGGTCAACATCATCCAGCGGCGTGATCGCTACTTGCGCGGCGGCGATCACATCCCGTTTCTCGCCCGAGGTTATGCTGCGCTGCGCTTTACCGAGCCGAACGAAGATTTCCGTCATCAGCACCAGGACGTGCGGACCCGGGACGGCGTGCAATTCGGCGACCTGCCGCAGTTCGTCGATTATGAATACACTGCGCGCGTGGCGCGCGTGAACGGCGCGGCATTGGCTTCCCTGGCATTGGCACCGGCGCCGCCACAAAAGGTGGAAATGGACGCGGTTGAACTCGAAAACGATACCGTACTGCACTGGAAAGCTAACCGCGAGCCGGACTTGCGCGGGTACCGCGTGGTGTGGCGCGAAACCAGCGCGGCGTTGTGGGAACACGCGGCATTCGTTGGCAACGTGACGCAATATACCGCCAGGGGATTATCGAAAGACAATTACTTCTTTGGCGTGCAGGCAGTCGACCGTGACGGCAACATCAGTGTCGCCAGCTATCCCGCGCCGCTTCGCCATTAGGGCGCAATCCGAGAGTCGATCGACTGGCGCTTGGCGGAATTGCGCCTGGCAAGCGTGGTGCGACGTACACTATCTCGTTAATTGACGTGAATCGCCTACTTGATAAGGCAAAACACGCGGCTTCCAGGTGATTCCGTAACAAAATAACACCTGAGCCGAATAAGAAAATAGTCTACTACATTAGTCAACTATTTTTACTACAAAAATTGACGCAAGTCGTTGAGGAGCATTTGGACGGGGTGTACAATCGCCCCCTATTTTTGGTATTTAGGGCGGTAAGAAAATAGCGTGAAATACGATCTTGCATCCGGCCCGGAGGATGGCAAGTCGGCGTTCCCTCGCGGGACGGCTATTTTCTTACAGCTCCTAAGCACGGGAACGCAGTACCAACAAGCGCGAGACCACACCGCTCTCGCGCTTTGCAGTCGTCATCCGACTGTTCGACATGACCGCCGTATCGCTCACGACTAGCTGGCGACGATCCTGCCGTGCCGGGGAAACGATCGATTTCTTTCATTGGCATTGGAGGTAGTTTTATGAACCAGCCCGTCATGGGTGGCGTTGCAGCATTGAACGTCCCGTCTTACGTTAAGCAGCAGAAGCTGATCAACTGGGTCGCCGAAATCGCGTCCTTGACCAAGCCGGACCGCGTCTACTGGTGTGACGGCTCCGAAGCTGAATACGATCGCCTGTGCGCCGAGATGGTGGCAAGCGGCACCATGACCAGACTGAACGACGACAAGCGTCCGAACAGCTATCTGGCTTGCTCCGACCCGTCGGACGTGGCGCGCGTCGAAGACCGCACTTTCATCTGTTCCGCCAGGAAGGAAGACGCCGGCCCGACCAATAATTGGATGGCCCCGGCCGAAATGCGCACCACCTTGCATGGCCTGTTCGATGGTTGCATGCGTGGCCGCACCTTGTACGTCGTGCCGTTCTCGATGGGTCCGCTCGGCTCCCCGATCGCTCATATCGGCGTCGAGTTGTCCGACTCGCCCTATGTGGTGGCCAACATGCGCGTCATGACCCGCATGGGCAAGGCTGTATTCGAGGTGCTCGGCAGCGATGGGACGTTTGTGCCGTGCGTGCACAGCGTCGGCGCACCGCTGCGTCCCGCTCAGGCCGACGTCGCATGGCCATGCAGCAGCACCAAATACATCGTGCAGTTTCCGGAAACCCGCGAGATCTGGTCGTTTGGCTCCGGCTACGGCGGCAACGCGCTGCTCGGCAAAAAATGCTTCGCGCTGCGCATCGCGTCGACCATGGGCCGCGACCAAGGCTGGCTGGCCGAACATATGCTGATCCTGGGCGTCGAATCGCCCGAGGGCAAGAAGCACTACGTCGCGGCCGCTTTCCCGTCGGCTTGCGGCAAGACCAATTTCTCCATGCTGATTCCGCCGAAGGCCATGGACGGCTGGAAGGTCACCACCATCGGCGACGATATCGCCTGGATCAAACCGGGCAAGGATGGCCGCCTGTACGCGATCAATCCGGAAGCCGGCTACTTCGGCGTGGCACCGGGCACCAACACGGCGACCAATGCGAACTGCATGGCATCGTTGACCGCCAACACGATTTTCACCAACGTCGCGCTGACCGA
>DHXL01000294.1:23578-23939 GCA_002415335.1 Oxalobacteraceae bacterium UBA5157
GCGACGTCTGGTGGGAAGGCATGACCAAACAGGCCCCGCCGCACCTGATTGATTGGCAGGGCAAGGATTGGACGCCGGAAATCGCGAAGGAGACTGGTCGCAAGGCGGCCCATCCGAATTCGCGCTTCACCGTCGCCGCGACGCAGAATCCGGTGATCGATCCGGCCTGGAACGATCCGCATGGCGTGCCGATTTCGGCCTTTATCTTTGGCGGCCGTCGCTCGACCACCGTGCCGCTGGTGACCGAAGCGCGCAACTGGATTGAAGGGGTGTACATGGCCGCGACCATGGGCTCCGAAACGACCGCTGCGGCCACCGGCCAAATGGGCGTCGTGCGGCGCGACCCGTTCGCGATGCTGCC
>DHXL01000294.1:24092-42114 GCA_002415335.1 Oxalobacteraceae bacterium UBA5157
GACCCGTTCGCGATGCTGCCGTTTACGGGCTACAACATGAGCGATTATTTCCAGCACTGGCTCGACACGGGCAACAAGATAGCCGCCGGCGGCGCGACCTTGCCGAACATCTATTGCGTCAACTGGTTCCGCACCGACGAGAACGGCAAGTTCGTCTGGCCCGGCTTCGGCGACAACATGCGCGTATTGAAGTGGATGGTGGAACGCATCGAAGGCAAGGCGCACGGTGTCGATAATATCTTCGGCGTGACGCCGCAATATGACGACCTGACCTGGGATGGCATCGAATTCACGCAAGCCCAGTTCGACCGCATCACGTCGATCGACAAGGCGGCATGGGAGGCGGAATTGAAGCTGCACGACGAATTGTTCGACAAGCTGAAATATCATCTGCCGAAAGAGTTGGCGGAAGCCAAGACGCGCCTCGAGCAACGCTTGATGGCTTGAGCTCGGTCCAAGCGTTCGCGGCCAAGCATCGGAAAGCGCGGCAGGGTGACCTGGCCGCGTTTTTTTTCGACCGTCGGCGTGCCGGCCTGCCGTTGGCAAATTGATGTTCGCGCAAACATTTAGGACCGGCGACGGGTTATGCTTGCCGGGCAAGCGGGGTTCCCCGCAATCGAATCAAGAGGTGGCCATGATGGATTTTCGTAGCGATACAGTGACGCGGCCGACAGCGGCCATGAAACAAGCGATGATGGATGCGCCGGTGGGCGACGACGTGTTCGGCGATGATCCGAGCGTCAATGCGCTGGAGGCAATGGCGGCCGACATGCTCGGATTCGAAGCCGCGCTGTTGCTACCGAGCGGGACGCAGGCCAACTTGGTCGCGCTGATGACGCATTGCGGCCGCGGCGATGAGGCGATCGTTGGCCAGCAATGGCATACCTATCGCTGGGAAGGCGGCGGTATGGCGGTGGTTGGCTCGATTCAGCCGCAACCTCTCGAGCATCAGGCCGATGGCACGATCGCGCTGGCCGACATCGAAAGTGCCATCAAGCCGGACGACCCGCATTTCGCACGGACACGCCTGATCACGCTCGAAAACACGACCGCTGGCAAGGTATTACCGCTGCCTTACCTGCGTGAGGTACGGGAACTCGCGCGTCGCCGCAATCTGCGCACCCATATCGACGGCGCACGGTTGTTCAATGCGGCGGTCGCGATGGCGCAGGCCAATGGCAGCGACCCGCTGCAGTCGGCGAGGGCCATCTGCGACGGATATGATTCGGTATCCGTGTGCATGTCCAAGGGATTGGGCGCGCCGGTCGGATCGCTGCTGCTCGGCTCCACGCCGTTCATCGCTCAAGCACGGCGCCATCGCAAGATGCTCGGTGGCGGCATGCGTCAGGCCGGCTTTTTGGCAGCCGCGGGAAGCTACGCGCTGCAGCATCATGTCAATCGATTGGCCGATGACCACTTGCATGCCGCTTTGCTCGCCGATGGCCTGGCACGGCTGGTCGCAGCCCATCCGAAACTGGAGCGAAAAGCGGTCGTCCATGCCGCGCAAACGAACATGGCTTTCATGGATTTGGATGCCGACGTTGCCGCCGGTTTCATGCAACATCTCGCGTCCAGGGATATCCGCGTTACCTGCAGTGACCAACGGTTCGATAGGCGCCCCGGCAAGCGTCTGCGCTGGGTCACGCACCTGGATGTGAGTAGGGCCGATGTCGAATACGCACTGGCGTGGGCTGCCGATTTCTAGCCGGCCCAAGTCCGGCAAACAATGCACCATCGGCGAGGCCGGAACGGCACCCTGTTGCTGACTCGTGGCGCGGAGGATGATTGAACCCGGACGACTAGTGGATTTCCCTCACGGCTCAGTTGCGGCCGGTCGGCAAGGCGAGGAGAAAGGTTTGAGTATCATGCGTCAGGGATACCGGAATATCGTGGTGCGGCGGCTGCGCGAGAAACTTTCGCTGGGCTTGAATACCTTTGCACACGGAGCCGATTCGCTGTTGGTTCAATCGGTGACGGAAACTGATGAGCAGCCTGCCGGTGCGGCGTCGGAATTTCACTTTGCCGATGATCCCGGTGGCAACTATTACGTGATGAATCTCGATGACGGCCAGGTTGCGTTGATCAATCATGAAACCGGCCACCGTTCGGATTTGGGTACCGACCTGCGCGCCTTCGTGGACGCGCTGGAACCGGGCGAGGCACCATGGGACTAAGCCTTCCCTGCTACTATCTCGACGATCCTTTGACCGGGGAAGAACTACAATTTATCGCTCAAATCCTGCTCGGTCCCTGGGCCAAATTCAAGACCGGGGCCGATTCGCTGGAGCAAAAAAGAGTGCCTCTGGTGTTGCCGCTGCCCGACATGAGCGGCGGCTATCCCGTCACGCGGGAACAGCGTGCCGAACGCGTGCGCCGCAACTTGCGCAGGGCCGGGATCCGGGCCGATAACGGCCGCCAGATCGTGTGGGTCACACCGCGCGACCATGAGTGGGACGCAATTTTTCAATTTGCGATTCGGCAGGAAACCGGACTGTCGCCGTACTTGGCACAGCGCTGGTTCGTCGAGAATGGCGCGACGGTACATGGCGCGGTGCGCGTCGTCGACACACAGATGCTGGTGGAAGGGCTGTAGCCTGCCGACGCAGCATCGCCGGCGCGATTGGTTGCATTCCGCACATGGGGTGACCGCCCGACAGTCGCGTCGCGGCCGCCTGTCACGCTTAAAGTATTTCAGATCCGTTCGCGGTTTTCAGTTCTTTCGCATCTTCGATCATACGCCTGTGTTCTATCCGTTTACGCATGACCGCGGCATGTTGCTCGGCGGTCATGGGCGGCATGGTCATCAGGTCCTTCAACTGCGCGGTACTATCGTAATTGTTTTTGATAAGGCGCCCCAAGTTTCTATATTCCATAGGAAATTATGAACTTTGATCGTTCACCGTTGACATCATCAACCCGGCCTGGAAAGCGGAAGGTGCTCCGCGCGTTGTGCCCGATTCGTTTCGGTACCAATACATTCTGCGCCGATTTTCAGAGCTACGCTTGAATTATCGCAAATGATTTTGGGCATCTATTTTGTGGTCAGGCATGACGTCGCGGGCAAGAAAATGCCCCGCGAGGCTGAAGCCGGCGGGGCAGGAATCGTTCGTATGGCGCGAAGGAAAGGACGCGCGGTCGCGGATGAGGGGCTAAAATTGCCGTGCTTTGGGCCGGAAATGAAAATCGTTTTTCGCTGTTGCGCTAACTGAAACAGCGGCAATATCGGCTAGCGATAATCCCGACCTGCCGCGTGCTGGCCGCGCATCCGCGAACGGCAATGCGAGACTTGCGCCTAGTCGCGTCAACCAAGCACGCGTCGAAAAGTCAGCCCGATTCACTCGTGATAGTCGGCCCATGATCGTAGCCTCTACCTTGACTGAATCAACCGCGCGAAGCCAGATTGCGCAGTTCCGACGCAAGATTCGGCTGCGACGCATCGAACTCGTTTGCCATCCGATTCAGCATCTGCACGCCGCGCAGCGTGCCGCGGGCGCGACGGTCTTCAAGCGACAGTCGCGGCCGGATCACCAGCAGGGCGGCGCGCATCACCCCTAATGCCAATGGCCGGAATAGCGTCAGCAGCGCGGCAAATGCACCCATTATGAGGAACAAGCCCATGCCCAGCACGGGTCGGACGGCGCTAACGATTGTTTGAATGACGGGTTCGGCCGCCTGAAGCGGGAAGGTCGTTGCTAAAAATGTCATGAGATGCTCCTGCTGGTTACGGGCTCACTGCCCTTTGCTGCATTGCACTACCGGGCGCGGACGGTGCACTGGACTCGTTCCGCTTCATAAAAGTCTCTGTCTTTTGTTGCAGTATAGAAATCGCTGAGTTATATAGCCAATTTCGATATCACATATCAGTTATACTTCTCATGAATAGTGAATGTGGCACCCCATGAGTTTTCTTACCCTTGATTTGAATTTGCTGCGCGTATTCGATGCGGTCATGACCGAACAGAATTTGACGCGCGCCGCCAGCCATTTGGCGATGACCCAGCCGGCGGTATCGAATGCGTTGAAGCGCCTGCGCGACGCGCTCGGCGATGAATTGCTGATCCGCACCGCACACGGGGTCAAACCGACGCCGCGCGCCGAGTTGCTGTGGCCGACGATCCGCCGCGCGCTGTCGGAACTGGAGGAGGCGGTGGCACCCGCCAGTTTTGATGTATCGAAAGCACACGCCACCTTTCGCATGGCGATGGCGGATGCGACCGCCGTGCTATGGCTGCCGTCACTGGTGCGGGCCATCGAGAACGAAGCACCCGGCTTGAACGTGCGCATGGTGCCGCTAACGACGCGCGAGCCGCGCCCGATGTTGTTGCGCGGCGATATCGATTTGGCGATCGGGTTCTTTCCCGGCGTGGTAGCGCAGCTCGCCGGCGGGGCCGATACGCCGATCCGGCATGAACGCTTGTATTCTGGACAATACGTGTGCGTCATGCGCAAGAACCATCCACTGGCCGGTTCCGAATTGACTCTCGATGCCTATTGTGCCGCCAACCATTTGCTGGTAAGTCTTTCCGGCCGGGCGCACGGCTTGACCGACGAGGCGTTGGCCCAACTGAATCGAGAGCGCCGCATTTTGCTCACCGTGAACCAGTTTTTTACGGCCGGCCGAGTGGTGGCGAACTCCGATTTGGTCACGGTGTTGCCACGCTATTTGATCGCATCGACCGGCATGACGGGTGCGCTCATTTCGAAGGAATTGCCGTTCAAGTTACCCGACGTGCACGTCGACATGCTTTGGCACGAGCGCAATGCGCGCAGTCCGGCGCATAGGTGGCTGCGCGAACATTTGACGGCGATGACCGGCGATGCCATCGAGCGTGTACAGCCATCACGCTAGGGAGTCTGGCCGAAGCGAGCGCGAGCGCCTTCAGCCAAAATTGCGGCCTTACCGGATCGGCAATTTCGAGGTATTTTTGACTTCTTCCATCACGGCGTAGGTGTGCGTTTCGCGCACACCCTTTAGCTGCAGCAGCGACTTGCCGAGAAACTCGCGGTAGGCATTCATGTCCTTAACGCGTGCCTTGACCAGGTAATCGAATCCACCGGCCACCATGTGGCATTCCAGCACTTCCGGTATCACTTGTACGCTGCGCTTAAAAGCATCGAACACGTCCGGCGTGGTGCGGTCCAGCACGACTTCAATGAAAACCAGCAGCGATACGTCGAGCAATTGGGGATTGAGTTGCGCGGTGTAGGTCAGGATATAGCCGGCTTCCTGTAGTTTGCGCACCCGCTCCAGGCATGCCGCCGGCGACAGGTTCACGCGCGATGCCAGTTCGACGTTGCTGATACGCCCGTCATTCTGCAGTTCCGACAGGATTTTCTTGCTGATTTTGTCGAGCATGGACTTGTCTCGTAAGAATTTTATTCGGTGGAATTTTCGCACCAAATACATAATTTTGATAGTGGCCGGTAATACCAGAATTAATCCACGGGAATCGCCCCTACAATCGAATCATCGATCACACCGGTTTACCGTGCCCGCTGTCCATTTCCTGGCCCATCTTCACGCCGCAATTATGCCCCTTGACCTCAAAAAAGTAGAGAAATCCATGTACAACAGCACGCGCCGGCGCGCGGACGCAAGGTCGGCCACAATCCCTTTCGCCGCCCTGCAAGGCGAAGTCCTGCACCGGCCGTCGCCGTTACGCGCTGCCGTCACTGCCGCGTATCGTCGCGACGAACAGGAAATGGTCCAGTGGCTGCAATCGCAAGTGCGACTGACGCCAGCATCGCGGATTGCGACCCAGATGCTGGCGCGCACGCTGGTGGAGTCGGTACGCCGGAAACGCACCCGTGCGTCAGGGGTCGATGCGCTGATGCACGAATTTTCACTTTCGTCGGAAGAGGGTGTGGCCCTGATGTGCCTGGCCGAAGCCTTGCTGCGCATACCCGATCACGAGACTGCGGACCGCTTGATCGCCGACAAGATCAGCAAGGGAGACTGGCGCCGCCATTTGGGCGAATCACCCTCGCTGTTCGTCAATGCGGCGACCTGGGGCCTGCTGATCACCGGCAAACTGGTCGGCACCAGCAGCGAACGAGGCCTGGGGTCGGCCTTGAGCAAATTGATTACAAGAGGCGGCGAGCCGCTCATCCGCAAAGGCGTCGATCTGGCAATGCGCATGCTGGGCAACCAATTCGTCACCGGTCAGACGATCGGCGAGGCACTTGCCAATGGCCGCAACAATGAAGCGCGCGGCTACCGCTACTCTTACGACATGCTGGGCGAGGCCGCACTGACCGCGCACGATGCCGCCAGCTACTACGCAGCCTATGAAGAGGCGATCCATGCAATCGGCCGCGCATCGAACGGACGCGGAGTCAAGCAGGGACCGGGTATTTCGGTCAAGCTTTCCGCCTTGCATCCGCGCTATGCGCGGGCGCAGCGCGCGCGTGTGATGAGCGAACTGTTGCCGCGCTTGAAGAATCTGCTGCTGCTGGCGAAGCAATACGATATCGGATTGAATATCGACGCGGAAGAGGCCGACCGCCTCGAGTTGTCGCTCGACCTGATGGAAGCGCTCGCCTTCGATCCGCACCTGGCCGGCTTTGAAGGATTGGGCTTCGTGGTCCAGGCTTATCAGAAGCGTTGTCCCTACGTGATCGATTTCCTGGTCGACCTGACGCGCCGCAGCGACCGTAAATTCATGGTGCGACTGGTCAAGGGCGCGTACCGGGACTCAGAAATCAAGCGCGCCCAGGTTGACGGCATGAACGGCTACCCGGTCTATACGCGCAAGATGTACACCGATATCAGCTATCTCGCGTGTGCGCAAAAATTACTCGCGACCACGGATCTGATCTATCCGCAGTTTGCTACACATAATGCGCACACGCTGGCCGCAATCTATGCATGGGCGCAGGAACGTGACGTCAACGACTATGAGTTCCAGTGCCTGCACGGCATGGGGGAGACGCTGTACGACCAGGTGGTGGGGCAGAACAATCTCGGCAAGCCGTGCCGCATCTATGCGCCGGTCGGCTCGCACCAAACCTTGCTGGCTTATCTGGTGCGACGCTTGCTGGAGAATGGCGCCAACTCATCATTCGTGAATCAAATCGTGGATGAGAACGTCACGGTCGATGCCTTGATTGCCGATCCGTTCGAGGCCACGCAGCTGCTCGGTGGTGAACCGCATCCGAACATTCCGCTGCCGCGGGATCTGTACGGTTTCGAGAGACGGAATTCTTCCGGTCTCGATTTCAGCGACGAGGATGTGTTGCGCGAGATCGAACGTGAATTCGCCCGGCTGGACGAGCTGCGATGGCAGGCCGGGCCGTTACTGGACGTCGTGAATCGGACGCTCGATACGCGGCTGCTGCAGCCGATCATCAATCCGGCCGACCGGCGCGATGTTGTCGGCCACGTCATGGAGGCGGATGCAGACGATGTCGACAACGCGCTGGCTGCAGCGGCAGCCTATGCGACCGATTGGCAAACACTGCCGCCGTCCGACCGGGCCGCTGTTCTGCTGCGGGGCGCCGATCTACTGGAGCAGCATCGGTTCGAATTGATGGCATTGGCGGTCCGCGAAGCCGGCAAGTCGCTGTCGAACGCACATGCCGAAGTGCGCGAAGCGGTCGATTTTTTGCGCTACTACGCGGCGCAGGTACGGCATGCTCCGAACGCGATGGCACTCGGGCCGGTGGTCTGCATCAGTCCGTGGAATTTTCCACTGGCGATTTTTATTGGCGAAGTGGCCGCCGCGCTGGCGACCGGTAATGTCGTGCTGGCGAAGCCCGCGGAGCAGACTCCGTTGATCGCCTATCGTGCCGTGCAGTTGTTGCATGAAGCGGGTGTTCCGCGCGGCGCGCTGCAATTCCTGCCGGGCCGTGGCGAACTGATCGGTGCCGCGCTGACTGCGGATTCGCGCGTGCAAGGCGTAATTTTCACCGGCTCGAGCGAGGTAGCCCAGGTCATCAATCGGACCCTGGCCAGGCGCGCTGGCGTGGAAGCCAGCGAACTTGTGCTGATCGCTGAAACCGGGGGACAAAATGCGCTGATCGTCGACTCCAGCGCATTGCCGGAACAAGTTGTGCAGGACGTGCTCAATTCGGCATTCGATAGTGCGGGCCAGCGTTGTTCTGCCCTGCGCGTATTATGTCTGCAGACCGATATCGCGGACAAGACATTGAGCATGCTGCGCGGCGCGATGCAGGAGCTGAGTATCGGCAACCCGGATCACTTGGCCACCGATGTCGGTCCGGTAATCGATGCCGATGCGCAGAGCAGCTTGCAGACGCACATCGGCGAACTCAAGGCGAAAGCAAAGAATTTCTACCAGTTGCCACTACCCGAGAATTGCTCGCTCGGTACTTTTGTATCGCCCACGGTACTGGAAATTGCGTCGCTGTCCGAATTGACGCGTGAAGTATTTGGTCCGGTACTGCATGTACTTCGCTACGATCGCTCTGAACTGCCGCAGTTGATCGATGCGATCAATGCCAGCGGTTATGGCTTGACGCTGGGTATCCATTCTCGGATCGATGAAACGATTGATTTCATTACTGCACGTGCCGATGTCGGCAATATTTACGTCAACCGTAATATCGTCGGCGCGGTGGTGGGCGTGCAACCGTTCGGCGGCGAAGGCAAGTCGGGCACCGGCCCCAAGGCGGGCGGTCCGTTGTACCTGAAACGCTTACAGCGCAATCCTGTCATCAAGCTGGGCGCACATACGATACATCAGTACGGCAATAAGGCAGCCGTTTCCGACGCACCGCTCCTCGCCAGTTTGCTGGACTGGGCGACTGAGCATGGTCATGAACGGATCGCCGCGCTTGGTGACCAATACGCGCACGCCAACTTACTGCACACCACGCTGGTATTGCCGGGGCCGACCGGCGAGCGCAACACGCTGTCGTTCGCACCGCGCGGCGCCGTGTTATGCGTCGCTGCCAGCGTGCGGGCATTGCTGAATCAATTCGCGGCGGTTTTCGCGACCGGCAATCGCCCGTACGTCATGGCGAGTCGGGAAGATTTGATCCCGGCTGGCTTGCCGGCTTGCGTGCGCGACGCGATTCGATCGATTGATGACATCGACCACCTTGGGGCGGATTGCCATTTCGCGCTGATACAGGACTCGCTTGCAGACACGATACGGATAGCGCTCGCAGCCCGCGACGGCGCCCTTGTTGCAGTACTTGAAACCAGGGATGAAGAAACGATTCCGTTATGGCGCCTCGTAACAGAACGCGCGCTGTGCGTGAATACCACTGCAGCAGGCGGCAATGCGAGCTTGATGACACTCGGAGGTTAATCGATAATCGAGGTGAGCAGGCCGGCCCGTCAGTGACTTGCCGTGATCCCGGCTGTCAGTATTATCAGCTTTTGCTGCGCCCGACATCGGGATACAGTGTTGTCACTTTATAATAATAACCAAGATGGATGAAGCCGTTGCACTCGGCGACGGCGTTCGGATCTTTCATCGATCTAAATCAGCCGGCGGGTTGTAGCGTCATGCTCGATTCGTCCAACACCTGACCTCACCTATACTGCGGATCCGGCAACTTCATGAGCGACGATATTTTGATTGTGCGGGATGGCGGGGTTTATCGTGTCTTGTTCGGGCATCTTCGCCTGTCCAATATGCTAAGCAAATCAAATGAAACATTCGTCAATATAAAAGGCGAGGGGCCGGCGCGCGTCATCAAGACGAACAAGGGCTTGCGGGTCGACAAGGATAGTCTCCAGTTACCGCTGCTTCAATCCTGAGCGGTCCGGCATAAACGTCGCGCGATGCCAAACGCATAGCGCGCAGCAACCCGTTCCATGAACGCGATGAAGTCAATCGGTGCGTCTTCATTGGCGCCGTCGGAGATGGTGCGGATCACGGTAAAGGGCACACCGAATTCGAAGCAGACTTGCGCTACGGCCGCCCCTTCCATCTCGACCGCCAGCAAATCCGGTAATGCAAGTTTCAGCTCGGCCAGCCTGATCCGGCTATCGATGAACTCGTCGCCGCTCGCGATCAAGCCGCGATGCACGCGTGGCCGGCGAATCCTGAACTGCTCTTGATCCGCTGCGTCTATCGCCAGCCGGAAATCGTTCTCGACGAACGCGCTGACTGCTAGGGCAACTCGCTCCGTCAACGCGGCATCGGCGGCAAAATGTGATAGGCCCGTCAACGGAATCTGGAAACGCGGAAATAGCGGTGACGCGTCCATATCGTGCTGAACCAGTTGCTCTGCAATCACAATGTCGCCTACTCGCACCCGTCGGTCAGCGCCGCCGGCGACGCCGGTAAACAGGATATGCGTCACACCGAAGCGTTCGATCAAGGTGGCGGCGGTGGCGGCGGCGGCTACCTTACCCAGGCGCGATAGTACGCACACGCACTGGGTGTCCCACAGCGTGCCCTGCACGTAGTCGCGCATGCCGCGGCTGATCGTATGCGAATCCGGCATGCTGTCGATCAATCCGGCCTGTTCTTGCGCCATGGCGCTGATGAGTCCGAGTTTCAGGGTTGGAGTTGGCATATTCTGGCGTTCGATTTGCGGGTGAAGTGAACAATAACGAGCTTTATGGTTTTAACTTAATTGTTTATATATATGTTTAGTAGTAATAGTTAACACAGGCCATTTTCTGTGGATAAGCCCATAAGTCTGTCTGGAATCAAGGACTTGCAACTTGCATAACCGATGAATAAGACTTGTATCTGAACAGGACAGATTCTGGATAAAAGAAACGAGCGCCGAGTTCCATGCTCTTGTCCACAATGGCTCCCGCAGATGTCCAGAGACTTATCCACAGCTAATTCCATACCGTTTTCAGCAGCGCGAACACGGCATCGATGGTCGGTTCGCTTCGGCGTTTCGCCAGCGTAATGAATGACAATTCGGTCGTCAAACTAACCGCATCGGCGATCACCAAGCCGTGTGCATGGGCTTCGCGCAAGGCGATCGACTCGCGTATCAACGATAAGCCGACGCCCGATTTCACCAAGTCCAGCATTGATGGTTCCTGATCGACCAAGGCCACCTTATTGGGTGTCAGCTTGGATTGCGCAAAGATTTTAGCGAGCAGGCGGTGGTGCGCCGATTCCGGCGGCGACCAGATCCATGGCAGTTTTGCCAATGCCTGCCAGTCTTTGCCGGCGACCCGGGTTTTCCAGCCATGCGGGGCAACGACGTAGTAATGGAATGAGGTAAGTGTCTGGCAATGGAATTCCTTGCCGGGTGTACCAAGGTAGTAGCCGACATCGAGCGCACCGCTTCTTACCTGTTGCAGCACCCACCCGGACATTCCATGTTGCAGCTGGGTTGACAGTCGCGGATAGGACTCGACCAAGCGTTTCAGGAACGCGCCGAGGCGGATGAATTCGGGATCGAGTATGGTCCCGATCGCCAGCGAACCGGACAGGGTCGTGTGCAGGCTGTCGGCACCTTGACGGAATTCGGCCACGCTGCTGAGCACGCGTTCGGCATGAGGCAACAGCTTGCTGCCGTCATTGGTCAATATCAATCCGGCCGGCGTACGCGAGAATAATTGCAGATTCAGCGAAGCCTGCAGCGCCTTGATCTGCAGACTGACCGCCGGTTGTGTCAGGTGCAGGCGCGCGGCGGCGCGCGTCAAATTGCCTTCCTGGGCTACCGTCACGAAAGCGCGGAGTTGGGTAAAATCCATTTATCATTATAAGCATTACTTATGTTGAAGCAGATGATAACTCATTGGATTTCGGGTCCCGGTCGCTATATGCTGCTATAAGACATGAAGCCATCAAAGGAATCCTTATGAACGATTTATCCCTCGCCACCATTCAGCACTTCATCAATGGCCGCATCGTGCCATCCGCCGGCGGCCGCTGCCAGGATGTCTTCAATCCCGCCACCGGGGATGTCAGTGGCCGGGTGGCACTGGCCAGCGTCGACGAAGTCGACTCGGCGGTTGCTGCCGCCTCGGCCGCTGCGCCGGCTTGGGCCAATACTGCGCCGCTGAAGCGAGCGCGGATATTGTTCAAATTCAAGGATTTGATGGAAAGGAACCAGGATGCCCTGGCTGCCGCGATTACGCATGAACACGGCAAGGTGTTTTCCGATGCCAAGGGTGAAGTGACGCGCGGATTGGAAATCGTCGAGTTCGCTTGCGGCATACCGCAACTACTGAAGACCCAGCACACCGACAATATTGGGGGTGGCATCGACAATTGGCAATTGCGGCAGCCGCTTGGGGTCACGGTCGGTATCACGCCCTTCAACTTCCCGGTGATGGTGCCGTTGTGGATGGCGCCGATGGCGATTGCGACCGGCAACAGTTTCATCCTGAAACCGTCGGAGCGTGATCCCTCCCCGTCGCTGCTGCTGGCCGACCTGTTCAAGCAAGCGGGCCTGCCGGATGGCGTCTTCAACGTGGTGCAAGGCGACAAGGTGGCGGTCGATGCATTGCTGCAGCATTCCGAAGTCAAGGCTGTTTCCTTTGTCGGATCGACCCCGATCGCAGAATACATCTATACCGAAGGCGCGCGGCGCAAGGGAGCCTACCCGCTGCGCGTGCAGGCGCTGGGCGGCGCCAAGAACCATTTAGTGGTGATGCCGGATGCTAACCTGGAGCTGGCGGTCGATGCGCTGATCGGCGCGGCTTACGGTTCGGCAGGAGAGCGCTGCATGGCAATTTCCGTTGCGGTCGCGGTCGGATCGGTAGCCGATAAACTGGTGGAAGCCCTGATACCGCGCGTGCGCGCGCTCAAGCTTGGAAACGGCATGGAATCCGAATCCGAAATGGGACCGCTCGTTACCGCTGCCCATAGGCAAAAAGTGGAAGCCTATATCGATGATGGCGTGCGTGCCGGTGCGCAGCTGCTGGTAGACGGCCGCGGCGCGACGGTCGCCGGGCATGAGCGAGGCTTCTTTCTTGCGGGTTCCCTATTCGATGGGGTCCAGCCGCAGATGAAGATTTACCGCGAAGAGATCTTCGGTCCGGTGTTGTGCGTGGTGCGGGTGCCGGATTTTGCGGCGGCGGTTGCGCTGATCAATACCCACGAGTTTGGTAATGGCGTTGCGCTGTTCACGTCGGACGGCCATACCGCGCGCGAATTTTCGCGCCGCGTCGAAGTCGGTATGGTCGGTATCAATGTGCCGATTCCGGTACCGATGGCATGGCATTCGTTCGGCGGCTGGAAGCGGTCGCTGTTTGGCGATACTCACGCGTATGGCGAGGAGGGGATACGCTTTTATACGCGTTACAAGTCGGTGATGCAGCGCTGGCCCGAAACCATCAGCAAGGGCGCGGAATTTACGATGCCGGTGGCACAGTAGCGGCCGCGGCCGCTGAGCCAGCGCGAATGCCCAGCCGAGCGGACTGCACTGTAAGTCCGCTGTAAGTACCGGGGCACATGCTGGGCGGCGACTTCCATTTACCTTGATTACGGATCACCATGGCAGAGTCTGCAGGAAAATACGACTACATCATCGTCGGTGCCGGTACAGCCGGCTGTGTATTGGCAAATCGTCTGACGCAAGATCAGGACGTGTCGGTATTGCTGATCGAAGCGGGCGCGAAAGACGATTATCTGTGGATCCACATTCCGGTCGGTTACCTGTACTGCATCGATAATCCGCGTACCGATTGGTGCTACCGCACCGAGGCCGAAGCGGGCCTGAACGGCCGCAGCCTGCTCTATCCGCGCGGCAGGGTACTGGGCGGCTCGTCATCGATCAACGGCATGATTTACATGCGCGGCCAGGCGCGCGATTACGACGGGTGGGCCGACCTGTGCGGTGACGCCGGCTGGCGCTGGGACCAGGTACTGCCGCTGTTCAAGAAAAGTGAGGACCATTACAAAGGCGGCGATGCACATCACGGCGCGGGCGGTGAATGGCGGGTCGAAAAACAGCGCCTGTCGTGGGAAATTCTCGACGCATTTCGCAATGCCGCCGAACAAAGCGGGATCGCCAAGACCGATGATTTCAATCGCGGCGATAACGCCGGCTGCGACTACTTCGAAGTCAACCAGAAGCGCGGCATCCGCTGGAATACCGCCAAGGCTTTCCTGAGAGGCGCGACGCGCCGCGGCAATCTCGAGATCATGACCGGCTGTCACGTGCAACGCTTGCGCATCGAATCGGGAGACCAGGGCAAGCATTGCGCTGGCGTCGAATTTACCGGCGGCGGCAAGCAATGGTTTGCCGAAGCGCGGTGTGAAACGCTGCTAACCGCGGGTGCAATCGGCTCGCCACAGATTCTGCAGCTGTCCGGCGTTGGACCTGCGGCATTGCTGCAACAACATGGCATTCCGCCGCTGGTTGATGCGGCCGGCGTCGGTGAGAATCTGCAAGACCATTTGCAGCTACGGATGGCATTCAAAATTAGCGGCGCGAAGACCTTGAACGTGACCGCGGCCAGCTGGTACGGCAAGATGAAAATCGGCTTGGAATATGCGTTATTTCGTAGCGGTCCAATGGCGATGGCACCGTCGCAATTAGGCGCATTCACCAAATCCGAGGCGTCGCAGCCGACACCGAATCTCGAATACCATGTACAACCGCTGTCGCTGGAAAAATTCGGCGAGCCGCTGCATGCGTTCCCGGCCTTTACTGCCAGCGTGTGTAATTTGCGTCCGACCTCGCGCGGACACGTCCGGATCGCATCCGGCGACGCGTTCGCGCCACCGAGGATCACGCCGAATTACTTGAGTACGGCGGAAGACCGACGCGTTGCCGCAGCTGCCATCAAGCTGACGCGCAGCATTGTCGCGGCGCCTGCGCTAAAGAAGTACGCGCCGCAAGAGTTCAAACCGGGACCGCAATATCAAACCGATCAACAACTCGAGCAAGTCGCCTCCGACATTGGCACCACCATCTTTCATCCGGTGGGGACCTGCAAGATGGGGCGAGCAGAGGATATGATGGCCGTGGTCGACAGCCAATTGCGGGTGATCGGCGTGCGCGGATTGAGGGTGATCGACGCATCGGTGATGCCGACCATCACTTCCGGCAACACCAACTCGCCGACACTCATGATCGCGGAAAAGGCGGCTCGACTCATCCGCACCGCACATCGCTAAGACCGTGGCGTCTGGAAAATGTCTTTCTGCCGGCCGCGCGGGGCGCGCGATGATGGAATGACGGCTGGTAGTTATACTGTATTGTCAAGAAGTCTTGGCACTGTGTACCATTCGGCAAATAATAAGTTCGCTACACACATAAAATACGCTTAGTTCATGAGCGACGAGGAGACACGATGAGCGATGTCATCTTGGAGACGAGGCGCCTGACCAAGGAATTCAAGGGATTCACGGCGGTCAACGACGTGAACCTGCAGGTTGAGCGCGGTCACATCCATGCATTGATCGGGCCTAATGGCGCGGGCAAAACCACTTGCTTCAATTTGCTAACCAAATTCCTGGCGCCGACAACGGGCCAGATTCTCTTTAACGGCACTGACATCACCGCTGACCGGCCGGCACAAATTGCGCGTCAAGGCATCATTCGGTCGTTCCAGATTTCCGCGGTCTTTCCGCATTTGACAGTCCTGGAAAATGTCCGCATCGGCTTGCAGCGCGGTCTCGGGACAAGCTTCCATTTCTGGAAAAGCGAGAGAAGCCTGACGGGTCTGAACGAGCGCGCGATGGAGTTGCTGTCGCAAGTCGATCTATCCGAATTTGCCGACACGGTAACGGTCGATCTTCCCTACGGCCGCAAACGCGCGTTGGAGATCGCCACGACGCTGGCGATGGAACCCACGTTAATGCTGCTCGATGAACCGACCCAGGGCATGGGACACGAAGACGTCAGTCGCGTGACCGAGCTGATCAAGAAAGTATCGGCGGGCCGCACTATCTTGATGGTGGAGCACAACATGAGCGTGGTCTCCGGCATCTGCGACAAGATCTCGGTATTGCAGCGCGGCGCAGTATTGGCCGAGGGCAGCTATCAGGAAGTATCGAATAATCCGCAAGTGATGGAAGCGTACATGGGCACCACCACCGGCGCGCTGGAAGGAGCCCATTGATGGCGGCGGCGGCGTTGGAGATCAGCCATCTGCATGCATGGTACGGCGAGTCGCATATCTTGCACGACGTTAACCTGGTGGTGAACCAGGGTGAGGTCGTGACGCTGCTGGGCCGCAATGGGGCAGGCCGCAGCACCACGCTGCGCGCGATCATGGGTTTGACCGGCAGTCGCAAGGGGTCGATCAAGATCGGCGGCATCGAGTCGATCAATACCGCGACCTTCCAGATTGCGCATCTCGGCGTTGGTTATTGTCCGGAAGAGCGGGGCATTTTCTCGTCGCTGTCGACCGAGGAAAACCTGATGCTGCCGCCCACCCTATCGAAGGTCGACCCGGGCATGACGGTCGAGGATATTTACACGATGTTTCCCAATCTGGCTGAACGCAAGGCCAGTCAGGGAACGCGTCTATCCGGCGGCGAGCAGCAAATGCTGGCGGTGGCGCGCATATTGCGCACCGGCGCGCGCCTGCTGTTGCTCGACGAAATCTCCGAGGGCTTGGCGCCAGTCATCGTGCACGCGCTGGCGGGCATGATCATGACCTTGCGCGCCAAGGGTTATACCATCGTCATGGTGGAACAGAATTTCCGCTTCGCCGCACCGCTGGCGGATCGGTTTTACGTGATGGAGCACGGTCAGATCGTCGAGACCTTTGCTGCATCTGAATTGGACGCCAAGATGCCGGTACTGAATGAATTGCTTGGGGTATAGAACCAGCCGGGGTTGATGCGATGATAGTTCCACAATAAGGAGAAGAAACGATGAACACCAGATTGAAAACTGTAGCACTGGCGGTATCGGCCGCCGTGGCATGCGGGTTTGCCGCGTCGGCATCGGCCCAGATTTCGGGTGATTCCGTGAAGATCGGTTTCATTACTGACATGTCGGGACTGTATTCCGACATCGACGGTCCGGGAGGAGTGGAAGCGATCAAGATGGCGATTGCCGATTTTGGCGGCAAGGTCAACGGCAAGAAGATCGAATTGGTTTCGACCGATCACCAGAACAAGGCCGACATTGCAGCCAGCAAGGCACGCGAATGGTTCGATCGTGACGGCGTGGACATGCTGATCGGCGGAACGAATTCCGCTACCGGCCTGTCGATGGCGAAAGTCGCTGCCGAGAAGAAGAAGCCGTTCCTGTCGATTGGAGCCGGCTCGGCCCGTCTGACGAATGAGGAATGCAGCCCCTACACGATTCACTATGCGTACGACACGGTGGCGCTGGCAAAGGGAACCGGTTCGGCGGTCGTCAAGCAAGGCGGCAAGAGCTGGTTCTTCCTCACCGCTGATTATGCCTTTGGCGCATCGCTCGAAAGTGATACCGCCAAAGTCGTCAAGGCAAGCGGCGGTACCGTGGTCGGTTCGGTCAGGCATCCGCTCGGCGCCTCGGACTTTTCGTCGTTCGTGCTGCAGGCTCAGGCGTCCAAGGCGCAGATCCTCGGTCTGGCAAATGCCGGCGGCGACACTGTGAACGCGATCAAGGCGGCCAACGAGTTCGGCGTCACGAAGACGATGAAGCTGGCCGGCTTGCTGATGTTCATCAACGATGTGCATGCATTGACGCTTAATTTGACCAAGGGCATGTACCTGACGGATAGCTGGTACTGGGACCAGAATGATGAGACGCGCAAGTGGGCGCGCCGCTATTTCGACGTCATGAAGAAGATGCCGTCAAGCTTGCAGGCAGCCGATTATTCAGCCACCCTGCAATACCTGAATGCGGTCAAGGCGGCGGGCAGCGATGATACCGACAAGGTCATGGCAAAGCTGAAAACCATGAAGATCAATGACATGTACGCCAAGAATGGCACGATTCGCGGCGACGGCAGCATGATCCACAATATGTACCTGATGCAGGTCAAGACACCGGCCGAGTCAAAGTATCCGTGGGATTACTATAAGATCGTTCAGACTATTCCGGGCGATCAGGCGTTCACGACCAAGGCCGAAAGTAAGTGCGCGACCTGGAAGTAGATCGGGACACGTGGCACGCTGTCTTGCGGGTCCGCTTACGCGCTAGTCGCCGCTAGCTGCGCGGTGAGCCACCGAGCCCGACT
>DHXL01000294.1:42261-63938 GCA_002415335.1 Oxalobacteraceae bacterium UBA5157
AGTCGGGCTCGGTGGCTCACCGCTGGCTGTTGCCCGATGCGATCTGCTCCGGGCGTGCGGCTTTCACATACTTTTCACCCTTCGGGGTGATTTTTCATGAAGTTTACATGGAAATCTTCGGTATTCCCTTGCAAGCATTCTTGAGCCAGCTGTTGCTGGGGCTGGTGAACGGGTCGTTCTACGCGATGCTGTCGCTTGGTTTGGCCGTCATCTTCGGCTTGCTCAACGTGATCAATTTTGCGCACGGCGCGCTGTATATGCTGGGCGCCTTCATCGCCTGGATGGGACTCAACTACCTTGGGCTGAACTATTGGGTGATGTTGGGTGCCGCACCGCTGATTGTCGGCGCGTTCGGCATCGTGATCGAGAGAACGATGCTGCGCCGGCTGTACAAGCTCGATCATCTGTATGGCTTGTTGCTCACGTTCGGCATCACGCTGATGGTGGAAGGTTTATTTCGTTCGTTTTATGGGGTCTCCGGGCAGCCTTACTCGGTGCCGGACGCTTTGTCGGGGGCGACTGATCTCGGATTCATGGTGCTGCCGAACTACCGCGCGTGGGTCGTGCTGGCTTCTCTGGTGGTGTGTTTCGCGACCTGGTTCGTGATCGAGAAGACCAAGCTCGGCGCCTATCTGCGTGCCGGGACGGAAAATCCGAAGCTGGTCGAGGCATTCGGCGTTAATGTGCCGCTGATGGTGACCCTGACTTATGGCTTCGGCGTGGCGTTGGCGGCCTTTGCCGGGGTGCTGGCGGCGCCGGTGATCCAGGTGTCGCCGCTGATGGGTTCGAACCTGATCATCGTCGTGTTCGCAGTCGTGGTGATCGGGGGCATGGGTTCGATTCTCGGTTCGATTGTGACAGGGCTGGGGTTGGGAGTGATCGAAGGCTTGACGCGGGTATTTTATCCGGAGGCATCTGCCACCGTCGTGTTCATTGTGATGGCGATCGTACTGATGATCCGTCCTGCCGGCTTGTTCGGGAAAGAGAAATGACTTTGATGAATAAGAATATCGGCTACGGAATCGCATTTGCCGTTGCATTGGCGGCGCCGTTTGTACTGTATCCGGTGTTGCTGATGAAGGTGCTCTGCTTTGCGTTGTTTGCCTGCGCATTCAACCTGTTGATCGGTTTTACCGGTTTGTTGTCGTTTGGACATGCCGCATTCTTTGGTGGTGCCGGCTACGTTACCGGCTACGCATTGGCGACGCTGGGCTTGTCGATGGAACTCAGTGTTGCGCTCGGCACCGCCGCGGGCGCGCTGATTGGACTCGTCATGGGCAGCCTGGCGATTCGCCGACAGGGCATCTACTTCACGATGATCACGCTGGCACTGGCCCAGATGCTGTATTTCGTATGCCTGCAGGCGCCTGTTACCGGCGGCGAGGACGGCTTGCAAGGCGTGCCGCGCGGCACGCTGCTGGGGCTGCTGGACCTCGATAACGATCTGACTTTGTACTATGTGGTGCTGGCGATTACGATTGGCGGTTTTGCATTGATCGTGCGTACGATTCATTCGCCGTTCGGGCAGGTTCTGAAGGCGATCAAGGAAAATGAACCGCGTGCGATTTCACTCGGTTATGACGTCGATCGTTACAAGCTGCTGGCGTTTGTGTTATCGGCCGCATTATCAGGGCTGGCCGGGGCGACCAAGACTGTGGTGATCGGCTTCGAGACGCTGACCGATGTCCATTGGACCATGTCCGGACTGGTGGTGCTGATGACGCTGGTCGGTGGCCTGGGAACCCTGATCGGACCGATCGTCGGTGCGATTATCATCATCGCCTTGGAAAACAAGCTAGGCGACTTTGGAAACTGGCTGGCGCAAGTGACGAATATTGAATGGTTCAATTCGCTCGGTGATTCGGTCACGATTGTGACAGGCTTCATTTTTATCGTCTGCGTGCTGGCGTTCCGGCGCGGTATCGTAGGTGAAATCATGGCCCACTTCGGCCGCGGACCTGCACGCTAGGGTTGCCTGCTAATTGGCCGCAGGAATAGGGCCGGAGCGGGCAAGATACTGTAGGCGGTACCTTGCCGTCCTGTTACAGCGCGGCTTGGTAGATCGCGCGAGCATCCGTCCGCGTCACTACCCGCGGATTATTGGTCAACAGGCGCGTTTGCAGCATCGCATCATCGGCCAGTCGATCAAGATCGGATGCGGCGATCCCAACTTGCTGCAGGCGGGTTTCGATGCCGACTCGGTGCGCGATATCCTTCATTGCCGCAATCAATCCTTCCGCCCTCGCTTCCATGCTGCCTTGTATCTGCGGTGCGGCGATTTCAGCCAGCTCGGCATACAGCGTGGCGGCCTCGGGCAGATTGAAGCGCAGTACGTGCGGCAGTATCAGTGCGTTCGATAAGCCGTGCGGAACGTGAAAGATGCCACCGATCGGATAGGCCAGCGCATGGACTGCCGCGCAGGGTGCATTCGCGAAGGATTGGCCGGCCAGCATGGCGCCGACCAGCATCGCTTGCCGCCCTGCGAGGTTGCTGCCATCTTCGCAGGTGGCCACCAGATTCGCGGACAGCAGGGTCAGTGCTTGTCGCGCCAGCATGTCCGAGAGCGGATTCTTCTTGAGCCGGGTGGTGTAGGCCTCGATCGCATGCACCATCGCATCGATGCCGGTCGCGGCGGTGACTCTGGCCGGTAGGCCGACGGTCAGTTCGGCGTCGAGTATCGCCAGGTCGGCATACAGCTGCGGCGACACCACTCCCATCTTGGTGATAGCGCCAGTGGTGACGATCGAGATCGGCGTGACCTCCGATCCGGTGCCGGCGGTAGTCGGAATTTGCACCAGGGGCAGACGGCCGCCGCTGACATTGCCGATGCCGTACATGCTTTTTAAGTCTTGCTCGCTGCCGAGCAGGACGGCGATCAGTTTGGCGACATCCATTGAGCTGCCGCCGCCCAGGCCGATCACGATGTCGATTTGATCGGCGCGCGCCGTGGCAGCGGCCTTCAACACGACCGCTTCAGGCGGATCCGCGACGACGTCGGCGCAGACGCAGACGTTCAGGCCGGCCGACTTGAGGCTGGCCACCGGCGCATCGACCAGGCCGGTCTTGAGAAAGCCGGCATCGGTGACGAGCAACGCATTGCGAGCCGCCGGAAATCGGTCGGCGATCAATGGGCCCAGACGCTGCGCGGCACCGAGCTCGCACAGGATGTGAGGCACGGTGCTGAAGCCGAATGAATGGAAGGTATGCATTGTTTAGTTTCTCCTTTTTTCTTATTGTAGCAAGTCCCAAGGATCGGGCGTGATTCGGTGACGATCGCCGAGTCGCTTCGGCCGATAGAAGCGTTTCTTGCCACCTCGCGTAAAATGTGGATCGGCAACTACCCAAGCATGTCTCTGTCCGCACGACTACAACAATCGGATCAACGAATGACAATAACTGTTCACTCCGCACTTAGGCCGTCCTGTGGGATGCGCCGGATTGGCGGGCACGCATGACGGACTACCTGATTCTCTGTACCGCAGCATTGTTGGCCGGGATGGTCGATGCCGTGGTTGGCGGCGGTGGCCTGATCCAGATTCCGGCTCTGTTTGCGACGCTGCCAAATGTGGTGCCGGCGACACTGCTGGGAACCAACAAGTTGGCAGGCGTATGGGGAACTGGGGCTGCGGCCATCAGTTTTGCGCGACGGGTGAGGGTGGAGTGGGGCACCGCGGCGCCGGCGGCGCTGGCGGCATTCGCATTGGCTTTTGTCGGAGCCTATACGGTGACTAAGGTGCCCCCCGATTTCCTGCGTAAGTTGTTGCCTTTCATATTGGTCGCGGTAGCACTTTACACCTTGAGCAGGAAGGATTTCGGCAGCCTGCACGCACCGACACATGAGGGAATTAAGGAAAAACTGATTGCGCTGGGAGTGGGAGCGTGCATCGGATTCTACGATGGCTTTTTCGGCCCTGGCACCGGGAGCTTCCTCATTTTCCTGTTCGTCCGCTTTTTTGGCTTCGATTTCCTGGGTGCATCCGCGGTGGCGAAAGTCGTCAATGTCGCCTGCAATCTATCCGCCTTGCTATGGTTCGGCTATAGCGGCCATCTGATCTGGCGGGTCGGGTTGATGATGGCAGTGTGTAATGTGGCTGGCTCGTTGATTGGGAGTAGGCTGGCAATCAAGCATGGCAGCGGCTTTGTGCGGAAGATTTTCTTGTTCGTGGTGAGCGCCTTGATTCTTAAAACCGGCTATGACGCATTCTTGCGCTAGCTGAAGTCTGTGGCAAGCCGTCTTTGTTTCACGTGAAACATCTGGCCAAGGGGCATTACTAAGCCCGAACCTTTATGGGAGGGAAGGAAGCGGCCAAGCAGGCACAGTTTCGCATGAGTTGTCGCGGTGCGAATAGATGCCTTCATTTCAAGCGATGGCGGGGAGCCGCCTTCAGGCGAAAGGGTGGGGCAATGATGAGACTTGCATGAACATGTTGGGATCCAAATTTGAGTTGTTCCACGTGGAACACTGGCGCGAGGTAATTCGACCTCGTCCGAGCGATCGGGTCCAAAAAGACCTTATAATCTGCCCTCGAGTGCGCGATGTGCGCATCCAAGTCCCTTACCGTCTCCTCGAGGCGCACTATGTTTTTTCCTACAGAATTTGATGTTATCGTCGTCGGCGGCGGCCATGCCGGCACCGAAGCCGCGCTCGCGTCCGCGCGGATGGGCCAAAAGACACTCTTGCTCACCCATAATATCGAGACACTCGGTCAGATGTCCTGCAATCCCTCGATCGGTGGGATCGGCAAAGGCCATCTCGTCAAAGAGGTTGATGCTATGGGCGGGGCAATGGCAATAGCAACCGACGAAGCGGGCATCCAATTCAGGATCCTCAATTCGTCGAAGGGGCCGGCCGTCCGTGCGACTCGCGCGCAGGCCGATCGGATCCTATACAAGCAGGCGATACGCACCCGCCTAGAAAACCAGTCCAGTCTGTGGCTGTTCCAGCAAGCGGTCGATGATCTACTGGTCGAGGGCGATCGGGTTGTGGGCGCGGTAACCCAGGTCGGAATCCGGTTTCGTGGTCGAGCGGTGGTCTTGACCGCCGGCACATTTCTCGACGGAAAAATTCATGTCGGCTTGAATAGTTACGCAGCGGGCCGCGCCGGGGATCCGCCGGCAATTTCCTTGTCGGCCCGGCTGAAAGAATTAAACTTGCCACAGGGCAGGCTCAAGACCGGTACCCCACCGCGCCTGGATGGCCGCAGCATCGATTTTTCTGCCTTGCAAGAACAGCCGGGCGATCTCGATCCTATTCCTGTGTTTTCGGTGCTGGGCTCGGCCGCCATGCATCCGCGGCAATTGCCATGCTGGATCACGCATACCAACGAACGCACGCACGAGATTATCCGCGCCGGCCTCGATCGCAGTCCGATGTACACGGGCGTGATCGAAGGCGTCGGCCCACGCTACTGCCCTTCGATCGAAGACAAGATCCATCGCTTCGCCGACAAGGCCTCGCACCAGATTTACCTGGAGCCGGAAGGCTTGAGCACCAACGAGTTTTATCCGAACGGCATCTCGACCAGTTTGCCGTTCGACGTGCAATTGGCGCTGGTACGCTCGATGCACGGCTTGCAGCAGGCGCATATCCTGCGGCCCGGTTACGCAATTGAGTACGATTATTTCGATCCGCGCGGATTGAAGGCGTCGCTTGAAACCAAAGCGGTGCAAGGCTTGTTCTTCGCTGGGCAAATCAATGGCACTACCGGCTATGAGGAAGCTGCCGCTCAAGGCATGCTGGCCGGCTTGAATGCCGCGTTGCTGACCCAGGGCCGCGATGCATGGACGCCACGCCGTGACGAGGCTTACCTCGGCGTGCTGGTCGACGACTTGATCACGCAAGGTGTGCAAGAGCCTTATCGCATGTTTACCAGTCGCGCCGAATATCGGCTGAGCCTGCGTGAAGATAACGCCGACATGCGCCTGACCGAAATCGGGCGTCGCCTTGGCTGCGTCGGCGACATGCAATGGGCCTTGTTCGAGAAGAAGCGAGAAGCTGTCGCGCGCGAACTGGAGCGCCTAAAATCGACTTGGGTCAGCCCCCGAATCTTGGCTGACCATGAGGCCAAGCGTGTTTTGGGTAAAGCGATTGAGCGCGAGTATGCGCTCGCTGACTTGCTCCGGAGGCCGAACATCAGCTATGACAGCTTGATGAGTTTGACTGGCATTGACGGCCAGCATTTCGGCGCGCCCTGCATTCTGAACGACGCCGAAAAAGAGCAGCTGGAAATTCAGCTGAAGTACGCAGGCTACATCGACCGCCAAGCCAAGGAGGTCGAGCGCCATGATCACTACGAGAATCTGAAATTACCGGGAAGCTTCGACTATCTGGAGGTCAAGGCGCTGTCGATCGAAGTGCGGCAAAAGCTTAATCAGCACCGGCCGGAGACGCTGGGTCAGGCGTCGCGTATTTCTGGTGTGACGCCCGCCGCGATCTCGCTGCTGCTGGTGCACCTGAAGAAGGGTGGATTCAACGGCTTCGCGATCACCGTCAACGACGCGCAAGCGGCCTGAGACCGATCCCGATGAAGCAATTCGACAGGCTTGGCCTGACCCATGCGCTCGGCGAGGGCGCGCACAAATTGCAGCTGGATTTGAGTGACGCCCAGCTGGCGCAACTGATCGACTATCTGGCGCTGCTGGCAAAATGGAACGCTGTCTATAACCTGACCGCGGTGCGTGACCCGGCCCAGATGGTGACCCAGCATCTGCTCGATTCGCTGGCGGCGGTCAGTGCGTTCGACGGTGCGCGCCGGGTACTGGACGTCGGCGCCGGCGGTGGATTGCCGGGCATGGTCCTGGCGATCTGGGCGGCACAGGCACAGCCCGAAATGCAAGTCTCGATGATCGACACCGTGCACAAGAAGACCGCATTCCTGACGCAAGCCAAAGCCGAACTCGGTTTGCGCAATGTCACGATCCACACCGCGCGCGTCGAGCAATTGCAGGTGACGCAGAAGTTCGACGTGATCACGTCGCGCGCGTTTGCCGAATTGTCCGATTTCGTCAACTGGTCCGGCCACCTGCTTGCGGAAGGCGGGCGCTTCATTGCGCTCAAGGGTGTCAATCCGCATGCCGAGTTAGCGCGTATGCCGGCCGGCTGGGAGGTGACGGAAGTGCGGGTGTTGAAGGTGCCGGCGCTCGAAGCAGAGCGTCATTTGATTCTTATCGAGCGAGCCGCATCAGCGCGGGCCGTTAATTGACCACCTAATAGAAAAAATCCATGGCCAAAATCTTTTGCGTCGCCAATCAAAAGGGCGGCGTCGGCAAGACCACGACCGCCGTCAACCTCGCAGCCGGACTTGCGCAACATGGACAGCGCGTGCTGCTGGTCGATCTCGATCCGCAAGGGAACGCGACGATGGGTGCCGGCATCAACAAGTCGGAATTGAAGACCTCGATCTACGAGGTCCTGCTCGGCATGTCCGATGTGACGACCGCGCGCAAGACTTCCGAGACCGGCAAGTTCGACGTGCTGCCGGCTAACCGCGAGCTGGCCGGCGCGGAGGTGGAAATGGTCGAGCTCGACAATCGCGAGAAGCGCCTGAAGGATGCACTCGCGCTGGTTGCTGACGACTACGATTTCATGCTGATCGATTGTCCGCCGGCGCTGTCGATGTTGACGCTCAACGGCTTGTGCGCTGCGCACGGCGTGATCATTCCGATGCAGTGCGAGTACTACGCACTGGAAGGATTGTCGGACCTCGTCAATACGATCAAGAAAGTGCATGCCAAGCTCAACCCCGATTTGAAGATCATCGGCCTGTTGCGCGTGATGTTCGACCCGCGCATGACCTTGTCGCAGCAGGTATCGGCGCAATTGGAACAGCACTTCGGCGACAAGGTTTTCAAAACCATCATCCCGCGCAACGTGCGGCTGGCGGAAGCGCCATCCTACGGCATGCCGGGCGTGACCTTCGACCCGCAGGCGAAAGGGGCGCAGGCCTACCTCGCATTCGGTGCCGAGATGGTGGAACGCATCAAATCGATTTAAACGAAATAACGAAATAGCGGGACCGGGTTTGCGCGGCTGATCCGCGCGCTGAAGTCCCGCCACATATTAGGAAACAATCATGGCAACCAAAAGATCCAAAGGCCTGGGCCGCGGCCTCGACGCATTACTCGGGGGCTCCAGCGATTTCGACGAAGCGATTCCGGGCGTGCCGGGGGCGCCGTCGGTGCTGCACATCAGCGCCATGCAAGCCGGTAAATACCAGCCGCGTACGCGCATGGATGAAGGCGCGCTGAACGAACTGGCGGCCTCGATCAAGGCGCAAGGCCTGCTGCAAGCGATCCTGGTGCGGCCGGTCGCGTCGCACAACGGTAGCGACAAATATGAAATCATCGCCGGCGAACGCCGCTTCCGCGCGGCCCAGATCGCCGGGCTGAGCGAAGTGCCGGTGCTGGTCAAGGCGGTCGACGACCAGACAGCAGCCGCGATGGCACTGATCGAAAATATCCAGCGCGAAGATCTGAATCCGCTGGAAGAAGCGCAAGGCATTCACCGCCTGATCGACGATTTCGACTTCACGCACGAACAGGCGGCGGGCGCGGTCGGCCGTTCGCGCAGCGCGGTCTCCAACTTGCTGCGCTTGCTGAATCTGGCCAAGCCGGTGCAGACCATGCTGATGGCGGGCGATATCGACATGGGCCATGCGCGCGCGTTGCTGGCGGTTGACGGCGCTACCCAGATCTCGCTGGCCAACCAGATTGTCGCGAAACGCATGTCGGTGCGCGAAGCCGAAAAGCTCGTTGTGCGCACCAGCACCGAACAAGCATCCGGCGGTAAGCCGCGCGAATCAGGCCGCGAAAAGTCGCGCGACATCACGCGACTGGAAGAGGAGTTGTCCGACGCGCTGGCGACTCAGGTCGTGATCAAGCTAGGGGCGAAAAACAAGGGGCAGCTGGTGATTGACTTCGCCGACCTGGACGCGCTCGACGGCGTGATCGCCCGCCTGCGCGCTTAGGCCGCGGCGCATGGGCCACACGATTCTCCTGCTTCCCGGCTTGAACAATTCGGGAGCAGGGCACTGGCAAACGCGGTGGGAGGACCTCCTGCCGAATGCGCGCCGGGTGCAGCAGCACGATTGGGATACGCCGCAGCGCGCGGATTGGGTCGTGGCGCTGGATGCCGAGATCGCGGCGGTCGACGGCACGGTAACGCTGGTCGCGCACAGTCTCGGCTGCGCGTTGACCGCATGGTGGGCATCCGCGCATCGCACCGCCGCGCATGCGGCCAAGGTGACCGGCGCACTCTTGGTCGCGCCGCCGGATGTCGAGCGCGCCGACTTCCCGCTCGAGCAGCACGGCTTCGCGCCGATGCCGCGCGCAGTGTTGCCTTTCAAAAGCATCGTCGTCGCATCCAGTGACGACCCCTGGTGCGCGCTCGGGAGAGCACGATCGTGGGCGCGCGACTGGGGTGCCGACTTCCGCGATATCGGGGCACGCGGCCATATCAATTCCGCTAGCGGTCTGGGCGATTGGGAACAGGGCAGGGCGTGGCTGGTACAGCTGGAAAAGGCCGCGTAAAGCGTTGTTTATCGTCGAAAGTGCGGCATTTACGCACCGTTGCGGTGCCGCAAACGTTTGACGAGCCTTGTGGAAAACCCTTATAATCCCGTGGCTTCACTGAACACACTCCACAGTTTTCACCACGGCCCGTGCCGGTTACCCGCAAGGGAGCCACGGGTTGCACGATTCAGGACAGAAATGCTGCGCGTCGTCCTCTTGCAACTTGCGACTACCGTCATTGCCGGCATCATCGCCGGCCTGCTGGGTGGCATGCCCGCGCTGTTCTCCGCGTTGTTGGGTGGGCTGTGTTGTGTAATTCCGAATGGCTTATTCGCGCTGCGCCTGTTCGCCAATGCGCAAAAGCCCGGAGGAGCCAACCCGATGTCGTTTTTCATCGGCGAATTTATCAAGATTGCATTGACGGTTGCGCTGTTAGGCGCGGTCGCCTGGCTGTACCGCGATTTGAACTGGCTGGCGCTGATCGCCGGGTTCATCGTGGCGCTGAAAAGTTACATCATCTTATTATTTAGGCACTGACATGACAACTGAACTGGCTGCAAGCGAGGCGGGGACGCACGTACTGACCGCTACAGAATATATCCAGCACCATCTCGGGTTCTTGCGTTCAGCCGACCAGCATTCGATGATCGATTTCCACGTTATCAATGTGGATACGGTGTTTTGGTCCGTCGCCATGGGTATCGTCGGTTTGTTCTTCATGTGGTTGGCTGCGCGCCGTGCCACTTCCGGTGTGCCGGGCCGCTTCCAGGCAGCGGTCGAGATCGTCGTCGAAATGATCGAAGACCAATCCAAGGCGATCGTACATGGCAACCGTGCTTTTATCGCGCCGCTGGCGTTGACCGTATTCGTCTGGGTGTTCCTGATGAACTCGATGGATTTCTTGCCGGTTGATATGTTCGGCGCCATCTTCCGCCTGGTCGGTCTCGGGGAAATGCACCATCGCGCGGTGCCCACCGCCGATGTGAACGGCACCCTCGGCATGGCCCTCGGGGTGTTTGCCTTGATGATTTTCTATAATCTCAAGATCAAGGGCCTCGGCGGCTTTATCCACGAATTGTTTTGTGCGCCGTTTGGTGCCCACCCGGCTTTGTGGATTTTCAATTTCGGCTTCAACCTCATCGAATTCGTCGCCAAGACCTTCTCTCTTGGCATGCGACTGTTCGGCAATATGTACGCAGGCGAATTGATCTTCTTGCTGATCGCGCTGCTCGGCTCGACCGCGACCTGGTGGGGCTTCGGGCTGCACGTCGCGCTGGGCTCGGTCTGGGCAATCTTCCATATTTTGATCGTCGCGTTGCAAGCGTTTATTTTCATGATGCTGACACTGGTGTATATCGGTCAGGCGCACGAAGGGCACTAATCAAGTTTGTTGAAAACAGAGGGCGGGCTTGGCCCGACTCTGTCCTGCAATAAGTAAGCTTTCGCAGTATTTTGGTTTTAATTTTTTGACTTTGACTATCTAAGGAGTTTTCATGACTGACCTCTCGTTCGTTGCACTGGCTTGTGGATTGATTATCGGTTTGGGCGCTATCGGCGCATGTATCGGTATCGGCATCATGGGCGGTAAATTCATCGAAGCTTCGGCGCGTCAGCCTGAACTGATGAATACGCTGCAAACCAAGATGTTCCTGTTGGCTGGTTTGATCGACGCGGCGTTCCTGATCGGTGTTGGTATCGCGATGATGTTCGCGTTCGCTAACCCATTCCACGGCTAATCGCTGATTCTCACTTGCCGGGTTCAGAGCGCAGGCTCGCCCGCCCGGCACACGTTATTCTGAGAAGGAAACTACCGTGAATTTGAATTCAACACTGTGGGCGCAGTTCGTGGTCTTCTTCATCCTCGCGGGCTTCACGATGAAATTCGTGTGGCCGCCGCTGATGAAAGCGCTCGACGAGCGCGCCAGGAAGATTGCGGATGGCTTGGCGGCCGCCGACAAGGGCAAGGAAGCAATGGCTGCCGCTGAAAAGCGTGTCGTTGCCGAACTCGCTTCCGCTCGCGACGAGGGGCAAAAGCGCGTCGGCGATGCCGAAAAGCGCGCCCTCGGAATTATCGAGGAAGCCAAGAAGACTGCCACCGAAGAGGCTGCGCGCATCATCGCCGCCGCCAAGGACGAGGCAGAACAGCAAGTAAACAGAGCGCGTGACGAGTTGCGCGGCGAAGTTGCGACCCTCGCGGTCAAAGGCGCCGAACAAATCCTGAAGCGCGAGGTGAATGCAGCGGCGCATGCCGATCTGCTGAGCCAGCTGAAAACAGAGCTGTAATCATGGCCGAACTCGCAACGATTGCTCGCCCTTACGCAGAAGCGCTGTTCCGTGTGGCCAAGTCAGGCAATCTGGCTGCCTGGTCCGATCTTGTGTCCGAGATGGCACACGTCGCGGCTCATCCCGATGTCCAGGCGCTTTCGCGCAACCCGAATCTGTCGGACAAGCTGGTGGCCGATACGTTTATGGCTGCGCTGAAGTCGCCGCTTACCGATGAAGCGAAAAACTTCATCAACATGCTGGTCGAAAACGGCCGCGTCACACTGTTGCCGGAAATCGGTGCGCAATTTCATGTGCTGAAGAACGCACAGGAAGGCGCCGCAGATGCGGAAATCGTCAGCGCGTTCGCCATTTCCGATGCGCAGTTGAACGAGCTGGTGGCGACATTGGAAAAGAAATTCGGCCGCAAGCTGACACCGTCGGTGACCGTGGATCCCGCCCTGATCGGCGGCGTGCGCGTAGTGGTCGGCGATGAGGTGCTCGACACCTCGGTGCGCGCCAAGCTGCAACAGATGCATGTTGCGCTGACTGCGGCGTGATTGCGATCCGACCCTTGGTGCAAGCACGGAAACTTGGCGTAAACATGGTGGGACAGAGTTAAGGCGTCGACGGAGACACCCGAACGGGTGCAGCGGTACTCTGTCCTCAACATATCAGGACCTGTGGGACGCAGTTGAGCACCGCCCAAGCGGCACGCCACCGAGTCCCTCAACATATTAGGAGTTTGTATGCAACTCAACCCGTCTGAAATCAGCGAACTGATCAAGAGCCGGATTCAAGGGCTCGGCGACACCGCTGAGATTCGCAATCAGGGTACGGTCATTTCCGTGTCCGACGGTATCTGCCGTATCCACGGTTTATCCGACGTGATGCAAGGCGAGATGCTGGAATTCCCGGGTAACACGTTCGGCCTCGCGCTGAACCTCGAGCGCGACTCGGTCGGCTCCGTTATTCTGGGCGACTTCGAGCACATCTCCGAAGGCGACACGGTTAAATGTACCGGCCGCATTCTGGAAGTGCCGATCGGCCCCGAACTCAAAGGTCGCGTGGTCAATGCGCTCGGTCAACCGATCGACGGCAAGGGCCCGATCAACGCCAAGCTGTCGGCGCCGATCGAAAAAATCGCGCCGGGCGTGATCGCTCGTCAATCCGTTTCGCAGCCGATGCAAACCGGCTTGAAATCGATCGATGCGATGGTGCCGATCGGCCGCGGTCAGCGCGAATTGATCATCGGCGATCGTCAAACCGGCAAGACCGCGGTGGCGATCGATGCGATCATTAATCAAAAGGGTCAGAACATGACCTGCATCTACGTCGCGATCGGTCAAAAAGCATCGTCGATCAAAAACATCGTGCGCTCGCTGGAACTGCATGGCGCGATGGAATACACGATCGTGGTCGCCGCTTCCGCTTCCGAGTCGGCCGCGATGCAATACGTGTCGGCCTACTCCGGCTGCGCGATGGGCGAGTACTTCCGTGATCGCGGTGAAGATGCGCTGATCGTGTATGACGATTTGTCCAAGCAGGCAGTCGCGTACCGTCAGGTTTCGCTGCTGCTGCGCCGCCCGCCAGGCCGCGAAGCGTATCCCGGCGACGTGTTCTACCTGCACAGCCGCTTGCTCGAACGCGCGGCACGCGTCAACCCCGACTACGTCGAAGCGTTCACCAAAGGCGAAGTCAAAGGCAAGACCGGTTCGTTGACCGCGCTGCCGATCATTGAAACGCAAGCCGGCGACGTTTCCGCATTCGTTCCAACCAACGTGATTTCGATTACCGACGGCCAGATTTTCCTCGAAACGTCGCTGTTCAACGCCGGCGTCCGTCCTGCGATTAACGCCGGTATTTCGGTGTCGCGCGTCGGTGGCGCTGCCCAGACCAAGGTCATCAAAAACCTGTCCGGCGGTATCCGTACCGACTTGGCGCAGTATCGCGAATTGGCTGCGTTCGCGCAGTTCGCTTCCGACCTCGACGAATCGACCCGCAAGCAGCTCGATCGCGGTGCGCGCGTGACCGAGTTGTTGAAGCAGGCGCAATACGCGCCGCTGCCGATTTCGCTGATGGCGGTTTCGCTGTTTGCCGTCAACAAGGGCTATTTCGATAGCATCGACGTGAAGAAAGTGCTGTCCTTTGAATCCGGCCTGCACAATTTCATGAAGACCAGCCACGCTGCCCAGTTGCAAAAGATCGAAGAAACCAAGCAGCTCGACAAAGACGGCGAAGCTGCACTGGCCGCCGCAATTGCCGATTTCAAAAAATCCTTCTGATCGATTGCGGGACCGAGTTAAGCGCAGCGGTACTCGGTCCCCAACGATTCATAACCGATCAGATAAGGAGTAAGGACTCATGGCAGTAGGCAAAGAGATACGCGGCAAGATCAAGAGCGTAGAAAATACGAAGAAGATCACGAAGGCGATGGAAATGGTTGCGGCATCCAAAATGCGCAAGGCGCAGGAACGGATGCGGGCGGCCCGTCCATACAGCGACAAGATCCGCAATATCGCTTCCAACCTGGCGCAAGCCAATCCGGAATATACGCATCCGTTTTTGGTCAAGCAGGACAAGGCCAAGACCATCGGTTTTATCGTGGTCACCACCGATAAGGGTTTGTGCGGTGGCTTGAACACGAATGCGCTGCGGTTGGCGACGACCAAGATCCGCGAAGTCGAATCGCAAGGTAACGCGATCCAGGCGGTCGCGATCGGCAACAAGGGTTTTGGCTACCTGAACCGGATCGGCGCAAAAGTGGTCGCGCATGCGGTGCAACTCGGCGACACGCCGCACCTGGACAAATTGATCGGCCCCGTCAAGGTGCTGCTCGATGCGTATCAGGAAGGTAAGCTGGATGCAGTCTACCTGTGCTACACCAAGTTCATCAACACGATGAAGCAGGAGCCAATGGTGGAACAGTTGCTGCCGCTGGCCGCAGAGAAGATGCAGAGCGATAAGACCACCCATTCGTGGGATTACATCTATGAGCCCGACGCGCAAAGTGTGATTGACGAACTGCTGGTGCGTTATGTCGAAGCATTGATTTACCAATCCGTCGCGGAAAACCTGGCGTCCGAGCAATCGGCGCGGATGGTGGCGATGAAGTCGGCCAGCGACAACGCCGGCAACGTGATTGGTGAATTGAAGCTGATCTATAACAAGACGCGGCAAGCTGCCATTACCAAAGAACTGTCCGAGATCGTCGCCGGTGCGGCTGCGGTTTAATTTGATTGTGGGACGGAGTTTGTGAGTCGCCGAAGCGCGACGGATTACTCGGTCCCGAACATTTCGAAACAAAACGAATTTATATTTACTATCGAAGGAACGAACATGGCTGACGGCAAAATCGTTCAGTGTATCGGCGCTGTGGTGGACGTTGAATTCCCCCGCACTGCGATGCCTAAGATTTACGATGCTTTGAAAATGGCAGGCTCCGAACTCACGCTGGAAGTCCAGCAGCAGCTTGGCGACGGCATTGTCCGTACCATTGCGCTGGGTACGTCCGATGGTCTGCGGCGCGGCATGGTGATTCAAAACACCGGCAAACCGATCACGGTGCCGGTCGGTAAAGCGACCCTCGGTCGCATCATGGACGTGTTGGGTAATCCGATCGACGAATGCGGTCCGGTCAGCCACGAGCAGACTGCGGCAATTCACCGCAAAGCGCCGGCTTACGACGAGCTGTCGCCGTCACAGGATTTGCTGGAAACAGGCATCAAGGTGATCGACCTGGTTTGCCCGTTCGCCAAGGGCGGAAAGGTCGGCCTGTTCGGCGGCGCCGGCGTCGGCAAGACCGTCAACATGATGGAATTGATCAACAACATCGCGAAGGCGCACAGCGGATTGTCCGTGTTCGCCGGCGTGGGCGAGCGTACTCGCGAGGGCAACGACTTTTACCACGAAATGGCCGATGCCAAAGTGGTCGATCTGGAAAATCCGGAGAACTCCAAAGTCGCGATGGTCTACGGTCAAATGAATGAACCGCCGGGCAACCGTCTGCGCGTGGCGTTGACCGGTTTGACGATCGCTGAAAGTTTCCGTGACGAAGGCAAGGACGTGTTGTTCTTCGTCGATAACATCTATCGTTTCACGCTGGCCGGTACCGAAGTTTCCGCGCTGCTGGGTCGTATGCCTTCCGCCGTGGGTTATCAACCGACGCTGGCGGAAGAAATGGGCCGCTTGCAAGAGCGTATTACCTCGACCAAGACCGGTTCGATCACCTCGATCCAGGCCGTCTACGTGCCTGCGGATGACTTGACCGACCCGTCGCCCGCCACCACGTTTGCGCACTTGGATTCCACCGTTGTGCTGTCGCGCGATATCGCTTCTCTGGGTATCTATCCTGCGGTCGATCCACTCGATTCGACCTCGCGTCAGCTCGATCCGCTCGTCGTCGGTCAAGACCACTACGACACCGCACGCGCGGTGCAAGGTACGCTGCAGCGCTACAAGGAATTGCGCGACATTATCGCGATTCTGGGCATGGACGAATTGGCGCCGGAAGACAAGCTGTTGGTGGCGCGTGCACGTAAGATGCAGCGTTTCCTGTCGCAGCCGTTCCACGTCGCTGAAGTGTTTACCGGTTCGCCAGGTAAGTACGTTTCGCTGAAAGACACGATCAAGGGCTTCAAGATGATCGCGTCGGGCGAACTCGATCACCTGCCGGAACAAGCGTTCTACATGGTCGGCACGATCGACGAAGCAATCGAAAAAGCCAAGAAGCTTAGTTAATTTAATCAGTGGGGGACAGAGTATCGCTACGCTTGACTTTTCCCCACGATTTGATCAGTTGGGGACAGAGTACCGCTTCGCTTAACTCTTTCCCACAAACCTTAAGTTAATTCTTGGCGCATCCATCCCGCCGCGATGTAGATCGGGGCGGGATGAATAAACCGGATAGGAAACGACATGGCACACACTATTCACGTTGACGTGGTCTCCGCAGAAGCGCTCATTTTCTCCGGTGAAGCCGAATTCGTCGCGTTGCCGGGTGAAGCGGGTGAGTTGGGGATTTATCCCAGGCACACCCCGTTGATCACGCGCATCAAGCCGGGCGCGGTGCGCATCAAGGTAGTTGGGCAGGCAGAAGATGAATTCGTCTTCGTCGCCGGCGGCATCCTGGAAGTGCAACCGGGTTCGGTTACCGTTCTGGCCGACACCGCGATTCGCGGCAAGGATCTGGACGAGGCGAAAGCAACCGAAGCGAAGAAGCTGGCAGAGGAATCGCTGACCAATAAAGAATCGAAGATCGACTACGCGAAAGCACAGGCGGAGTTGTCGGTCGCGATTGCGCAGCTGGCTGCGATTCAGAGATTGCGTCGCAAGCATTGATCCGTTCGACAGGCAGTACAATGGAAGGCAGCGCAGGCTGCCTTTTTTATTTCTCCCCGAATTTTCCGTGGGAGCGGCGGAGGCAGTCTGCAATCGCGATCGATCGATGAGGCAGCAATGGCGCATTGTCGGTGCAAGGAGAGTTGGTAAATCATGAAAGCGCAAAAGCTTTTCCGGGCCGACAAGAAGCAGAAGGTGGTCGACGCTGACGCCGCAATGAAACCGCTGTCGAGCGGCGACAAGGCGCAAGACAAGGCGCACACCGAAGGACTGGCCCAGCAAATCGCCGCGCTGCAAAATGTCTTCTACGCCGACCAGAGCCGCAAGTTGCTGGTGGTCTTGCAGGGCATGGATACCTCGGGCAAGGACGGCACGATCAGCGGCGTGTTCGGAAAAATCGACCCGCTGGGAATACGCAGCATTCCATTCAAGACGCCGACCGCGGAAGAGCGTGCACACGATTTCTTGTGGCGCATTCATCGGCAGGTGCCGGCACAGGGAGAGATCGTCATCTTCAATCGTAGCCACTACGAGGACGTGCTGATTACGCGTGTCCATGGCTGGATCGATGAGGCCGAATGCAAGCGCCGCTACGCGCATATTTGCGACTTCGAACGGATGCTGGCGGAAACCGGTACCGTGCTGTTGAAGTTCTTCCTGCACCTGTCGAAGGATGAGCAAAAGGCGCGCCTTGAAGAGCGCCTCGCCGATCCTGACAAGCACTGGAAGTTCGATCCGCAGGACTTGAAGGAACGCGAACTGTGGACCGATTATCAGCAGGCCTATGCCGAAACCTTGACGGCGACCGATGCAGACCACGCGCCATGGTTCGTCATTCCGGCTGATTCCAAGACGCAGCGCAACCTGGCGATCGCGTCGATCACGCTAGAGGTATTGGAAGGCATGAAGCTCGCGTATCCTGCGGCCCACCCCGAGTACGCCAAGATCAAGATCGATTAATCGGCATCCTGCGTCAAGTCTTATCGCGCTGGTGGACGCCGGACCGTATGCAAAAAAACGCGGCTTGCGCCGCGCCAGGATGCCACTTAACGTACGCGTCCTTCCTTCCATGCCTGCAGCAACTTGTCGTACTGGATCGTTTCGCCTTTCGGCTTCTCGTTCGCCAGTTTCTTCCACGGTGCGCCCTTATCCGATAGCCACTTGGCCGGGTCGCCTTTTGGATTCAGCTTGGGGGTGCAATTCTTCATCCCGGCCCGCTGCAGACGGAACATGATTTGGTCCATCTCCTAGGCCAGATTGTCCATCGCGGCTTGCGGTGTTTTCTCACCGGTTACTGCGATCGCAACGTTCTTCCACCAGAGTTGCGCCATCTTCGGATAGTCCGGCACGTTGGTGCCGGTTGGCGTCCAGGCGACACGCGCCGGGCTGCGATAGAACTCAATCAAGCCGCCGTACTGCTCCGCATGTTTCGTGAAGTAGTCACTGCGGATATCCGAGTCGCGGATGAAAGTCAGGCCGACAATCGACTTCTTCAGCGACACGGTCTTGGATGTCACGAATTGGCCATACAGCCACGCGGCGGACATCTTATCCGCCGGCGTGCTCTTCAGGTAAGTCCACGAACCGACGTCCTGATAGCCGTTTTGCATGCCTTGCTTCCAGTATGGGCCATGCGGCGAAGGGGCCATGCGCCATTTCGGGTAGCCGTTGGCATTAACCGCCGGCAGGCCCGGCTTGGTCATCGATGCCGTAAATGCGCTGTACCAGAAAATCTGCTGCGCGATCTGGCCCTGCGCCGGTACCGGGCCGGCTTCGCCGAAGGTCATGCCCATCGCGGTAGGCGGCGCGTACTTCTTCATCCAGTCGATATACTTGGTCAACGCGTAGACCGCGGCAGGCGAGTTGGTGGCACCGCCGCGCGACACCGAGGCACCGACCGGCGTGCACTTGTCGTCCGCTACGCGGATGCCCCATTCGTCGACCGGCAATCCGTTCGGGATTCCCTTGTCGGCCTCGCCGGCCATCGACAGCCACGCGTCGGTGAAGCGCCAGCCGAGAGAAGGGTCCTTCTTGCCATAGTCCATGTGGCCATAGACTTTTTTGCCATCCAGCTCCTTCACGTCGTTGGTGAAGAAATCGGCGATATCTTCATACGCGGACCAGTTCTGCGGCACGCCCAGATCGTAGCCGTATTTTGCCTTGAATCGGGCCTGCAAGTCCTTGCGCGCAAACCAGTCGGCGCGGAACCAGTACAGATTCGCAAACTGTTGATCCGGCAGTTGATACATCTTGCCGTCCGGCGCGGTGGTGAAGCTGGTGCCGATGAAGTCCTTCAGGTCCAGTCCGGGATTGGTAAATTCCTTGCCGGGCCCTGCCATGTAGTCGGACAGCACGACGGTCTGGCCATAGCGGTAGTGGGTACCGATCAAATCGGAATCGTTGACCCAGCCGTCGTAAATCGATTTGCCGGACTGCAGCGAGGTCTGCATTTTCTCGACCAGATCGCCTTCCTGGATCACGTCGTGCTTGACCTTGATGCCGGTGATCTCTTCAAAGGCCTTGGCCAGCGTCTTCGACTCGTACACGTGCGTATCGAGTGTTTCCGACACGACGCTGATTTCCTTCACGCCTCGCTTCTTCAGTTTATCGGCGGCCTCGATAAACCACTTCATTTCTTCGAGTTGCTGCTTCTTGCTCAGGGTAGATGGTTGAAATTCCTGGTTAACCCATTTTTCGGCGGCGGCCATGTCCGCCCAGGATGCGCCGGAGGCCAGCATCGCCGCGACCGCAAAGGCTGTCAATTTTAATCTCATCTTATCTCCTCGTATTACCTTCCAAAGACCGAAGCAAGGGACGGAGGAAGGAAATTCCGTCACCTGCTGATGCAGGGGTCCTCCCGTAGTTCACCCCCAGCGCATCACAATCACCACGACTACGAATCCAATCGCTGCTGCGAAGCCCTGATGAGCGTCGGTCAATCCGGCCCATCCCAGGTTGAAGTAGGCCGCGCTCAGCAAGCCGATAAACAACCGGTCGCCGCGCGTAGTCGGGATCGGCAGCAAGCCCTTGCGTTCCATGGTCGGTGAACGGATCTCCCATACGGTCATGCCGATCAACATCAACACCACGGAAATAAAAAATATCGCGACCGGCAAAGTCCAGGTCATCCAGGCAAATGCGTCTTTCATCTCATACCCTCCCCATCGCAAAACCCTTTGCGATGTAATGCCGCACAAACCAGATGACCAGCGCACCCGGGACGATCGTCAGCACGCCAGCGGCCGCCAGCACGCCCCAGTCCATGCCTGCCGCCGAAACCGTGCGCGTCATGATCGCCGAGATCGGTTTGGCGTCGACCGAGGTCAGCGTGCGCGCCAATAACAATTCCACCCAGCTGAACATGAAGCAGAAGAAGGCCGTGACGCCGACGCCCGACTTGATCAGGGGCAAAAAAATCTTGATAAAGAATTTCGGAAAACTGTAGCCGTCGATGTAAGCAGTCTCGTCGATCTCCTTCGGCACCCCGGACATGAAGCCCTCAAGTATCCACACCGCGAGCGGCACGTTGAACACCATGTGCGCCAAGGCCACCGCCAGATGGGTATCCATCAGGCCGATCGCCGAATACAACTGAAAAAATGGCAGCAAAAACACCGCCGGCGGCGTCATGCGATTGGTCAGCAGCCAAAAGAACAAATGCTTGTCGCCCAAGAACGAGTAGCGCGAAAACGCATAGGCGGCCGGCAAGGCAACCGTCACCGACATCACCATGTTCATCGCGACATAAATGCTGGAATTGATATAGCCGCTATACCAGGATTCGTCGGTGAAAATGACCTTGAAATTATCCAGCGTCAGATGCCTGGGCCAGAAGCTCAACACGCCGACGATCTCTTCGTTGGTCTTGAGCGCCATGTTCAACATCCAGTAGATCGGGAGCAGAGACAGCAAGAGGTAAATGACCAGGCTGGCACTGGCGAAGCGTTTGTTCGTCATTTCTTGTCTCCCGTCCCGACCCGCTGCATCCATGTGTAAAGCACGAAGCAAAACAACAGGATGATCAGGAAATAAATCAGAGAAAACGCCGCGGCGGGCCCGAGGTCAAACTGTCCCACTGCTTTTTGCGTTAGATATTGCGAGAGGAAGGTCGTCGAATCGCCTGGTCCGCCGCCGGTCAGTACGAACGGCTCCGTATAAATCATGAAACTGTCCATGAAACGCAGCAGCACCGCGATCATCAGGACGTTGCGCATCTTCGGCAGTTGAATGTAGCGGAACACGGCGAAACGCGATGCGCCATCGATGCGCGCCGCCTGATAATACGCGTCCGGAATCGAGCGCAAGCCGGCGTAGCAGAGCAAGGCGACCAGCGGCGTCCAGTGCCAGACGTCCATCACCAGCACGGTAAGCCACGCGTCCAGCGAGTTCGCAGTGTAGTTGTAATTGATGCCCATCTGATTAACGGCGTAGCCGAGCAGTCCAATGTCGTCGCGTCCAAAGATTTGCCAGATGGTGCCGACCACGTTCCATGGGATCAGCAACGGCAGCGCGATCACGACCAGGGCGAGCGACGCCTTCCAGCCTTCCTTCGGCATCGCCAGCGC
>DHXL01000294.1:64178-65902 GCA_002415335.1 Oxalobacteraceae bacterium UBA5157
CGATATAGCGCGCTGTGCAGTTCATCGTCACGCATGACGGACTTGAACCAATCCATGCCGACGAACACCTTCTGGGTCGGGCTAATGATGTCTTGTACAGAGTAATTGACGATGGTCATCAGCGGCAACACAGCAGAAAATGCTACGCAGATAATCACCGGCAAGACCAGGAACCATGCACGGTTGTTGTAAGTTTTCATGTCATGCCGCCCGCTTATCGTTGACGTAATACAGAGTGCGTTGCGGCGGGAACCGCAGCCAGACGGCGGCGCCGGGCGCCGCCGTGGCGTTCTGCAACTTCGCTGCAACGGTGTGTGCGCCGAGCTTGAATTCACCCAGAAAATGCGTGCCCATATTGCGCATCGCGACCACCGTCGCCGGCAGCGCGCCGGCTTGCGCGGCGGCCGTACATTCGACGAATTCCGGACGGATGCCGAGCGTGATCTTGCCTTCCGCGTGCTGCATTGCCGCTTTGGCCGGCTCGCTCAATACGATGCTGGTGCCGTCGATGTGCGCGCAGCCGTCGCGGACCGTGCATGCCAACAGGTTCATCCCCGGATTGCCGATGAAGTAACCGACAAAGGTGTGCGCGGGCTGTTCGAACAGCGCCTGTGCGCTGCCGGTCTGGACCACTTCGCCCTGCGTCATGACCACCACCTGATCGGCGAAGGTCAGCGCCTCCACCTGATCGTGCGTGACATAGATCAGCGACAGCTTGAGCTCGCGATGGATCTCCTTTAGCTTGCGCCGCAACAGCCATTTCAGGTGGGGATCGATCACGGTCAGCGGCTCGTCGAACAGCACCGCCGCGACGTCCGGCCGCACCAGCCCGCGTCCGAGCGAGATCTTCTGCTTCGCATCGACCGCCAGGCCGCTGGCGCGGTGCTTCAAATCGCCCGACAGTTCGAGCATCTCGGCGACTTGCTCGACGCGTTTGCGGGTTTCCGGTTCCTTCCAACCGCGATTGCGCAGCGGGAAAGCGAGGTTGTCGAAGACCGTCATGGTGTCGTAGATCACCGGAAACTGGAATACCTGCGCGATGTTGCGCGCTTCCGGCGCCAGATCGGTGACGTCTTGGCCGTCGAACAGTACGCGCCCATGCGACGGCCGCACCAGCCCGGAAATGATATTCAGCAGCGTGGTCTTGCCGCAACCGGATGGTCCGAGCAAGGCGTACGCGCCGCCGTCGTCCCATTGCATCGTCATCGGTCGCAACGCGTAATCGGCAGCTGCCGATGGATTCGGTTTGTAGGCATGTGCCAGGTCTACCAGTTCGATGCGGGCCATGCTTACGCTCCAGAAGGTGACTGATGCGGCGCAAACAGCAAGGCGCCGTCGGCCGCGAACACGAACAGGTCGTCAGGCCGGCAATACGCGTTGCACAGCGCGCCTAGCTCGAGATCGTGCACGCCCGGCAGTTGCGCCACCAGTGCCAGGCGGCCGCGATGCAGGTGGACGTAGGTTTCGGAGCCGCTGATTTCGGCCAGCTCGACTTCCGCCTCGATCGGGAAGTCGTCGCCGTATTGCGCCGAGAGCCGCAGGCTATGTGCGCGTAGTCCGAGGATTACATTCTTGTGCTGCGCCGCGCCTCGGCGTTGCGCGGCATTGAGCGGAATCGCCAAACCTGCGCCGAGCTGCGCAAGGCCGTCGGCTTCGAGCGTGGCAGGCATCAGATTGATCGGCGGATCGCTGAAGGTGCGTGCGGTCTGGATCGAATTCGGCGC
>DHXL01000294.1:66110-67139 GCA_002415335.1 Oxalobacteraceae bacterium UBA5157
GTGGCCGCCCAGCTGCAGCGCTTCCAGCGGTTCGGTGGTGGCATACACGACGGTAGTCTTGCCGTCCGAGAACAGCTCGGTCAGTTCCTTGCGCAATTCCTCGCGCAGCTTGTAGTCGAGGTTGACCAGCGGCTCATCCAGCAGCAGCAGCTCGGATTCCTTGATCAACGCGCGCGCCAGCGCCGTACGCTGCTGCTGGCCGCCGGACAGTTCGGCCGGGGAACGCTGCAGATACGGAGTGATGTGCAAGCGGTCGGCCATGCCCATCACGCGGGTGCGGATCTGTGCCTCCGGTACGCGCTTGATGCGCAACGGCGAGGCGATGTTCTCATAGACGGTAAAGGATGGATAATTGATAAATTGCTGGTACACCATCGCCAGATCGCGATGCCGCACCGAGATGCCGGTCACGTCGCGGCCATCGGCGACGACGCGCCCGGCGCTCGGTTTGTCCAGGCCCGCCATCACGCGCATCAGCGACGTCTTGCCGGCCTGGGTGGTACCGAGCAAGACGTTGATCGTGCCTGGAACGAGGGTCAGCGAGAGCGGATACAGGTGATCTTCGGCGCCATACTTCTTGCTGATATTCTCTAATGCTAGATGCACGTTGTGTTCCTCCAAGAAGTCATTCTGCCGCAGCTATTTTTGTCGTTTTCGTCGCTTGCGATACGGCGTTATTTATTTATCTGCCACTGCAGATCGCGCGTGTGGCCGCTCCGCGCGATGGGCGGCGATCCAGCTGTTCAATTTCTGTTCCGTGTCCGGCGCCAAATGCAAACCGAGCTTGGAGCGCCGCCACAGGATGTCCCTGGCATCGGCCGCCCATTCATGCCGAATCAAATAGATCACCTCCGCGGCAAACAGTCCGGGCGCGATTTCCTGTCCCATGTCGCCGATGCAAACGCGTCCCGCCAGCAGCATGCCGATGCGCGTGCCATAGGCGCGCGCATAGCGCGTCACCAGCTTCGGCGGTAGCCATGGATAGGTCTGCTGCTGATGCTGCACGTACTGGTCGAATTCGAGCACCGC
>DHXL01000294.1:67370-68560 GCA_002415335.1 Oxalobacteraceae bacterium UBA5157
TGCCGGCGCGACCATGTCTACGGCCTCTTCTGCCAGCTTGCGGAAGGTTGTGATCTTGCCGCCGAAAACCGACAGCATCGGCGCGCCATCGTGTTCCAGCTCAAAGCGATAGTCGCGCGTCACGGCCGCGGCATCCGACGCGTCGTCTTCCACCAGCGGACGTACGCCGGAATACGACCACACCACATCGGCGGGCACGATCATTTTGCGGAAATAACGGCTGGTCAATTCGCACAGATAACTGATTTCCTCGGCATCGATCGCGACCGTGTCGGTGTCGCCGTGATAGTCGTGGTCGGTGGTGCCGATCAGCGTGAATTCCTCTTCAAACGGAATCGCGAACACGACGCGGCCGTCCGGATGCTGGAAGATGTACGCATACGGATGGTCGTACAATTTCTTGACGACGATATGGCTGCCCTTGATCAGGCGCACGGCCTTGCTCGAAGGTTGATGCGCGGTGGTTTGCAGAAAATGGCCGGCCCACGGACCGGTTGCATTAATCAGGCAGCGCGCGTTGACGCTGGTGCTGTGGCCGTTGACGCTACGCAGCGTGGAGCACCACCGTTCGCCTTGACGTTGCGCCGATTCGCAGCGCGTATGGGTAAGGATTTGCGCGCCCTTGTCAGCCGCGTCGATCGCATTCAGCATGACCAGACGCGCATCGTCGACACAGGCGTCCGAGTAGACGAAGCCGCGCTTGAAAGCGGCCTTGAGCGGCTTGCCGGCCGCATGACTGCGCAAGTCGATTCCGCTCGATCCGTCCAGCAGATCTCGATGCGCCAGGTGGTCATACAGGAACAGCCCGGCGCGAATCATCCAGGCCGGCCGCTGCGCCTTGTCGACCGGCGTCACGAAGCGCATCGGCCAGATGATATGGGGTGCGGAACGAAGCAGGACTTCGCGCTCGATCAGGGCCTTGCGCACCAGTCCGAATTCGTAGTATTCGAGATAGCGCAACCCGCCGTGGATCAGCTTGGACGAGGCGGAGGAAGTATGGGACGCCAGATCGTCCTTCTCGCACAGCACGACGGAAAGGCCGCGTCCGGCCGCATCCCGCGCAATGCCGACGCCGTTGATTCCGCCGCCGACGACCAGTACATCGCAATCGATCTTCCGCGCCTGTTCCATCTATCTCGTGTCCTGGAATGTGAAGCCAAGTGAAAGCCCAGAACGAAAGATACGACAAA
>DHXL01000294.1:68766-69683 GCA_002415335.1 Oxalobacteraceae bacterium UBA5157
TTAGGGTACAGTAATGCTCTGTGGCAGTGCCCGCTTGCCGATGCAAGTCATGTTCGGCGCTAAATAAATCTACCCTTGGAGACGTCGCATGACGCTTAATCCCCGCCAGCGCAGGCTGCTCGAAGCGGTTCGCCGGCATGTGACGATTTCGGTGGAGGCACTCGCGCAGCAGCTGGAGGTCACCCCGCAGACCGTGCGGCGCGACGTCAAGCAAATGGAAGAAGCCAAGCTGCTGACGCGCTACCATGGCGGCGTGGGCCTGCCGTCATCGGTGGAAAATATCGATTACAGCCAGCGGCTGGCGCTCAACATCGAGGCCAAACGCCGCATCGCCGGCGCGGTGGCGGCGCGTGTGCCGCCCGGCTGTTCGTTGTTGATCAATATTGGCACCACCACCGAAGAAGTGGCGCGCGCGCTGATCCATCATCAAGGCTTGCATGTGGTGACCAACAACTTGAACGTGGCGGCGATCCTGGCCGATAACCCGGCCTGCGAAGTGATCGTCGCCGGCGGCGTGGTGCGCGGGCGCGATCGCGGCATCGTCGGCGAGGCCACCATCGACTTCATCCGCCAGTTCAAGGTCGATATCGGCGTGATCGGCATTTCAAGCATCGAGTCCGACGGCACCTTGCGTGACTTCGATCCGCGCGAAGTCAAAGTGGCGCAAGCAATCATCGCGCAGTCGCGTGAAGTGTGGCTGGTGGCCGACCGCGACAAATTCGGACGGCATGCACTGGTGCGCATGGCGCATCTGTCGCAAGTCGACATGCTGTTTACCGATGCGCGGCCGCCGGAGGCGCTGGCCAAAGTGCTGAAAGAGGCGCACGTGAAGGTGGTCGTCGCGCCGTAGTGCAGTGTTGCATACTTGACGGCACATAAAATCGCGCTTTTGGTCCCGTGGCGTCGTTGCACATCCT
>DHXL01000219.1 GCA_002415335.1 Oxalobacteraceae bacterium UBA5157
CGGCATCCCATTCTGTCGACGCCGGCACGCAATTTATTTATCGTCCGCCGTTATACTGCCCCGGCTCTTCAGTTCCCGACGGCGTCGGCGGACGCGCCGGTGCTGCTGCGTTTCACTCGAGTGTTATGTTTTTTATGTTTCTTCCGGGTTTGAGTGGTCGCGGTTTTATCTGTTCCGGAGGCACCGACAGCACCTGAAATCTGCGGCGTCGCAGAAGTACCGGATTGCGTCCCATACTGCGAGGTACCGGATTTCGACGTGTCGGATTGCGTGGTAGTCGATTGCGAGGCGCCATATTGTGAGGGCAAGCGCTGCGCCGAAACCCTATTCATGGATTACCGGCGTCAGCACAAGCTGCGCATAAAGATTGCCCAGGTCTTTAATACCTACGGTCCGCATAGGCAACCCAACGACGGGCGAGTCGTGTCGAACTTCATCATGCAGACGTTGGCTCATCAACCGATTACGATCTACGGCGACGGAATGCAAACGCAATCGTTTTGTTATGTGGACGACCTGATCGATGGCTTCGGCCGACTGATGCGCAGCCCCGATGATTTTTGCGGTCCGGCAAATCTCGGCAATCGAGTCGAATGCACGATGCTGGAACTGGCAGAGACAATCCTGGAATTGACGCAGTCGCGATCGACGATCCGTTTTCTCCCGCTGCCGAGCGATGATCCGGTACGGCGCCGCCCCGACATTTCGCTCGCCAGGGATTTCCTCGCATGAGAGCCGAAGGTCGGCATGCGCGCAGGCCTGGAAAGCACGATCGACTATTTCAAGGAAATCAGCTTCGCATCGGGAACCGACGCGCATGACGTGTTGCCGGAGGTGCGAATGGAACGGAGCCAAGGATAGCGGCGCGCAGTCCGATGCACAATATCGGCAACGAGCCAGTGACACGCGGTACACTGGCCTTGACGATTTTCGGCGTCCTCGCGCTGTCAAGCCGAGCAAATTCTTATAGTTCGAAACTCCATGGAAGTCGAATTAAAACTGTTAATCGATGCGGCCGATGTCGCGGCGTTCTGGCATCATCCTTTACTCACGCATTACGCGTTCGCGGCCCCGCGCACGCAGCAATTAACGAGCATCTACTTCGATACGCCTGATCTTGCACTGCAGCGCGGTGCCGCTGCGTTGCGCGTGCGCCGGGTCGGGCGTGACTGGGTACAAACATTCAAAGCGGGCGGCCGCGTCGATGCCGGCCTGCATCAGCGCGAGGAATGGGAGACGCCGGTAGCCGGGCCGGCGCTCGATCTTGCGGCATTGCGCGCGCTGATCGCGCCCGATTCTGAGTGGGCCGCGCTGCTGACCGATGCGGGGCTGGCGGACAAGCTGCTGCCGATTTTCACGACGCGCTTTCGACGCCGCACCTGGATGTTGCGGTCGGTGCATGGCGACGTCGTCGAACTGGCGCTCGATCAAGGCGCGGTGCACCATGGCGAGCGACAGACACCGATCAGCGAAATCGAGCTGGAACTCAAGCACGGCAATCCCGCTGCGCTATTCGAGCTGGCACTCGCGTTACAGGACACGATCCCGCTGCGCGTCGGCAGCATCAGCAAGGCGGAGCGCGGCTATGCACTTTGCGCGCCGCAGCCGCAGCCGCCGACGCCCGCTTACGCGAGGGCGTCAGTATTGGCGGCGGATTTGACGGCGGATTTGACGGTGGAGCAGGGCTTCCAGGCCATCGTCAGCAATTGCCTGGAGCAGATCCAAGCCAACGAGGCTGGCGTCGAACACGGCATCGATCCGGAAAGCGTGCACCAGATGCGCGTCGGCGTGCGGCGGCTGCGTTCCGCGCTCGCTATATTCGACCAACTGATTCCTTGTCCGCCTGCGCTGAAAGCGGAACTCGGATGGCTGGCAAGCACGTTGGGTGAAGCGCGCGACTGGGAAGTGCTGGCGACCGCAACCTTGAGCGGCATTCCGGATATCGATCGCCATGCGCGGAAATTGGCGCCGTTGTGCCAGGCCGCGTTGCAGGAGGCTCAGGCGGCTCGCCGGTGCGCTGCGGCCGCGCTGGATTCCGTGCGCTATGCGCGGTTGGTCCTTGCGCTCGGTGCCTGGAAGCTTGACATGCCGTGGCGCGACGGCGCCACGGCCGACTGCGCGCAGGCGTTGTCCGGCCCGCTCAGGCCGTTCGCCGCCGGGAAATTGGCCCGTTTGCGTCATCGCCTGTATAAGCGCGGCCGGGATCTGGAATCGGGTGCGGCGCCAGCCCGGCATCGGGCACGCATCGCGGCCAAGAAGCTACGCTACACGGCGGAGTTTTTTCAGTCGTATTTCCCCGGCAAGCGGAGCCGCACCTTGCTCGACGCACTTGCAAAGGTGCAGGACGTGCTGGGACGGATGAACGATCTCGCGGTTGCAAGCCGCTTGTTGCGCGACCTGGCGCATCGACGGGCGGGCTTGGCGAAGGAGGCTGATTTCGTATGCGACTGCCTTGACGCGGGCGGGCAGCATGACTTGCGTAAACTCAGGAAGCGGTGGCGTGCGTTCGTGCATTCGTGAGCATTTCTGATCCCGGTAGCGTTTTGAACTGCTGCTTCGGCAAGGCATGACAGACAACAGCACGGGTCATGCGTCGCGCGATCATTGGACTTCTGGTGTAGTTGCCATGCTTGATCCCGTTCAGCCGGAAGTAGTCTCTTATTCTTATATTTCTCGCAACCGACCGATCGGACGCATTACCTGCAAGTGCCGCCATCGTATGAATGCCGGCGATCGGTGTTGTTATCGGCAGGCCGTGCAATTGCTGGAGATCGCTTTCTATAACCAGGTCGCGGAGGATATAATTACTTGCAAAATGTCAACAAAAATTGATGGTGGATTTAACATGCATCCGGGGGAGGGGCATGAGCAGGTTTTCTTTGCGGCAGCAACTGGTCTTGCCGTTTGTCTTTCTGGTGATCTTCGTTTCGGCCGGCATCGGCTGGGCTTCATACCGCGCCGGCGGCGAGGCGGTCGACGACTTGACGCAGCGCGTGCTGGTCGATATGGTCAACCGCATCAGCAATGCGACCGAACGGCACCTAGCCCGTGCCCTGACCGTTCTGCAAGTCGTCGCGCCGGACCCCAAGACCGTTCCGCGGGTACAACCGTTTTCCGATGACTTGACTTCGCTGGAGCGTCGTTTCTGGGCCGCCAGCGGTTTGTTCATGGAGGTCAACAATTACGTTTACTTTGGCGGCGAAGACGGCCGCTTTGTTGGCGTGAATCGCGTCGACAAAAATTTCGTGGAACTGTACCTGCGCGAGCCGCGATCCGCGCAGCGGCGCGTGTATGCGGTGCAGGGCCCGGGCGACCGCAGCGTGATTCTGCGAACCGATCAATACGATGCGCGCGTGCGTCCATGGTACGGCGTCGCAGCCAAGCGCGGCGGGCCGGTCTGGTCTCCGGTCTACAACGACTTCACGTCCAAGGAACCGACTATCACGCTGGCCAAGTCGGTGTATCGCGCTGACCGTTCCCTGGCGGGCGTGGTGGCGACGGACGTCACGCTCAAAGCGTTGACCGATTTTCTGCGCACGCTGACGGTCAGCAAGAACGGGGTCGCATTCGTGATGGACGGCGAGGGCTTCATGGTGGCGACGTCGGGGCGGGAATTGCCATTCAAGATGCTAAAGGGAGTGCCAGAGCGGATGCAGGCAGGCGAGATGCAAACCGCGCTGATCCGGGACGCCTACGCAAGAGTGCAGCAATGGAAGCAGGACAAAATCGATTTGCGAACGCCAACGACCCACGCGTTTTCGGGATCGTCCGGGACCGTTGAGATTGCTGCCGCCACGCTCGGAGATAAATATGGCGTCGATTGGATCACGGTGGTCGCCGTCCCGCGTTCGGACTTCATGGCGGGCGTTACGCGTAACTTCTATCAAGGGATCTTGTTTGCCGGTTTCTGCGTCTTGATCGCCCTCGGTCTGGGATTGTCCTCCCTGAATCGCGTCCTATGCGATATTCGCGCGTTGACCAATGCCGCGAAAAAACTCGGCAATGGCGAACCGCTGCCGCTGCTGAATAGAATGCGCAGCGACGAAATCGGGCAACTGGCGCAAACTTTCAGCGAGATGGAACACAATCTTCGCATCGACCGCCTGACGGCGGTCTTCAATCGGGAATCGCTGCATGCCCAGATTGGATTTCTGCAGAGGCAGGCGGCACTCAAGCCGAGCCGGCAATCCGCATTTGCCTTGCTGTTTATTGACTTGGATCATTTCAAATCGATCAACGACCACCATGGTCACAGTGCCGGGGATCAAGTGCTGATGACGGTCGCCACGCGTCTGAAGACGGCGATTCGAATCAGCGATGTCGTCGCACGTTACGGCGGCGACGAGTTTGTGGTGCTGCTGAAAGGCGTGCAATCCGCATCCGACGTGATCGCGGCCGAAGACAAGATACGTGCGGTGGTCGAGCAGCCGATTGCCCTGGAACACGGCATTGCGCGAGTCGGCGTATCGCTCGGCTGGGCGATGTTTCCGCAAGACGGGGAAGATCCGCAGGGGTTGATCAAAATTGCCGACAGTCGCATGTTTGAGACCAAGAAACTGCGCAAGGCGGCGCGCTGAGCGGGCTTGCAAACTATTTCATATCGCTACCATGAATATGGGATGCGGCAGCTACGTACTAACGCGTAGTATTTGGAAAAGTGCATCGGAAAGTTTCGCGTGGCACAACAGAATGACAGATTCGCCGGTATTCCCCTTTTTCGTCCAGCCAGGTTCGGCCTGAGCGCCCGCGTGGCGATGGCGTCGGCGGCATCGGCCGTGGCCGTGACGATTCTGGTCGCCTCGGTCTTGCTGCTGCTGGCCGAGCGCGGCATGAAGGACATCATCAGCGCTCAGCAGTTTTCCTGGCTGACGCGCGCCGCCGATGAGATCGATCTGCAATTTTCCAGCCGTCAGGCGCGCCTGCAATTCCTGTCCGCCGGCATTCCCCAGGATTCCTTCGACGACCCGAGTCGGCTGCAGCGGTATCTGGAACAACATGCCAGCCTGCAGTCGCAATTTGATGATCTGCTCATTTTCGATGCGCGCGGGAAGTTGGTGGCCGATCTGAATCGGCCCAAGGTTCGCGACGGCATCGATCTTGTCAAGTTGGGTTACGTCAACCAGACGCTGCGAACGCAACGTGGCGTGATCTCTCTGCCGCTGCGCGATCCGGCGACCCAAACGCTCGTCGTTGCACAGACCCATCCTATCGTGGACGGGAAAGGTTTGTCCCGTTTGGTGATGATGGGACTCGTCAATTCGGAGCGAAACGACTTCCTGGGCAAGTGGACCCACATGAAGTCCGGTCGGGTCGGCCATTGCTATATCGTCACCAGCGATGGCACGATCGTCGCCCACCCCGACCCATCGCGCGTGCTGCAACACATGGCGGTGACGGCGGGCCGCAATCCGGCGCTGGCCCGCGCCTTCGCTGGATTCGAGGGCAGCATTGAAGCCGGCGATGGCGCGAACGCGAATGAGCTTCTGTCGTTCAAGCGGCTGCAATCGACCAACTGGATAATCGGCGCGGCATCTCCCGATGCGGAGATTTTCGCACCGATCGCCCGCCTGGAACGCCAGGCGATGCTGGCCGGAACGGTGCTGGCGCTCGTGGTGGGATCGCTGGCGTGGTGGATCACGCGACGCCAGATTGCGCCATTGCACGCCTTGCATGGCCGCATCCTGGCGGCAATCGACAACCCGGCGCGAGCCGCTGTCCCGCCGCATTATCGCAAGGATGCGATCGGCGATTTGGCTCAAGTATTTGATCACCTTGTGCGCGAACAATTGCTCGCCAGGGGCAAGATCGATTCGAGTGAAGCGGAATTGCGCGCGGCGGCAATCCGCAACACCTCGGCGCGCGAGCGTGACGAGATGGACTTGCGCCATAGCCGTGCATTCCTGCAAACGCTGATCGACCATTTGCCGGTGGTTGTTTTTGCCAAGAGTTTTCGCCCCGACAGTCACGACCAGCTCGTGGTCTGGAACAAGACCGCGGAAACCGTGATGGGCTATCCGGCCGATCAGGTGATCGGCAAGAGCAATCGGGAAATCTTCCCGCCAAAGGTGGCGGCGACCCTGAACGAACTCGACCGGCAAATGCTGGCGGAGCCGAAGGTGACGTTGATTCCCGAGTTTCCGTATCGGCGCCCGGACGGCGTGATGGCATATCTGCAATCGATATCAGTGCCGCTATTCGGTGAAAAGGGCGAGGTTGAATACATCCTCGGCATCGTCGAAGATGTGACGGCGCGCAGAAAGCAGGAACAAGAGCTGCTCATCAGCGAGCGATGGCTGCGCTCGATTACGGACAACCTGCCGGCGCTGATTGCCTACGTCGACCAGGAAGAACGTTATCGGTTCTGTAACAGCTATTACGAAACCACCTTTAACAGCGAACCGGGCAAGGTGATCGGGCGGACCGCCCGAGATGTGCTGGGCGAGCGCGGATATGCGCTGGCCGCCAGCCGGATCGCGGCCGCCCTCAAAGGCGAGCGCGTCACGTTCGAGCGCGAACACCAGGAGCCGGAAGGAAACACACGCCATTGGCGGGTCGAATACATCCCCGACCGCCAGGATGGGAAAATTGCGGGCTTCTACGCGATGGTGCTGGATATTACCGAACTCAAGCAAGTCGAGCATCAACTGAGGACATTTGCGCGACTGGATACGCTGACCGGACTGGCCAATCGCCATCATTTCAACGAGAAATTGACCGAAGCGATCGCGCGCACCAAACGCAGCGGCGCGCAGATGGCGCTGCTCTACCTCGATATCGACCATTTCAAGTCGATCAACGATTCACTCGGACACCACGGCGGCGATGCGGTGCTGCGCGAATTTTCGCAACGCTTGACCGCGTGCATTCGCCAATCCGACACGGTAGCGCGGCTGGCGGGTGACGAATTCGTGATTATCCTGGAAGGTCGCGATATGGCCGCTGAAACGGTATTCGTCGCCGAGAAGATAATGCACTACATGAAGCGCGGGTTCGCTATACTGGGGACCGTACGGGCAGTGACGACCAGCATCGGCATTGCGATACGCCGCGAAGGTGAGGTCGACGCCGAAGCATTGCTGCGGCGCGCCGACGAGGCGTTATACGATGCAAAGTCGGCAGGGCGCCAGACTTTCAAGATTATTTTCTGATCCGGCGCGTCGTACTTCAGGCAATCCACACAGAATTTACTTAATTTAACTTTTTCGCTTTACCTGCTGTATAATGCGGGATCGTTGAGATTCGAGCTAGTAGTGCAGTATCAGTCTGTCATTCCTTTCTTGGTTGAAACGATCCAACGGGCAACAGCCCAATTTAACTGTAATAGGAAATGTAATGGCAACTGGCATCGTAAAATGGTTCAATGATTCGAAGGGCTTCGGCTTTATTACTCCTGACGAAGGCGGCGAAGATCTGTTCGCTCACTTCTCGGCAATCCAGTCGAGCGGCTTCAAGTCCCTGCAAGAGAACCAACGTGTTTCTTTTGAAGTGACTGCTGGTCCTAAGGGCAAGCAAGCATCGAACATTCAGCCAATCTAAGCTGAATCAAGCGACATAAAGAATCCTCGGCTTGCCGGGGATTTTTTTCGTTCATCGCTTTGGCTAATCGGCCTAGGGCAGAGGCATCGCACCGGCTCACCCAGTGCGGCAATGCCCGAGCTTAGCGGTTGCGCCAATAGTCGGGCTGGGCATATGCCCGACGCAAGAAATCCACCAGCGCACGGATCCGCAACGGCAGATGGCGGCGCTGCGCGAACACTGCATAGATGTCATTGCCGGGCGCCGCGAATTCGTCGAGTACCGTGACCAGCGCGCCGGATTCGATTTCAGTACCGACTTCCCACATCGAGCGCCAGGCCAGGCCCTTGCCTGACAACGCCCAGTCATGTAGCACTTCGCCATCGTTGCATACCATGTTGCCGGCAACTTTAAGCGTCACGTTCTTGCCGTTCTGGCGGAAGGTCCAGCCACGCTGGCTGCCGTCGCTGCTGATCGCGAGGCAGTTATGTCGCACCAGATCGTCCAGCGACGCCGGCGCGCCGTGGCGTTTCAGATACGCCGGCGATGCCACCACGACGCGCTGGTTATCGGCCAGCTTGACCCCGATCAGGCTGGAATCCGACAGCGTCGCGATGCGGATCGCGACGTCGATGCCTTCGCCGATCAAATCCACCACGCGATCGTTCAAATTGAGCGTCACGCTGACGTCCCGGTGTTCGGCCAGGAACGACGGGATCAGGGGCGCGACGTGCTGACGCCCGAAACCGGCCGGGGTCGAAATCATCAAATGACCGCTGGCAGTTGCGCTGCGCTCGGATACCGCCGATTCGGCGTCTTCCAGTTCGGCCAGGATCCGCTGGCAATCTTCGAGGAAGGCTGCGCCCTCGTTCGTCAGTGCAATCTTGCGGGTAGTGCGTTGCAGCAGCTTGACGCCGAGGCGTCCTTCCAGCGCATCGAGGCGACGACCAATCATCGCCGGCGCGATGCCCTCGGCGCGGGCAGCGGCGGACAGGCTGCCCTTGGCGACGACTTCGACGAATGTGGAAATTTGTTTGAATTGATCCATGTGCGCACGTTATACGAAATAAGTGTCGATTAGCGTTCTATTTGTGACAAAAACGCAAAGATAAAATGATTTATGGTCTAGTTTATGTCTATTTATAGTGAATATAATTAAGCTATTAGGAAAAACAAGACGGGTGCGTCCAGCGCCGACAAACTCATGATTATGCAAGCAATCGCTTTCGATGCCTATGGAACGCTGTTCGACGTCTATTCGATCGGTACGCTTGCGGAAAAATTGTTTCCAGCGCGAGGTGCGGCGCTGGCCGAATTATGGCGCGAAAAGCAAATCGAATACACCCGCTTGCGCACCATGTGTTCGATGTACAAGCCGTTTTGGGAAGTCACCCAGGATGCGCTGGTTTTCGCATGCAGGAAGCTCAAGCTTGAACTGGATTTCGAGGCGCAAAACGCATTGATGGGGCAGTACGCGAAACTGCAAGCATTCCCGGAAAATCTGGGCGTGCTTCAGCAACTGCGAGCGATGGGTTTGAAGCTCGCGATTCTATCCAATGGCAATCCGGAGATGCTGGACGCGGTCGTCAGGGCGGCCGGGATGCAAGGAGTGTTCAGTCATATCCTGTCGGTCGATGCGGTAAAGAAATACAAGACCGCGCCAGAGGCGTATCAATTGGGCCCCGACGTGTTTGGCTTATCCGCGAAGAACATATTGTTCGTTTCAAGCAACTGCTGGGATGTATGCGGAGCAACGTGGTTCGGCTATACCACTTACTGGGTCAACCGCGCCGGCGCGCCGCTGGAGGAACTCGGCGTTACGCCGCATGGTGAAGGGCGCACGCTAATCGACTTGGTGGGCTTTCTGGAACAAGATCGCAGTAATTAATTTGGTGCCGCTCCGGATTGACAAAGCGGAGCGGATGATCGTTTTTATATTCAATAACAGGAGTAACGCATGACCCAACTGACACTTCCCGCAGGGATGGAAATCAAGGCCGACATCAAGCCCGGTTACGATAAGGTGCTTACCGCGGAGGCGCTGACGCTGGTCGCCAAGCTGACGCGTGCGTTCGAGCCGCGACGGCAGGAGCTGCTGGCCGCACGCGTCGCACGCGCCAAGCGCCTCGATGCAGGCGAGCGTCCCGACTTTTTGCCGGAAACCAGGCACATCCGCGACGGCGACTGGAAAATCGCACCGATTCCGCAGGCACTTGAATGCCGTCGCGTCGAAATCACCGGTCCGGTCGAACGCAAGATGGTGATCAATGCGTTCAACTCGGGCGCGGACAGTTACATGACCGACTTCGAAGATTCGAATACGCCGAACTGGGAAAACCAGATTACCGGCCAGATCAACATGATGGATGCGGTGCGCAAGACCATCTCGCTGGAACAGAACGGCAAGGTCTACAAGCTCAACGAGAAGATTGCCACCCTGGTCGTGCGTCCGCGCGGCTGGCATCTGGATGAGAAGCACGTCCTGGTCGACGGCAAACGGATTCCTGGCGGTATTTTTGATTTCGCGCTGTTCATGGTGCACAACGCCAAAGAACAGTTGGCGCGCGGCGCCGGTCCTTATTTTTATCTGCCGAAGTTGGAATCGCACCTGGAAGCACGCCTGTGGAACGACATCTTCGTGATGACGCAAAACGAACTCGGCCTGCCACAAGGAACGATCAAGGCAACCGTGTTGATCGAAACGATTCTCGCTGCATTCGAGATGGACGAAATCCTGTACGAATTGCGCGAACACAGTTCCGGCCTGAATGCGGGGCGCTGGGATTACATCTTTTCATGCATCAAGAAGTTCAAGCTCGACAAGAACTTCTGCCTGGCTGATCGCGCCAAGGTTACGATGACCGCGCCGTTCATGCGTTCCTACGCGTTGCTGCTGTTGAAGACCTGCCACAAGCGCAATGCGCCGGCGATCGGCGGCATGGCCGCGCTGATTCCAATCAAGAACGATCCGGAAAAAAATGACATCGCAATGGGCGGCGTGCGCATTGACAAGGCCCGCGACGCGACCGACGGCTACGATGGTGGCTGGGTTGCGCATCCGGGCCTGGTCGATCTGGCGATGACCGAGTTCAAGAAAGTGCTGGGTGACAAGCCGAACCAGATCGACAAACAGCGTCCCGACGTTAACGTTGAAGCGAAAGACTTGCTCAACTTCCAGCCGGAAACCCCGATTACCGAAGCCGGGCTGCGTTACAACATTAACGTCGGTATTCACTATCTGGGCGCCTGGCTGGCCGGCAACGGCTGCGTGCCGATCCACAATCTGATGGAAGATGCCGCGACTGCGGAAATCAGCCGCAGCCAGGTCTGGCAATGGATCCGGTCGCCCAAGGGTGTATTGGAAGACGGTCGCAAGGTCACCCCCGCCATGGTACGCGCGATGATTCCACAAGAGCTGGCGAAGGTAAAGGAGGTTGCCGGCAGCGGTCCGACGTACGACCGCGCTGCGCAGATTTTTGAACAGATGTCGACTGCGGACAGTTTTGCCGAGTTCCTGACCTTGCCGTTGTACGAAGAAATTTGACGTCGCTTCGACGCTCTTGAACAAGAAGACCCGGTCTCGACCGGGTCTTCTTGCATGGCGCGGATCGCGGTGGGTTACAAGGTTTTCAGATAGGCTCGTATTCCGGCCAGCAGCATCTCCACCGCCATCGCGGTCAGGATCAGTCCCATCAACCGTTCGAACGCCGTCATCACGCGCGCACCCAATGCTCGCTGCATGCGTTCCGCGCTCAATAGTACGATCAGCCACACTACCGCCACCAGCGACAGTGCACCGACATGCAACAGGACTTCCGCCGTCTCGTTCGACGAAAATAGCAGCACGGTGGCGAGCGCCGACGGGCCGGCCAAAGCGGGGATCGCCAGCGGCACAATAAACGGTTCGTGATCGTGTTCGACATCCCCCAGCACGCCACCCGGTTGCGGAAACACCATGCGCAGCGCGATCAGGAACAGGATCACGCCGCCGCCGATGCGCAAGGATACTTCCGACAACTGCAGCGCGCTCAAGAAATGACGTCCAAAGAACATGAACAGTAATAGCAGCGCGAACGCGATCGCACATTCACGCACCACCACGCGCCAGCGCCGTGCCAGTGGCACATTTGCCAGCGCGCTGACAAACAGCGGCACGTTGCCGAATGGGTCGGTGACCAGAAACAGGAGCATGAAAGCCTGAAAGAAACTTTTGGTCATGCGACTCCCGCTTTATATTAGTCAGCACAGAGCATCAACTCTGTCCCGCGTCTCGTGTCTGAAATGTTGGGGGCAGAGTATCGCTCGGCTCGACTTTGTCCCGCTCTCTGAAATGTTGG
>DHXL01000295.1:0-1597 GCA_002415335.1 Oxalobacteraceae bacterium UBA5157
TATTTCCTATTTACACAGAAGCGGCTCCGCACGACATTGATCGTCTTGTCGCTGATTGCAGCAGCAGCATTCTTTATGCCCGATGCAGTCATGGAGCGCGCCACGACCGGCTTGGCAAGCCGAAATATGGATGACATCGGCGCTGGGCGAGTGGATGGAATCTGGCTTCCACTCTTGCCACAGATTCTTTCCAGTCCTCTTGTCGGCCATGGACTCAGTTCGGTCCTGTGGTCCGAGGCTGCACAGCATCAAGCCATGCTTCCGGTAGGTCACCCTCACAGCGCCTATCTCGGGGCGCTTTTGGACTTCGGGATCCTTGGTTCAATTGTTATCTTTCTTTTCTTTCGGCATATGTGGCAGATTTTCAGCGGGCTCGCGGAAAGCGCCCCCGAACCGATCTTTCGCGGATTCTTCAAAGGAGCGACCGCTTGTATTTTGCTCTTGCTTGTTCAGGGCGCGACCGATGATAGCTTCGCGTTTAGCCATACTCAGGTTTTTCTCTGGCTGGCATATGGAATTGCGATGGGGCTCGTTGCAAGGACTCGTCCTGTGAAGTGGATGATACGAGGCAGACCGCAAGCGCAAAGCGCACCGCACTGAATGGGAAACATATGAAAATCTGCTTTCTAGGCCTGGAGAACCTGCCAGTTCTGGCCCCGGAATTCAGTCAGTACGGCGTCGGCGGAGAGCAGGTACAGAATACCCTGCTGGCCAAGGCGCTTGCGCGACGCAATCATGCGGTCAGCATGGTGGTACACGACTATGGGCAAGATGATGGCGCGCGCTGGAATGACGTTACGACCTACAAAGCCTATCGAGTCGATGCGGGTATTCCAGTCTTTCGTTTCATCTACCCGCGCTGGACTAGCGTCTGGTCGGCGTTGCGCAAGGTTAATGCGGACATCTATTACGTCAGTTGTGCCGGCATGCACCTGGGATTGCTCGCCATGTTCTGTAAGCGGCATGGAGGCAAGTTCGTATTCAGGGTCGCCCATGACACGGATTGCGAACCGGACAAGCTTCTGATCCAGTACTGGCGCGACAAGAAGCTATACGAGTACGGGCTACGACATGCTGACGGAATCCTGGTCCAGAGTCTCCAGCAGCAACGCGCGATGCTGACCAATTATGGGTTGCAAAGCCAGATCGCGGAGATGCTGGTGGATCCGCCCGCGAGGGAGGAACAGCGAGATGTAGATGTGCTTTGGGTCAATAATCTGCGCCAGTTCAAGCGACCGGATCTATTCCTCGCGCTGGCAAAAAAGCTTCCCCAGCTGAAATTCCAGATGGTAGGCGGCCCGCAACCGGGATTTGGCGACCTGTTTCAAAAGATCCAGCGCGAGGCCACCCAGCTCTCAAATCTCACGTTTCATGGTCCCCTCCCCTACGATCAGATGGATCGCAGATACGCGAGTGCGCGGGTGTTTGTGAATACATCAGACAGCGAAGGATTTCCGAATTCTTACCTCCAGGCGTGGATCCGGGGAACCCCGGTGGCAGCCTTCTTCGACCCTGACAATGTGATCCGGCGCGAAAGTCTGGGACGCGCCGTGTCGTCGCTGGACGAGATGGCCGATGCCGTCTCGGAGCTGGTACA
>DHXL01000295.1:1680-2492 GCA_002415335.1 Oxalobacteraceae bacterium UBA5157
GGTTTTGGCGGTGCGGAAAAGCACGTTGTCACGCTGGTTAATAGACTTGATTCCACGCGATTCAAAGTCTCACTTGCTTATCTGAAGGATGAGAATCAGTTGTTGCCCGAGCTCGATCAAACCCGATTGGACGGCCGTGTGTTCTGCTGCAATGTATCAAGCAAGATTGACCTACCTGCCGTCCGCCGGCTTGCTCATCATATCCGTGATGATGCCGTGGATATCGTGGTCTGTACCAATACCTATTCACTGCTTTATGGCTGGTTGGCCCGGATCGTGGCAGGGCGCTCTCCTCGCCTGGTTGAGGTTTTTCACACCACCGAATTCGGATCGATAAAAGAAAAGCTGCACATGCTGTTCTATCGACCGCTGTTTTGGGTCAGCGACACGCTGGTCTATGTCTGCGAGAATCAGAAGAAATACTGGCGATCACGTGCACTAAGAGCGAGGAAGGATACGGTCATTCACAATGGGATCGATATCGATCGCTTCACCGACCGATATACATTGGACGAGAAAAATAGCGTGCGGATGAGCTATGGATTCGGTGCTGATGACTATGTGGTTGGACTGTGCGCCTTACTGCGACCGGAGAAGGCGCATGGCGATTTGCTGCGCGCTATCGCCTGTCTGCGTACCACCAATATGAGCGTCAAATGCCTATTCATCGGTGATGGGCCGGAACGGGCTAAAATTGAGGCGGCCATCGAAAATATGGGCCTTGCGCCTCACGTCGGAATCACCGGTCTCATGGCGGACGTGCGGCAGACGATCGCTGCCTGCGACGTGATGGCGCTCGTCTCCCATCACGT
>DHXL01000295.1:2746-7266 GCA_002415335.1 Oxalobacteraceae bacterium UBA5157
TCGATGGCGAGAACGGCTATCTCTATGAGCGTGGGGATATCGGCGCGCTTGCCGTTGCCTTGGCGCGACTGATGGAAACGACGAAGCGCGACCAGATGGGCGACCATGCTCGATCCACGGTGGCGCGACAGTTTTCTGTTGCCACCATGGTTGACGCCTACGACCGGCTTTTCGTCCGACTGGCGGAGTCGCATGTCTGAGCAGGCGCACACCGCGATGTCGTATGACAGCAGTCTGCGCAATAGTGCAATCACGCTTGCGGTGGCAGGAGGGATTGAATCCGGCCTGCAGCTGGCGATGCCGATTATTCTTGTGCGCTTTCTCGATGCCACCGCGTTTGGCCAGTATCGGTTCTTGTGGCTATTGTCCGGCACCGCATTGGCCATCGCCCCGGCCTTCATGCCGCAGTCGCTTTTCTATTTCCTACCAAGGGCGGAGCCCGAGAAAAAGCGCCTATATATCGGCAATGTGCTTACCTTCCTCATTGCGGCTGGATGCATTGTGGGCGTCGTCACGAGCGGTTTGAATCCTTTCCTACCCAAGATGGCGACCAGTCTATTCGTTCAGACGCATGGCATCTCCGCTCTTTTTCTCGGCCTGTGGATCGTGGCATCGCTGCTGGATGTGCTGCCGACTGCGGACGGAAGGGCGCGCTGGCAGGCCAATTCGACCGTTGGCCTCGCAGTTTGCAGGACCCTGTTACTGGCGGGTGCTGCATTCATATTTTGCAGCATCGGATGGGTTGTCTTTGCATTGCTGCTGGTGGCGACAGCGAAGATCGCGGTGTTGGCCTATTACATACTGACCAAGGACGACAAGATCTCGTGGCAAGCGGCCGCCATGAAAAGGCAATTGGCTTACTCTTTGCCTTTTGCAGCCGGAAACGCCTTGTTTCTTCTACGCATGCAAGCCGATCAATGGGTGGTCGCGAGCATGCTATCACCGGCATTATTTGCGACATTCTCGATCGCCGGCATCTTCTCACCAGTGGCGACGCTGATCCGTCAACCCGTCTATAACGCCATGATGCCGCGCCTCAACAGCGCACATGCACGCGGCGACCTGGTAGAAATCGGCCGTTTGATTGCAAAAAGCAACGGCGCTACGTCGCTTTTATTGGTCCCCATTGCAGGAGCGTTATTTAGCATGGCGCCGCAAGTGGCACAAATAATCTTCACCAGCCGGTACCCGCACGTTGCCCCGATCATGCAAGTTTACCTGATCGGCATGATGATCAACGTTTTCGCCGTAGGGCATGTCCTGTCCGCACTAGACAAGGGACGTTTCGCGGCCATCAACAGTGCATGCGGACTGGTACTCTCAATTTTCCTCAGCATCCTGGGCGTGATGTACTGGGGCATGATCGGTGCGGCTATCGGCAGCGTGTTGACCCTGGCGCTCGGTGAATTGTGGGCGTTGAGGGTCGTTGCCGACACACTCGGCATTCGGATTTCACAGTTGCTGGCGTGGAGCGCCCTGTGGCCGACAGCCTTGGGAACCTGCATTGCAATGGAGGGGGCTGCCATCGTGGGAAACATAGGCGGAGAGCCTGTATTTTTGATGCTGCTGGCCAAGACAGTGACTTACGTTGCGTTGTTTGCGCCCTGTTTCTTCCTGGCAGGGGGAAGAAAGCAACTTGGCTTACTGATTGGATGGCGTCGCCGGCAAGCGAAATGAAACGCAGTGTCGGCCGGCTTGGCACCAATTCGGTTTCGCGCACGGGATGAAGGGCTATTCCGCTGCCAGACTCTTTATGGGAATTGTCTGGATATTTTCTGTGTTGATCGTCTTCCTCTTCCGCCTGAGTATTGGCTTTTCGATGAACGTCCACGATAGAAATGCCATCACATAGGTCGCAATGAACAACATGAAAAGATAATAGACATTATTGAGATAGTTAAACTGAACCAGGATATTCAGGATAATTCCATGATAAATATAAACTCCGTAAGAAATATCGGTGCCGTTTAGCAGTCTATGGGATACATGAGGGAGCGTATAGGCCAGGGAAATAGTAGTAATCGCAAGTATCAGGCTTGATGCCAGAAACTTGGCTGAAAAATCCGGCACGATATAGTTGAACAGAAGATAGGCAGCCGCCCAATAGAGGCCCTTTCCATATATCAGGCCTGATTGATGAGCCTTTAGCCGCTGAAGACTCACTCCAGTCAGGAATATGTAGAATTGTGGCATGAACGTGTAGCGGAACAGTTTTCCTGTTTTCGATTCATTCAGTCCGCCCATACCAGGAAACGCGATGTTCAAGAGATAGGCGATTGATACAAATACGAGCAACGCGACAAGAACCGCAGCATTCTTTCTGCCAGCCCTATACAGAAGATAATAGAGAATGGGAAGCACCAGATAAAATTGCAACTCTATAGGTATCGTCCATAAACTTCCGTTGTAAGACCCAAAACCGTAGGCTGACAGAAAGTGCGGTGTATAGATCAGTCCGATCATTTGAGCCAGCAGCCAGGGCGGCGTCTGCGCGTTCAGAAAATTGATCCCGCCAAATATGGACGCCGTTAATAGCGTTAAAAGAATACAGGCCCACAAACCAGGATAAATCCTGAGAAACCGGTTGGTCAGGTAATTTTTCAATGTTCCATTTCTTTCAAACGACGAGGAGATCAGATAGCCGCTAATGACAAAAAATATCGGCACACCCTGAAAATTGTCGATTACGGAAAGAAAGAATGGCGTCCGAATGTTTAAATGCGCGCAAGAATGTTGCACCATCACCTGCGAAGCGGCAAAAATGCGGATGAGGTCAAAATTGTTGAGCTTGAATTCGTGTGACATCTGTGTGACCGATTTAATTGAGAGGTAGGCTGATAATGTCCAATTCATGCCCGCGTTGGGCGGGCACTGCGATCTGACAGAGAGTTACCGGAGCAACGGTCCATAAGACATGATCTCGCTATGCCATATGATCAAAAAATATCATCGGCCGTCTCGGCGCGGCTTGCGGTTTAGCAAACAGTTGACCAATAAATTCCATGGGGCATTGAACCCATAAGCCCCGAATTTGATATGCCTTGATACTTAGCAATTCGCCAATTTCGCAAGCCGGTACCCTAAGCTATTCATGATATTGAATCGCGTACCGCCGCCTTAAGGGGAAATCAGTTGACCACGCTTGTCGTTACCAATAGGCCATTGATCACAAAATCAAACGGATACGATCTCAGGGTATGGCATTTGTGCCGTGCATTGGCGCAGCATGAGGAACTCGTCCTGCTTGCGCTGGCGCAGCCTCAACGTGATCTCTCCAAGCATGTGGATATTCGCCCGAATGAAATATTCACTGACATATGGATGACAGCTTCCGTTGACAGATTCAAACCGTCGTTCAAGCGACATTTTCGCGTGAGTGAAGAATGCTATTTCAGCTGGGGTTACCCTGCGTTCCAGCAATCGGTTATTCAGCAGATTGAAGACATATGCAAGAAGCGCGACATTGGGCAAATCATCGCCTTTGGCTCGGATTTGGCCGGGCTGGTTCGACTCTTTGGCGGAAAGAAGAAGATATTGCTGGATGTCTGCGACAGTGTGGCGTTGACACTGGAACGTGAAATGATCGGGGAAACCCGGTCCGGTCCGCTGGCACGACTCCAGAAGAAGTTAATGCACGCGCGCTGGAAGGCCCTGGAAGGAAAAATTCCTGTTTGGTGTGATCAGGTAGTCACCATTAACAGGATGGACACCGAAACAATCAGGAAGCTATCGGGTGGAAAGACCAACTTATCGACCGTCCCGAATGGAGTCGATCCGGCCCTGGAGCATTCATATCAGGAAGGTCCCTGCAAACGTAAGGGAGTGGCCTTTTGGGGCAACTTATCTTTTGCGCCGAACAGCGATGCTGTCGGCTTCTTCTATCGTGAAGTGTATCTGCCGTATCTGAAGCCTGCGGGAATCGAATGGTGCATTATCGGACGCGATCCGCAACCTTGGCTGGTCGATGCCGCTCGACAGGACGAAAACATTCGCCTGACCGGCTTTGTCAAGGACTTGCGCGCGCTGTTGATTGAATATCCGATCATGGTGAATCCAATGCGGATTGGCAGCGGGATGAAGAACAAGGTATTGGAGGCCTACGCGATCGGCCTGGCGGTGGTGTCCACGCCACTCGGAATGGAGTCAATTGAAGGTGCCGCCGCAGGTGAAAACTACATGGAGGCGGAATCCTCCGCTCGATTTTTCGAAGCCATTCTTGCATTGCTAGACAAGGAGGAAATGCGCTTGAGCATCCTCCGTGCGGCACGAGATCTTGTCTTGAAAAAATACACCTGGGAGATCGTCGGTTCTCAATGGGTTGACTTGGTTAATAGAATCTAATTCGCAGCTCCATGCGAGTGAAGTGAGAGCAGGCCCGCCGCGACCTGAAGTCGCGGTGGGCCTGAATTTCACCCGTTAGGGCCTCGACGACCTGCGCCGATTGCCTAGATCGCCGGTGCCAGCGGCTGTCGTGGCGTACCGCCGCCACCGATGCTGGTCGCACTGTTGTTGTCGACGAC
>DHXL01000364.1 GCA_002415335.1 Oxalobacteraceae bacterium UBA5157
GTGCGCGCCGCCATCTCGATGCCAAAGGCGTTGTAGAGAAAGGGAACGGTGTTGAGGTAGGTCTCGAGGATTTCAGGCTTGGTGTAGAGGGCCTCAATCTTCAGCGCGGTGATGGCTTCCTTGAGCTTGCGGGTGAGCGTGGGCGCGCGGCCGATTTCCTCCGGGTACAGGTTGCGCGCCAACTGCTGCGTGATGGTGGAGCCGCCTTGCCGGCTACCCGAAAAAGTGTGCAGTGCGGCGGCGGCCGTGCGCCGCCAGTCCAGGCCGTGGTGCTGATAAAAGCGATGGTCTTCGGTGGCGATCAGGGCCACGATCACCGAGGGGGCGATCTCGTCCAGCGGCACCCAGGCGCGGTTGGCCCACTTGAACTCAGTCAGCAGCTTGCCGTCCGCCGAGAGCACTTGCGCGGGCTGCTCCAGCCTGGCCTTGCGGATGTCGCTGATGCCGGGAGTGAACGGAATCAGCACCAGCACATAGAGCACAAACAGCGCCGGTACGGCGGCCAGCGCCCATGCCACGCCACGCCGGGTGGGGCGCCGAAAGCGGCGAAGCCTGTCTGCAACAAGGAGTTTGATCTGGGAAAGTTTCATCACGCAAGAACCATGGGGCGAGGGCGCAGCCAACGAGCGCGCCGGGGGCTCTATTGTGGCGAAAAGTGTTGGCGGCTCAGTGCCCCGCATTGTCCACCTCGCGCAGCGGTCATACGGTGCGCAGCATCGTCTGAATCAACGCACAGAAAAGCAAGCGACTTAAGCCCCGTCTAAGTATCGGTCCTCATACTTTGTTCATCTGCAACTACCAAGGCGATGCCGAACAAGTCCATTTCGAGAGCTTGCATCGTTGTAAATCACGGACTTGCCAAGGCTGACCGACCCAAAAGGTACTTGTTCAGCCAGGCCTTAATTCCCCAGCCCCTGCCTCCGACAAATTGGCAGCGGCACATGACAACGATCGTGAAAAGTCGGGCACCACGCAATGCTGGTGGCGCAATCCGTATGTACGACGGCAATAACTTAGGGCCAAGCGCATGACAAGCTCTCAATCCAATTCGCCCTTTGCGTCACGAGGCGCCCGATCGACACAAGCCAAGGCAGGCGAAGATTGCATCCTCGTGCTGCAAGGCGGCGGTGCGCTCGGCGCCTACCAGGGCGGCGTATTCGAGGCGCTGTGCGAAAGCTATGGCGATATCGCCTGGGTGGCGGGCATTTCGATCGGGGCAATTAACGCAGCACTCATCACCGGCAATTCGGCTCACCAACGTATCGAGAAGCTGCGCGAGTTTTGGCAGCTTGTCAGCTCATCAGCCGTACTGCCTGGCATCGCGCACGGAGTCACCGACCGCGAAACTTTTAACGAGGCCAGCGCAACGCGGAGCATGATGTTTGGCGTTCCGGGTTTTTTTGCGCCACGCTTCCCGCCCGCGCCGTTCCAGCCGCGCGGCACGCTGGAGGCCATCAGCTACTACGACACTGCGCCGCTGCTTCAGACACTTGAACGGTTAATCGATTTCGACTTGATCAACTCGGGGTCGATGCGCCTGTCGGTCGGCGCGGTCAACGTGCGAACCGGCAACTTTGAGTATTTCGATTCAGCCAAGCAACGCATTGACGCGCGCCACATCATGGCCAGCGGCGCCCTGCCGCCGGGCTTTGCGCCGGTCGAGATCGATGGCGAGCATTACTGGGACGGTGGCCTGGTCTCGAACACCCCGCTGCAGTATGTACTTGACCAGCCCGGCAAGCGGCGCCGGGTCGTGTTCCAGGTTGACTTGTTTGCAGCGACTGGCGCATTGCCGACGACGCTTGCGGAAGTGACCGAGCGCGAGAAGGACATTCGTTTCTCCAGCCGCACCCGGCTGAACACCACTAACGAGATGGACAGGCAAGTGATCGCGCAGGCGGCGCAGCGCCTGATTGCGAGACTGCCGCCGGAGCTGCGCGACGATCCAGATGTGCTGGCTTTGTCGCGTGTGCACGGTGTGAGCGCGGTCGAGGTGGTGCATTTAATCTATCGCAGCAAGCACTATGAGAGCCAATCCAAGGATTACGAGTTCTCCCGGGTTTCGGTGCAGGAACATTGGGACTCGGGACGCGCCGATATGGCGCACACCTTGCATGACCCACGCTGGCTTGATCGTCAGCCAGGTGCCAATGGCGTCCATGTATTCGACCTCACCTCTGATAGCCCATCCTCAACCCGGCCAATCCTATGAATATCGAAGATGTAAAACGCAACGCGTTCGCGATGCCATTGACCAGCCCGGCATTTCCGCCGGGACCGTACCGCTTCATGAATCGCGAATTTTTGATCGTCACCTACCGCACCGACCTCGACGCGTTACGTGCTGTCGTCCCCGAGCCGCTGCAGGTGACCAGTCCGATCGTCAAGTACGAGTTCATCCGCATGCCCGACTCCACTGGCTTTGGCGACTACACAGAATCAGGCCAGGTGATTCCGGTGACATTCGAGGGACAGGACGGCGGGTACGTGCATTCGATGTATCTCAATGACGAGGCGCCCATTGCCGCCGGGCGCGAACTGTGGGGCTTCCCGAAGAAACTCGCGGCACCCTCTCTGACGGTCGAGCGAGACACGCTGGTGGGGACGCTCGACTATGGCCCGGTGCGGGTGGCGACCGCGACGATGGGCTACAAGCATCGCGCCCTCGACTCTGCGGCCGTGCTCGCGGGGTTGCAGGCGCCAAATTACCTGCTCAAGATCATTCCTCACGTCGACGGCAGTGCGCGCATCTGCGAACTCGTGCGTTATTTCCTTGAAGACGTGACGGTCAAGGGCGCATGGTCGGGCCCGGCCGCGCTTTCGCTGGCGCACCATGCGCTCGCACCGGTCGCTCAATTGCCGGTACTGGAGGTAATCTCGGGTGCCCACATTCTTGCCGACATGACGCTTGGCCTGGGGTCCGTGGTCCATGACTATCTCCCCTGAACTCTTGCCGCCTCTCAACTTAACCTGAAAGAAATCTCATGAAGCTCCAAGACAAGGTCTGTATCGTCACCGGCGCGGCCAGCGGTATCGGTAAGGAAATCGCCCTCACCTACGCCCGCGAAGGCGGCAAGGTTGTCATTGCCGACCTGAACATGGACGCGGCGCAGGCCACTGCCGACGAGATCATCAAGGCCGGTGGAACAGCAATGGCGGTGGTGATGGACGTGACCAATGAAGACCAGGTCAATACCGCCGTGGCCGAGGTGCTGGCAGCCTATGGCGGCGTCGATGTGCTGGTCAGCAACGCCGGTATCCAGATCGTGCATCCGGTCGAGGAATTCCCGTTTGCCGACTGGAAAAAAATGCTCGCGATCCACCTCGATGGTGCGTTCCTTACAACAAAGGCCTGCATGCCACATATGCAGGCCTCCGGCAAGGGCGGCAGCATCATTTACATGGGCTCGGTGCACTCGAAGGAAGCCTCGGTGCTCAAATCAGCCTATGTGACGGCCAAACACGGGTTGATCGGGCTGTGCAAGACGGTATCCAAGGAAGGCGGCAAACACGGCATCCGCGCCAACGTGATCTGCCCGGGCTTCGTGCGCACGCCGCTGGTCGAGAAGCAGATTCCGGAGCAAGCCGCGGCATTGGGAATCAGCGAAGATGACGTGATCAAGAAGGTGATGCTCAAAGAGACGGTGGACGGCGAATTCACGACCGTGCAGGACGTGGCCGAGATCGCACTGCTGTTCGCCGGCTTCGGCTCGAACGCGTTGACTGGCCAGTCGCTGGTCGTCAGCCACGGCTGGTTCATGCAATAGCCGCGCTGCCGTTCTTCTGGTCATGGGGCCAGCCATCGACACGATGCATGGGGCGACATGGCTGCCCTGACAGTGACAACGACACGGTCGGCTTCGACAACATCAACCAACGCATTCGCGATCCGGGCATCGGCTCGCCGTGGCGCAACGCGGACGCGCCGGGCGCACAATGCACAGTTCCAACGGAGGACATGGATGAAACGCAGACTGTTGTTGACGGTGCCCATTTGGCTGGCGCTGGGCGGGGCCGCCTGTTCGGCCTCGCCGGGCGCGCGTGGCCAGCCCAGCTACAAAGTGTCCGCCGAGCAATTGCAGCAGGCCGTGGCGCGGCGTTTCCCGCTGCGTTATCCGGTGGGTGGGCTGCTTGA
>DHXL01000003.1:0-668 GCA_002415335.1 Oxalobacteraceae bacterium UBA5157
TCGATGCCCTGCTTCAGCGCGGCATCGAGCACCGATTCCTTGTCCTTTTCCATGCTGAAGTTGATATGGTTGCCGTCGATGATCAGCGTCACCTCGCAATCATGGCGACCGGCGACCGGCCGTTGATGCGCAACATGGTCGTGGCGCGGAACACTGGCCGCAAACAGCTCGACCTTGATCCTGTCCTTCGGCAGGCCGTTTGCCTGCAGCACGTCGCAGACGTCGCGCATCATCTGCTCCGGGCCGCAGATGAACGCCATGTCGACGTCTGCCAGCGCCACCCAGCACTTGAAAAGCTGCTCGCATTTTTCTCCGGTGATGCGACCGTTGAACAAGTCGATGTCCTGCTGTTCGCGACTCATCACATACGCCAGCTGGAAGCGGCCGAGGTATTGGTCTTTCAGCTCGGCCAAGTCTTCCTTGAAGATCACCGACGACGATGCGCGATTGCCATAAAACAGCGTGAACGTGCTGTGCGGCTCGGTCAGCAGCGTGGTCTTGATGATGGACAGCATCGGCGTGATGCCGCTGCCTGCCGCGAACGCCAGATAACGCTTGTTGTTTTGCGCGGACAGCGGGGTGTTGAAATGCCCCATCGGCGGCATCACGTCGAGCACGCTGCCCGGCTTGAGCGACTCGTTGGCCCAGGTGGAGAACTCGCCTCCCGG
>DHXL01000003.1:798-3271 GCA_002415335.1 Oxalobacteraceae bacterium UBA5157
CAGGTGGAGAACTCGCCTCCCGGTGTGCGCTTGATCGCCACCCGCAGGGTATTTTCCTGCACCGCCGAACAGATCGAATAGGAACGCCGCACGTCTTCGTCATTGATCGCGGCGCGTAGTGTCAGATGCTGGCCTTGCGTGTAGCGATAGGCCTCCTGCAATTCCTGCGGTACCGCGAACGTGACAACGATCGTGTCACGCGTCTCGTTCTTTACGTGCGAGACGGTCAATGGATGAAACTTGCTCATAGCAGACTACTCCCCACTTGTAGCAGGCACCCGGTGCGATGCACCCGGAACTCGCCTAATGGCATTTAAAATAATCGAAAGGCTCAAGGCAATCGTCGCAGCGATACAGCGCCTTGCAGGGTGTCGAGCCGAACTGGCTGGTCAGGCGCGTGCTGGCCGAGCCGCAATGCGGACATGCCACGTTCAGCGCGGGAGCCGCTTTGCGGCTTAGACGGCTGATGTCGATGACCTGGTGCGCCGGCGGCGCGATGCCGTAGTTCTTCAACTTTTGCTTTCCGCTGTCCGTCATCCAGTCGGTGGTCCATGCCGGCGACAATTGCGTCTGCAGTCGCCAGCGTTCCACGCCATGGCTCTTGAGCGCATCCCCGATGCCATCCGAAATCACCAGCATCGCCGGACAACCGCTGTAAGTCGGAGTAATGGTGACTACGCATTCATCGCCATCCGCCCAAGCGATATTGCGCACGATGCCGAGATCGACGACCGAAATGACCGGTATCTCCGGATCGGGAACCTCGGCCAGCCAGCTCCAGATTTGTTCTACGCTCGCGACCATGGCGCTTACCATGTGGCGGCCGGATAGGCGCGCTGCAGGAATTGCATTTCCGCCAGCAGGTAACCGAGGTGTTCGCTATGCACGCCCTGCTTTCCGCCTTTTTGCATCCAGGCGTTCAGCGGTGGCACGATCAGCGTCGCTTCCTGAAAAATTTCCTGCACGTGGTTAATCCACGGCTCGCGCAGGCTGGCAAGATCGGGCGCGATGCCTTGCGCGGCCATGGCCTTGTCCAGCGCGTCGCCCTGGAACATTTCCCCGGTATACATCCACAGCTCATTCACTGCGGCCTGCATCATCGCGTGGCTTTGCGCGGTGCCGTCGCCCAGGCGCACGATCAGATCGCCGCTGCGGCGCACGTGATAGCTGACTTCCTTCAGCGACTTCTCGGCGATCGCGGCAATGCGTTGATCGGATGATTCAACCAGTTTTTGCAGCAACAGGAAGTGCCAGGTATCGAAATAAAACTGGCGCGCCAGCGTATCGGCATAGCTGCCGTTCGGCTGCTCGACCAGCAATATATTGTGGAAGTCGTGCGCGTCGCGCAGGAACGCGAGCTGGTCTTCATCGCGGCCGGCGCCTTCGATTTCGCCGGCGTAAGAGAACCAGAAGCGCGCCTGCCCTATCAGATCCAGCGCGACGTTGGTGAGCGCCATGTCTTCTTCCAGCGCCGGCCCCTTGCCGCACCACTCCGACAGGCGCTGGCTCAGCACCAGCACGTTATCGGCCAGGCGCAACAGGTATTCAAATTTTTGATTCGACATGAATAGGCTGCCTCGGCGTTACAGGTTTTTCACTTCTTCCGGCATCGGGAAGAAGGTCGGATGGCGATAGACCTTGCTATTGGACGGATCGAACAGCGCGGCCTTGTCGCCCGGGCTGCTGGCAGTGATGTCGACTGCTTTCACGACCCAGATGCTGATGCCTTCATTGCGGCGGGTGTACACATCGCGCGCATTGTTGACCGCCATTTCCGCATCCGGCGCATGCAGGCTACCGACATGCTTGTGCGCCAGACCATGCTGGCTGCGGATGAAAATTTCCCAGAGGGGCCATTCTTTGCTCATGTAAGTCTCCAGTGAACCAGTGAATCAGGCAACCAGCGGCGCCTTGGATTTTTCTTGTTTCTCTGCATGTGCGACCAGCGCATCGCGGAACCAGGCACCGTCGTCATAGGCCTTGACCCGCGTGCGCAAGCGCTCGCGATTGCAGGGACCGTTGCCTTTCAAGATGTTGTTGAATTCGGTCCAATCGATTTCGCCGAACGCGTAATGCGCCGTTTCTTCACTCCACTTCAAGTCGGGGTCCGGCACAGTCAAACCGAGGAACTCGGCTTGCGGCACGGTCTGGTCGACCATCTTCTGGCGCAGCTCGTCGTTCGAGAACAGCTTGATGCGCCACGCCGCCGATTGCGCGCTGTTGACGGACTCGCCATCGGACGGACCGAACATCATCAGGGCCGGCCACCACCAGCGATTGAGCGCATCCTGCGCCATCTGCTTTTGTTCCCGGGTGCCATTGCACAGCGCGAGCATGATGTCGTAGCCTTGCCGCGCATGGAACGATTCCTCCTTGCAGACACGGATCATGGCGCGCGCGTAGGGGCCATAGGAACAACGGCACAGCGGAATCTGGTTGATGATCGCGGACCCGTCGACCAGCCAGCCGATGG
>DHXL01000003.1:3432-18966 GCA_002415335.1 Oxalobacteraceae bacterium UBA5157
TCGACCAGCCAGCCGATGGCGCCCATGTCAGCCCAGCTCAAGGTCGGGTAGTTGAAGATGCTGGAATACTTCGCCTTGCCGGAATGCAGGTCAGCCAGCACTTCGTCGCGTGACACGCCCAGCGTTTCGACCGCGCTGTACAGGTAGAGGCCATGCCCGGCTTCGTCCTGGATCTTGGCCAGCAGAATCGACTTGCGCTTGAGTGTAGGCGCGCGCGTCACCCAGTTGCCTTCGGGCAGTTGCCCGACAATTTCCGAGTGCGCGTGCTGGGAAATCTGGCGGATCAAGGTCTTGCGGTAGCCGTCGGGCATCCAGTCCTTGGCCTCGATCTTGATGCCTGCATCGACCCGTTGCTGAAACGCGCGCTCGTCCGGCGCCATATCGTCCAGCGAGCGCACCTGCTTGCTTCCGGTTTCGACCAGCTGTGCATACATTGTTGCTTCCTCCAGTATCGGTATCTGTGCCTGGGTTACTCTCACGGAACCAGGCTGGAATGTTTTCAAAAAGCTTGATCCAAATCATTTACTTCGCGATTCGATCCGCTTAAGCATGAGTGCATAATATGATACGATAATGCATATGTAAATACTTTTTCACGTATCATTTATAGTTTCTTGTATCAAGATGGAATCGATATTGACGACGCTGCCACGCAGCGCGGCTCTGCCTGTATCATTTGGCCGGTTGCCAGCCCAATGATTCTTCCGCATCCAACTCCGAATATTCTCACCATGCCTTCAGCCAAAAGCCCCGCACTCAAGAAGTGGATTGACCAATACATGACGGACCATCCACCGCGCGCTAAATCGGTCGTGATGACGCTATTCGGCGATGTGATTACGCCGCACGGCGGACAGGTTTGGCTGGGAAGCCTGATCGAACTGCTGGCGCCGTTCGGCATTAACGACCGGCTGGTGCGCACCAGCGTATTCCGCCTCGCCGAGGAAGGATGGCTGGATGGACAACGCGAAGGCAGGCGCAGCCAGTACGCGTTGAATCGGTCCGCAGGACGCCGCTTCGAGCACGCCCATCAGCGCATCTACACACCGTCCCACCGCGAATGGAACGGCAAGTGGACGCTGCTGTTCGCCACTTCCGGCAGCATCACGGCGGAGCAGCGAACCGGCTTGCGCAAGGAATTACTGTGGGAAGGATTCGGCATGATCGCGCCGTCGGTATTCGCGCATCCGAGTGCCGATGCAGAAACCCTGGAAGAAATTCTGGTACGGGCCGGCGTGAAAGGCAACGTCTTTGCCTGCGATGCGAGCAAATCCGAATTCGCCGGGACGCGACCGCTGCGCGATTTGATCCAGCAGTGCTGGGAACTGGGAACGGTGATTGCGGATTACGAACGATTTATCAAATACTTCGCCCCGCTGCCGAAACTGCTGGGCGCCCGCAGCGCGATCGACCCGGAACAGGCATTCGCAATCCGTACGCTGTTGATCCATGAATTCCGGCGCGTCCAGTTGCATGATCCGCAGTTGCCGCTGGAACTGCTGCCGGAAAACTGGCCCGGAAAGACTGCCTATGAATTATGCCGCCAGATCTACCAATCGGTTTGCAAGGACACCGAGCAGTACGTGCTGGATATCTTGCGGCGAGAAGATGAGGATGCACCTGAAGCGGCGTCCTCTTTTTACCTACGCTTCGGCGGCTTGGGATGAACCCCTTGGCCGACGCGGCATCCGGCGCGACCCGGACAGGTTATCGTGATATTGACCAACCACACAGTTGAGGAGCCCGCATGCCCTGTTATTCAATCGAAGGCGTCATCCCGGTCGTCGATCCGACTGCCTATGTCCACCCGAGCGCGGTCCTGATCGGCGACGTCATCGTCGGCCCGGATTGCTACGTCGGTCCCTGCGCCTCCTTGCGCGGCGACTTCGGCCGCATTATCCTGCACCGCGGCGCCAATGTGCAGGACACCTGCGTGATCCATGGCTTTCCGTCAGCCGACACGATCGTGGAAGAAAACGGCCATATCGGGCATGGCGCGGTACTGCATAGCTGCATCGTGCGGCGCGACGCGCTGGTCGGCATGAACGCGGTCGTCATGGACGAGGCGGAGGTCGGCGAACAGTCGATCGTCGCCGCCAGCGCATTCGTGCGCGCCGGCATGAAGATCCCGGCGCGCTCGCTAGCCGGCGGCGTGCCGGCGAAGATCATGCGCGAACTCAGCGATGAAGAAATTGCATGGAAGTTGAAAGGCACGCTGACCTATCATGATTTGACCAAGCGTTGCCTCGCCAGCATGACCGAAGTCGCGCCGTTGGCTGCGCTGGAAACTCACCGGCCGCGTCTGAAAGCCTCGGAAATGCTGCCGCTGATTGCGGAGAAGCGCCGCTGAAAGCGGTGCGCCCGCCGATCGATCGCGACGGCGCACCCGTAAAAAAAGCTGCCTTCGAAGGCAGCTTTCCTTATGCCGATCCACGCTACAGATTGATTTCCGAAACGATCTTCCATTGTGCACCCTCTTTTGCCCAGTACTGGCGCTTGCGAATCGAGTGCCTGCTCTTCCCGATGACGGCATCTTGCGTGAAGGTGCTCACTATCATGTCTTCCGGCCCGGGATACAGGAAGAAGGTGAGGTCGCGCAAGCTCACCGACACCTTGACCACCCCGGGTAAGAACTGTTGATGCTTGGTGAACCAGCTATTCAGGTTTTCCCCGATCTCCGACTTGAACCGGTGCGAATAGTTTGCCATCAAGCGCGCCGAATTCAGGCTTTCGACATCGCGCCGCCATGCATCGACCAGATGGTTTGCCGTGGCGCGCTCGGCGTCCCACTTTGCCTTGCTGACGAACTCCACATCGTCGCTGATGACCACCGGCGTCTTGCCAATCTCCACCGATGCCGACAGCTGGTGCAGGTCCGGATTGGTCAAGACCACGCAACCATCCGATGACAAGGGTGGACGACTGAAGCTATCGGACGGCGTACCATGCAGCCAAATCCCGGAACCGCTGCGGCCGTTGACCTTGTCCCATTCATTCGGATAATTGATCGGCAACGCACCGACGCCATAAAAATCCGGCAGCTTCGCACCGGACAGGCGGGCCGTGATGTAGTACACGCCGAGAGGAGTCTTCTGATCACCCTCTTTCAGCTTGTTGACGCCCAACCTGCCTTGGCTGATGTAGTAGTCGGTCACGAATTTCAGCCGGCTCCCCTGATTTTCGTAGACGTAGAGGCGTGACCGTTTCGCATCCACGATCAGCGCATATTTTTGGTCTTTGCGCAGTTGCAGGATGGAACGCGGCATGAGCTTCGGATCAGGGCGGTCGCGTAGCGATTTCAGGCGTGCCACCGCTTCTTCGCGCAAATTCTTGAGCTTGTCCTCTGGCGCGTTCGGCACGGCACCGAACGTCGTCACCGTATGCGTATGCATCATCAGCAAGTCACCGCGGATCAACTGTCCCAGCCGGAAATTCGGGTAGGCGTCGACCAGCTCGTCCGCCATCGCTTGCGCTGCGCGCAAATGATGGGCGTTCAGATCCCGGTACACGTCATTCAACAGCACTTCCGGATCAGGCTTGACACGCACCTTGTCGACCTGTGTCTTCGCCCACGCGGAGGGGACAACCGCGCAGCTGGCGACTGTCAGCAGTGCTGCCAACCCGACCGACAACGTCCGCATCGGATTGCCCTCTCGGCGATTATGTGATTGACAGCACAACATCAGCTTCCTGCACGTTCCTGCTTGATTTGCCACTTGCCGCCCTGCCTCGTCAACACCAGCGTCTTGTGGCTGTCGGCGGACAAACGATCGGATTCGTATATCTGGCGATATTTTACCGTTGCGGTACTACCTTTGATGATCACGTGCGGCGACTCAATTTTTACGTTGATACGTCCTTTTCCGACGATCCGCGCTTGCCGCTCGTCGGCCCAGGCTTTGTGCGACAGGCCCTTGGGCGTCTGGAAATCGGCAGCGTAGGAATTCAGATAGCCCTTCACATCTTTCGCGCTCCAGGCCCGTGCCCAGTCATGGACCGCGCTCAATACTGCGGCGGTTTCCGCCTCGTCCCTGGCCACCGGTGCTGGCTTGCTGGCCGGCTTGACCGATGCGGGCGCAGCCGCGACCTTCTGCCTGGTCGATGCGGCGGCGACCGGCTCAGCGGCGGCCGGCGCCGGCGCGGCTTTTTGGGTCGGGGCGACGGCGACTACGACCGGCTTGGGCGCGATCGCAACGGCCACCGCCGGCGTCTGCGCGACCGCGACTTTGCCATTGGAGGCGGCGTTGCCGGCCAAGGTGCGCAGCAGAATGAGCTTGGACTTCGCGGTCGAATTGGCGGAATCGAGCTGCAACGCCTTGTCGTAAGCCTGGCTAGCCAGCTTGGCATGCACATCGCCCAGATTCTCGTAGGCGGTGGCATAAGTCGGATTGGTACGTATCGCCGTATCGAGCGCGACGCGCGCCTTATCGTACTGGCCGCCGGATGCGTACAAGACGGCGAGATTATTATACGGTTCGGGCAAGTCGGGATAATCCTCGGTCAGCTTGGTAAAGATTACGATGGCTTCGGCCGATTTATTTTGCTCGGTCAGAATCACGCCTTTCAGGAACCGCATCTGGGCGTCGCGCGGATGCTTGGCGAGAAACCCATCGGCCCTGGTCAACGCTTCCGCCGTTTGACCAGCCTTCAGCAGCTTGCCGATATCCGTCATGTCGTCCGCAATGGCCGGTGCAGCCAATAATACCGCCATGGCGGCAGCCAATAGATGGGGACGTCCGAGGGCACGACGGACAAGCGGGAAACCGGGCTTTGGCATGCAGCGAGATAGGAATGACATGTTTTTCATCGAGAGTATTGTGCTGCGAAAAAGTAACGTATGGTACACCTTCTCTGCTATGTCAAGTGCATGCGAATCCCTGCGATTTCGCATCTGCTTGAGCGGCTGGAATATCGCAATCCCCACGCGCGACATGCGGACGACACCCTGACCTTTGGAATCGCTGCCCGCTGCGCGTGCCATGGCGCGACGCTTCCCGAGACCGAGAACAAGCATCGCGTTGCGCTTTCCCCTGCGCGAGTTGGCAAGAATGACACAATATACGTATTTTTTCTACGCGACGCTCGTGATTGCGCCAATTGAACGGTGCCTATTGCCGAGAAGCCGGCATCGGCCAGGTAGCCTAAAACGTATCCGGCCGTTCCCCGTCCTCTACTCTTTGGATGTTTCAGGCGCGGCCGTATTGTCATCCGCCGACTGCTGCACCGGCGTCGCGGCGAGCATGGTTGACATCCGGAGCTGCGGCTGGCCGATTACGGCGGCCGGCATGGCGGGTGCGGCAGGCGCAATGGGCGCGGCGCCTGCAACCGCCCCCAGCCACTGCTGTGTGACACTTGCAACACGATCCCAGTCCTGATTGCCGTACAGGCCCCAACTCGCGGCACCCGCCAGGCCCGTGAAGAACAGCAAGCCGCCCAGGACCGCCGCAACGGTCTTCATCCGGCCCCCTGTTCTTTCAGCGCCGATCGGCGTCGGTGAATCGGCCAACAGCAATTCGGCGCGCGCGCGCCAATCGACAAGCGTCGTGTCCTGGTCGGAAATCCGTTCAATCAGGCGCCGCGTGGCCGTCTCGGCTTGCGCCCGTTCGCTCTCGTGCCTGGCGCATACCGCAACCGCCTGAAGGGCCAGGCTCTCATCCGTCTGGACCCGCTCGCGCGTAGCGTCGATCGCGCGCCGCTCGGCCAGCACGCGTGCTTCTTCGGCAGTCTTCGCGGCGATTTCGAGATTCAAACGCTGGGTCGCCAACAACGCCGCCTCGCGTTCCGCCGCAGCGCGCCGTTCGGCTTCGTCGCATGCGCGCCGCTCTGCGTCGAATTTTTCGGCGATGGCTTCCAGCGTCAGTTGCTCGGCTTCGCCGCGTTGCAGTTCGACCCGCAATTTTTCCTGAATCGTTTCCAGCGTCTGCTGTTCGGCGCCGGCGCGTGTACGCTCAGCCTCCGCCAGTTCGATCGCCTGTTGCGCGTTCAGTGCAGCAGCGGTGGCGGCCTGACGCTGCAACGCTGCCATTTCGATTGTTTTCTCAAGTGCAATCTGTTCCGCCGCGCGCTGGGCTTGGTTGGCATGGATCGCCTCGCTGTCGGCTTTCTCGGTTGCGCGCAGCAGCGCGGTCTGCTGTTCTTCCGATTGAATGCGCAGCAATGCGGCGGAGCGTGCGGCCTGCTCCGCCGCAAGCTTTTCTTGCAGGGCGTCCAGCGCATGCTGCTCCGCAATCGCGCGTTCCTTTTCGGTGCGCGCCAGTTCGACCGCGTCGCGCGCTCGTGCTTCGGCGGCATCGGCAGTGCGGCGCTGCATGTCGGCGTGCTCCGCAAGTTTTTCAAGCCGCTCCTTGTCGGCGATGCGCTTGGCTTCACCGGCGCTGCGGACTTGTTGCTCGACCTGGCCCTGTGCCCGCATCAATTCGCTCTGTTCCTGATCGGCACGCAGGCGCGCTTCGGCGTCGGCGCGTGCCGCATGTTCGCAACGCAGCTTCTCTTGCATGGCTAGCAGCGCTTTCTGCTCAACTTCCGCACGTTCGCGTTCAACCCGCGCCAACTCCACCGTCCCGCGCGCTTTCAGCAGCGCCGTTTGTGCCGCCTTGCGCTGCAAGTCGACGCGTAATTGCGTTTGCGCCACAGTGTGTTTGGCGGCGGTGCTTTCGGCTTCGCGCGCCATGCGCACCTCGCGTTCGGCTTGTTCGCGCGCACGCATCAACTGCGCTTGTTCGTTCTCGGCGCGCGCGCGGGCTCCGGCTTCGTCGCGCGCGGCTTGCGTGGACGCGAGTTTTTCCTGCGTCGCCTGCAGCACTTGCCGCACGGCGGCAGCGCGTTCGCGCTCTGCCTGCAATTTCTCCTGCATGGTTTCAAGCGACTGCTGTTCATCCTTGGCGCGCTGGCGCTGCACGCCGGCCAGCTCAACCGCTTCGCGCGCGGCGAGCAAGGCTGTCTGCGCCGCGCGGCTCTTGTATTCGGCTTGCTCCTTGGCCTTCGTCAACGCCAGCGTCGTGGCAGCACTTTCGGTTTCTTGCGCGATACGCGCCGCATCCTCGCTCTGCTCACGCATGCGCAACAGGTCCGATTGCGTCTGGTCCGCCTGGGCGCGGGCTTGCGCGGCGGCGTTGGCATCCTCTACCGCGCATCGTTTTTCCTGCAAGGCCAATAACGCCTGCTGTTCCGATTCGGCATGCTCGCGCTCGGCACGCGCCAATTCCAGCGCCTGACGCGCCTTGAGGGCGGTCGCCTCGGCGCTCTTGCGCTGCAGTTCGGCATGTTCGGTGGCTGCCGCGAATGCGTCCTGTTCGGCGGCAGTCTGGGCCGCGGCCATGCGCATCGCGCTGCGTTCCAGTTCCACGCGCTGGGCCGCCAGCTGCTGCGCCCGGCGCTCCTCTTCGCTGCGCGCCTGCGCTGCGGCGGCAACCTGTTGTTCGGCTTCGGCACGCTGACGCGCCTCTTGCACTGCCTGCGTCTCGGCAGCGATCCGCGCCCGCACCTGCACGTCGGCGCGATGCTCGGCCTCGACGCGGGCAATCGCGGAGCTTTGCAATTGTCGCTCGGCATTAATCCGTGCTTCAGTCGCGACCCGGATCCGCTCCTCGGCACTGCGTCGTGCCTGCGCAGTCGCCGCAGCCAGTGCGTCGGCGTGTTCACGCCGCACTGACGCATCGGTCAGTTCGACATCGGCCTGCAAACGCATGTGCAGCGATTCGAGTGCGCGCTGTTCGGACTCGGCACGAGCCTGGGCGACCATCTCGCCTTCGTGTTCGGTCGCTGCGCGCGCACGGGCTTCTTCGCGGGCGCGCACTTCAACCGGGGCGCGGTCAAGGGCGGATTCCAGCGCAAGAGTTTCGGCGCGATCGCGCTGCATCGAAAGATCGAGCGCCTCGCGCCGCGCATGCGCCAGCTTTTCGGCGGTTTGGCGCGCTTCCTTTTCACTGCGTTCGCGCTCGCGCGCAAGTTCGGTCATATGAACGTCGGCGCGGGCTCGTGCTTCGGCTTCCTGCTTGGCGGAATGTGAAGCGGCAATCCGTTCGGCGATCAGGCGGCGCGATAGCTCGGCTTCCTGGGCCATCCGTTGTGCGCTGGCTGCGGCATGCGCGGTCAGCTCGGACTCGGCGGCGATCTGTTCGAGCGCGCGCTTTTTGGCTTCTTTCTCGGCCTTGGCGCGCTCGACGGCGATCAGGCCGGCCTGGGTATCGGCCTCCGCGCGAGCGCGTAATTCGGTGATTTCCTTGTTGATGGCGACCGCACGCGCTTCGCTGGCGGCCCTCGCCTGGCGTTCGGCTTCGAGACGGGCGCGGCTGGCGGCGATCGCTTCCTCCGCTGCCCTGGCGCTCTTGTACGCTTCGACGGAAGCCGCCGAATCGACCCTTGCGCGATCTTCTGCCAACGAGCGGGCGCGCGCTTCTGCATGCACGCGGTTTTCGGCGGCAACGGTGGCCTTGGCTTCCGCCTCGACCCGAGCGATCGCTTCCCGTATCGACTTCAGATCGACCGCGACATGTGCCGGAGCGAGTTCGTGGCGCGGCGTGGGGATGGCTTGCGCGTAGTCGTCCTCGTCGGAGCATTCTCCGTGCAAAGCGTCATTCTGGCGCACCGGCTGATTGATATCCATCTTGAACTCCTGCTTGATGAGCAACTCCGGCGGCCAATGGACTGCGGCACGGGCCGGAATTTCTTAACAATCATTATCGGGGGGCAATTGTTAAAGCAGCGCGGAAGAAGAGGGGGAAACCGCGGCCATTTCGGAGTTATGCATGGCGGCGAGGCGACTATTGTCGAAATTGCATCCCTCCAAATGCCCTTGATCGCTCTGGAAGACATCGGCATAGCCTGAAACAACGCATCCGGCACAGCGCCGGACATGGCGCGGATGCATGTCCGGGGTCGTTCCGGACATGCTCGCGCTCGACACATCATTATCGTTCGGCGTACTCGGTACTCCGTACCCAGGCGACGATGTTGCAGGCTATTTGCAGGCTCTATTCAGTGCTGTTCCTGGACGCACCCAGTTCCAGCAGAATGCCGCGCAAGCGCTCCATCCTGAATGGCTTGGCGAGGAAGAAATTCATTCCTGCATCGAGACATATCTGGATATCGGACAGCGCACCGGCCGCGGTCAGCGCGACGATCGGCACCCTGGACGCCGGGCCCGACATCGCACGGATCGCGCGCGTCGCCTCCAGCCCGTCCATGTCGGGCATGTGCATGTCCATCAGCACCACGTCGTACATGTGGTTGCGCAGTGCCTCGACCGCCTCCAGCCCATTCTGTACGATCTCGACAGTATGCCCGGCCTTGCGCAGCAAGGTGCCGGCCACTTTCTGATTGATTTCGTTATCTTCCGCCAGCAGGATCTTCATGCCGCGCGGTTCCACCTCTTGCGTCAAGTGCAGCTGCGGCGGGGATTGCTCGCCGTCGGCCGCGACGCCGAATGTCAGCTCGAACCAGAATCGGCTGCCGGCACCGAGCGTGCTGTCGACTCCGATTTTTCCGCCCTGCATTTCAACGATCTTGCGGCATATCGACAATCCCAGCCCGGTACCGCCGAAGCGCCTCGAGATCGAACTGTCGGCCTGCGCGAATGACTGGAACAATCGGTCGGTGGCGCCCGCCGCGATGCCGATACCCGTGTCGCTGACCGCGAAGCGCAAGACAACCGCACCATCGGCGGCGGCGATTTGCTTGATCTCGACCGTGAGGCCGCCCCTCACCGTGAATTTCATCGCATTGCTGATCAGGTTCAGCAGCACCTGGCGCAGTCGACCGACGTCGCCGACCAGCAACCGCGGCACGCCCGGCGCGCATCCGAATTTCAGCCACAGGCCGCTTTCATGGGCACGCGACGACATCAGGTTGAGCACGCTCTCGACCGTCTTGACGACGTCGAAACTGATCGCCTCGAATTCGAGATTACCGGCCTCCAGCTTCGAAAAATCCAGAATGTCGTTGAGTATCGTCAGCAAGGCTTCGGCCGAATATTGTGCGGTCTCCAGGTGTTCACGCTGATCGAGATTGGCGCTGTCTTGCAGCGCCAATTGCATCATGCCGAGAATGCCGTTCATCGGTGTACGGATTTCATGGCTCATCACTGCCAGGAATTCCGACTTGGCTTGATTGGCGGCTTCGGCCGCATCTTTTGCAATCGACAGATCGCGGGTGCGATCGATCACCTGGCTTTCCAGATCCCGGCTCAGATCAATCAGCGATTCGTATAGCTGGACATTGGCCAGACCCGCTGCGATATTGGTGCACAGCACCTCGACCAGCCGCCGCTCCAAGACACTCAAGGGCCGCGGCGCCGGAATCAGCGCCGCGTATTCGCTGGATCCCTTGAGCGGCTGAATATACAGACACATCTCGGCGTCGCCGTAGATGTTGCCCTTGGCGTCGAATGCGTGCTGCACCAGCGCCAGTGCCGCGGCGTCCGGCTGCAGGTATTTCCCGATCGCCGACACGACCGTGATCGCATCACTTCCTTTCACACGGCGGCAGATCAAACCATCGGTGGGGGTTCCGATCAACAGGCCGATCTGTGCCAATATCTCGTCGGCGAAGGTCCGCTCCGAGAACGCCTGCAGCAGAGAACCGGCGGCGCTGACGATGTGCTCCAGCCCTTGCAGGCTCTTCTCGAGTGCCAGGATGTCGTCGAATGAGCGCAGCGCCGCGATGATGCAGGTCAGCAGTTTTTGCCGCGTCAGTTCGGTCTTGGATTTGTAATCGTTGATATCGTGATCGATGATCACTTCGCGTTCCGGTGCCTGTCCTGGTTGGCCGGTGCGCAACACGATTCGCAACCGCTTGTTGCCGAGTTGCTCGCGGATCTCGCGCACCAGTCGCAGCCCGGCATCGTCGGCTTCCATCACCACGTCCAACAGGATGATGGCGACATCGGAATTGGCCTCCAGTATCTGGCGCGCCTCCAATGCCGAATGCGCGTGCAGGAACTCGATGGGGCGGCCTTTGAAGACCACGTCGGCCAAGGCCACCGTGGTGACCGCATGCACTTCTTCCTCATCGTCCGCGATGAGTATCCGCCACGGCAGTTCAGGGTTGGCCGGACGTTTCTCCGGTTCCGGTGCGAACGAGAAATCTTCAAGCATGGTGTTGACGTCCTTGGACTATTGCCGCTGCCGCGCCATTGACCGCGTTGCGCGGGAAATTCAGAATAAACGTGGTGCCAACCGTAAGCGTGCTGTCCACCGTCACCTTCCCCTGCAAGGTGCCGGTCACCAGATTATGAACAATATTCAAGCCCAATCCGCTGCCGCCCCGGCCGCGCATCGTGGTAAAGAACGGATCGAATATCTTGGGTATGGCCTCTTGCGGTATGCCCTTGCCATTGTCGGAAAAGCGCAGCTCGACCGAGGATGCGTCCGGCGCCCTCACCACAATCGCCATCTTGCCATGGTCGCCGTCGGCAAATGCATGCAACAACGCGTTCATCACAAAATTCGTCAATACCTGCGAGATCGCACCCGGATAGGTATCGACATCGAGCGCGTCCGGGCAGTCGACCGTCACCGTGTGCATCGTCTTGCGCAGCATCGGGCTGAGATTCAACAGCACTTCCTCGATATATGTCTTCAATTCGACGCGGCGCCGTTCCTGGCTGGTCTGGTCGATCGCCACTTCCTTGAAACTCTGGATCAGCGTCGCGGCGCGTTCCATATTCGACAGCAACAGTTTGCTGATGGTCGCCGCTGTGCTGACATAGCTTTCCAGATCGGAGCGCTTCATGGTACCGGCTTGGTACATCGTTTGCAGCTTGGCGGTTTCCTCGGCCAGCGTGGACGCGCCGGTCACGCCGACGCCGACCGGCGTATTTATTTCATGCGCGACGCCCGCCACCAACTGACCGAGAGAGGCGAGTTTTTCCGATTCGACCAATTGCTTTTGCGCCTGACGCAGGGAATCGAGCGTGTCATTCAGTTCGCCGTTCTTCTGACGCAGTGCTTGTGTGCGCGCTTCAATTTTCTGTTCCAGCTTCGTGTACAGGCCGGCGTTTTCCAACGAGATGGCAATTTGCGTCGACAGAATTTCGAGCAATTCGGTATGTTCCGGCGTAAACGCGTCGGCCGCCAAATTGTTTTCCAGGTACAGGATCCCGACCAGCTCGCTTTGCTTTTGTAACGGAATGCAGAGGACCGACTTCGGATGCACGCGCTCGATATACGGGTCGCCGCTGAACTGGCTATCGTTGCCGGCATCGCCCAGTACGACTTTCTCGCCGGTACGTCTGACGAAGTTGACGATCGCCAAACTCAGGTCGCCGCTTTCCTCGAACGACAGCGCCTGCCGCACCTCGATCGTGTCGCCCTGCGCGTCGGCGCGCGCCTGGGCCTGAATGGTCAGGACACCATCGTTCTGCAGCAGCAGCATGCCTTTTTGCGCGCCGGCATTCGCGATCAATAGCCGCATCAGCTTTTCGAGCAATTTGTCGAGTTGGATTTCGCCGGACAATGTTTGCGACGCCTTGATGATGGTGTCCATATCCAGCCTTTGCCCGCCTGCGCCGATTACGGGCGCGATGCCTTCGCGCAGTCCTCCGGCAATGCGCGACAACAGGAGCGGATACAGTTCTTCCAACTGCCGTGCCTTGCCAAACGCGCCCCACTCCACATACTTGGCGTGCGCTTCTTCCATGTGCATGCGCGCGATCATGTCCTTGTCCGCGTGCAGATAAAACCTGCCGGCAAGTTCGTTGGCCAGTGCCTCGTCGTTGCAAAAGCGGTGTTCGCGTGCACCTTTGATCGCCAGGTCGTAGTGCAATGCCGCCTGCTCGGTGTTACCGATCACGCGCCAGCGTTCGGCCTCAACCAAATTCCATTTATGCAAATAGTTCATCGGGGCGTGACGCGCCCATTCCTTGAACCTGCGCTGCATCTTGGTTGCCGCCGCGATTGCGGGTCTTGCCAGACTGCTGCGCGCGTCGCACATCCCGAGACAGGCCAATGAGTAGACGAACATCAGAAAACCGGAAGACGGCGTGCCGAAATCGAAACCGGGTAGTCGCATTGCCTCTTTCGCATGCGCGCGCGCTGCGGCATATTCTCCGAAAAGATACTCTTCGGTGCTCTGGATCGCGCGCACGTAAAACACGCCCCACGGATCGTCGGCCAGCTTACGCGCATCGGCATAATCTTCTTGGCCAAGGCCGTTGCCGATCTCCGCACTCGACGCGCCGACCAGCCTGGAAAATAGCAAAGCCCATGGGATCATGACGCCCAGCAGTGCCGAATAATCCATCTTGCGATAGATTCCGATGTCCCTGCGAATTTGCACCAGGCCTTCGTCGATCCTGACGCCGGACTGGAATCGGATCGCATCCGAAAACGATAGCGCCACCATCGCGCCCGCCCGATCGCCGGTCTCCATCGCCTTTACGTAAGTGTCCATCAGCGGTTGCAGTGACAGACCCAGGTGCTCCTGGTGGTGGCGAATGATGCCTTGAAAGATACCGACCGTGCCGAGCAGGTAGCGCTCCGGTCCAAGGCCGGTCGACACCTTGCCGAATTTATATCCGTCGACCTGCTTGCCGAGCCGGCCCGCCAGCGTGCGCGCCCACACTACGTAGGCGTAGGCGCAGAACGGCGAGATGCCAAAGCGAATTGACTTGCGTATCATTTCGAGCGCGACCCACAGCACCACCTTGGAATCGGCCAAATACGTGAAACCGTAAGCCAGAAACAGGTTGCTGGATCGCAGCTGCAGCAGGAACTGCGGATCGTGCGCCGCCGGTAAGTTGGCGAGTTCCAGCGGATCCCTGCCGGCCAGGGCCAGTTTAAGGCGAAGTCGCGCCAGCACGATATGGCGCCGGCCCAGCCGCCGCGGCACCTCGATGCCGGCCAGTGCCAGCGACTCGATACCGGTTTTCAGCAATTCCCTCGGCTTGTAAAGCGCCGCGTAGCAACGAATCAGCATGTCCTTGGCATCAATCGCTTCTTGTGTGCTGGCGCTGTTATCGCACACCACCTGACACAGACGCTCCATCTCGTTATAGTCGGCGCGCGCAAAGGCGGCGTTGATCAATTCCATATACAGCTCGTGTATGAATTCCTGCTTGAGCGGCCACAGCGCGGCATCACCAAAATCTCTCGCGATTTCGATGCAGGCGCGGTGCACGTCGAAGGCGGCGGATTGCCTGGCTTTTTTCGCCGCGCACAAGTTCAGGCGCGCCAGCTCATCTCTTTCGCTCGCATCGCTCAGCAGGGCTCGCCCTTCATTCAACTGATGCACGATGTCGAAGATGCGCTCTTCTCTTTCCTCTGCGTCCATGCTCATCAACAGCAAGCGCCCGATCCTGTTGTGCACCTGTTCCTTTTCTCGTTCCGGAATGCCTTCATAGGCTGCTTGCTGGACCCGGTCATGTGAAAAATAATAGGCGTCGAACGCCGGCGCGGCGGCCTTGAGGCCGGCCTCGTATACCGTGATCAAGCCGGCACCGATCGCTTGCTGCAGGATCGCCCTGGCCTCGTCCTCGTCTTGCTCGCTGACCGTGGCCAGGGTCTTCAGGTCGAAGTGGTTGCCGATGCAAGCGGCCAGCGTCAGCAGGTACCGGGTCGAAGCCGGAAGGCGCCGCAATTCCTTCATCAACAGATCGATCACGTTGTCGGTGATCCCGAGCGCCTCGATCTGCCCGATATCCCAATGCCAGCGTCCGGCGTCGAATTGCAGCAAGTGTTCGTTGTACAGGCTCTTCAGGAACTGGCCGACGAAAAACGGATTGCCCAGCGTCTTGCGGCAAATCAGCTGCGCGAGCGGCATGATCGCCTTGCGGTTGCTCTTGACCGTATCGCCAATCAATTCGGTGATGCTGGCCTGCTCCAGCGCCTTGACCTCGATCGTGCTGACGCGCGCCTCTTTCCGGATATCGTCGATCGTCATCATCAGCGGATGACCGGCATCGACTTCATTGTCGCGATAGGCACCAATCAACAACAGGCAAGGCTCGTCCAGGCTCTTCATCAACAGGCTGATCAGCTTGAGCGATGCCGCATCGGCCCATTGCAAGTCATCGAGGAACAGCACCAGCGGATGTTCCGGTTGGGTGAATACCTCGACAAAATTCTGCATCACATAGTTATAGCTGTTACGCGATGCGTTAAGCGTTACGCTCTCCTGCTTGCCGATGATGTATTCGAGCTCGGGAATGGCATCAATCACCAACTGCGCGTTCGGGCCCAGGGCTTTGACCAGCTTGGCACGCCACTCGGCGATCCGGCTCTCGCTCTCGGTCAGTATCTGCCGCATCAATTCGCGGAACGCGTGATTGATCGCCGAGTAAGGAACATTGCGCTTGAACTGGTCGAATTTCCCGGAGACGAAATAGCCGCGCCGCGCCACCACCGGCTTGTGAATCTCGTGCACCAGCGACGATTTCCCGATGCCGGAATAGCCGGTCACCAGCAGCATCTCGACTCCGCCGCCGGTGATCCGGTTCAGGGCGGAAATCAGCTGGCCGACATCTGCTTCGCGGCCATACAATTTTTGCGGAATCTGCAAGCGATCGCAGATATCGCTCTCGCCCAACGGGAATGGCGC
>DHXL01000003.1:19202-29865 GCA_002415335.1 Oxalobacteraceae bacterium UBA5157
TGATAGCGGTCTTCGGCATTCTTGGCCAGCAGCTTCAGGACGATGTCGCCGACGACTTCCGGGATTTCGGGGTTGTGCCTGGTCGGTACCACTGCCTGCTTGGCGATGTGGCTGTGCACCAGTTCCATCACGTTATCGGACTCGAACGGCAGCCGCCCGGTCAGCAACTCATAGAGCACCACGCCGAGCGAATAATAATCGCTGCGGTAGTCGACACGGCGGTTCATGCGGCCGGTCTGCTCCGGCGAGATGTAGGCGAGCGGCGCGCTGACATCGTTGCGCAGCTCGATCGAGCCGTCTTCGTTGATGCGGATGTTCGGCGTGCAGAACGCTTGATGCAATTCGATGCGGCTGTGCACATCGCGCAGGCTGTTGATCAGCGCCAGGAAAACCGTGAGCGCGGCATCCAGGTTAAACAGTTCGCCGCCGCCCCGGTGCGGCGCATGGGTCTGGGCGCCGGATGCGCGACGAAAAAACATCGTCTTGTGAAAGCCGTTCTTCAGCAAGGGGACGCTCCCCGGATGACTCTTTTCGGCCTCATTTATCTCGTTCCTGCGCATCTGAAAGAAGGTAATATAGCTTGAAACGCCACCGAGCATTGCGACCCATGCGATCTTGCGGGAGAACCTCAAAAAGAAGGATGCACATGACAGACAGGCAGTTGGCTACGGAATACCCTCCTTCCGGTGAAGCGGCGTATACACAGGATCTCGCGGATCGCCTCCAGGCCAAGATCATCAAGGACAACCCGACCGGCATCATGCGGCGCGACGCCCATCCGAAGATGCATGGCGTGGTGAAGGCCGAGTTCATCATCGAGCAGAACCTGGCGCCGAAATTGCGCGTCGGCCTATTCAAGGAAGCAGTGACCTACCAGGCCTGGATCAGATTCTCCAACCAGAACGGCACCATGCAACCGGACATCAAGGGCGACATCCGCGGCATGGCGATCAAATTGATGGGCGTCCCCGGCGAAAAGATCCTGGAGCAGGAACAGGACGAACGGACCCACGACTTTATCGTGATCAGCACCAACGTCTTCGTCACTGCGGACGTGCAGGAATTCGACGCCCTGATCAAGGCGCTGACCAGCAACGTGCTGGCAATCGCGTGGTTCTTCCTGACTCACTTTCGGGTTGGCTGGAACTTGTACAAATCGATGATCAAGTTCGCCAATCCGCTGCAGATCCGCTACTTCAGCACCACGCCGTATGCGTTCGGCGATGCGGCGGTCAAGTATTCGGCCACCCCGCACGTCGCTACGCCGGACACCATCCCGACTGACCCGTCGGACGACTATCTGAGGCTGGCGATGATGAGCCAACTGGAAAAAGGCGACGCGCTGTTCGACTTTTCGGTGCAGTTCCAAACCGATGCCGATACCATGCCGATCGAGGATCCGGGCAAGGAGTGGCTGGAGACTGTTTCGCCGTTTCGCAAGCTGGCGACCATCAGGATTCCGCAGCAGGAATTCGATAGCGCGAAACAAAAGGAATTCGGCGAAAACCTGTCTTTCTCGCCATGGCACGCATTGCCCGTGCATCGGCCGCTGGGCGGAATCAACCGCGCCCGCAGGGTGGTGTACCGGGCGATTTCGATGTTCCGCCATGAATACAACAAGGCCGCACGGAGAGAGCCGACCAGCTGGGATATCTAGTGCAGTGTTGCATACTTGACGGCACTAGCCCGCTACAAATTGAACGCAGCATGTCTTCGAGACAAGAGATTTTCGCCGCCGCCAAGTGTAAGGCCGGTCTGGTTAAATTTCCGGGTTAAGGGTAAGCTGTTTTGTCGCAGGTAATACTTTAGCCAATCTATGAGGTTCGTTAGCCATGGACAGACTTGAAGCTTTCAAGAACATCGCCGCTGAAGCCAGCAGAGGCGATCTGATTTTCCCGACCAACGTCAATGCGACGCTCAAGATCCAGCAAGCGCTCGACGACCCGAACTGCCATATCGAGGCAGCCGCCAAGCTGGTGCTGGCCGAGCCGCTGCTGGCGGCGCGCACGGTGGCAATCGCCAATTCGGTGGCTTACAACCGCAGCGGGCGCGAAATCGCCAACGTGCGCACCGCGGTGACGCGTCTCGGTTTTCGCACCCTGCACTCGATGGTCGCCGCATTGGTGGTACGCCAGTTTGGCGGCAAGCCGACCAATCCGGCGCTGCGCAAAAAAGCGGAGCAGCTGTGGGCGCACACTGCGCATGTCGCCGCGCTGGCGCATGTGATTGCGCACAGGGTTACGCATCTGGACCCGGAAGCGGCCATGTTCGCCGGTATCGTGCATGAAGTCGGCGGCTTTTACCTGCTGTCCCGCGCCGAGGAATTTCCCGGGCTGCTGGATGGCGACCCTGAGGACTGGGTCGAGTATGGCGAGCGCATCATTGGCCGCGCGGTACTGAAGCAGCTGTCGGTGCCGGAAGCGGTCACCGAGGCGGTTGAAGCGCTCTGGTACGGTTATCGTGCACTGCCGCCGGAAACGCTGGGCGATACGCTGCTGCTCGCCAACGATCTGTCACCGGTTGCATCGCCGCTGCACGAGCGGGCCGGCGCGACATCCATGGAATCCGCCTCGACCATCGACTACGCGGTCGGCGAGGGTACCCTGGCCAGCATTCTCGAAGAATCCGCGGACGAAGTGCAGTCGCTGACGGCCGCCCTGATGCTGTAGTGTTGCGTCGCCAAGCGACGCAACACGCCGGCGCGCCTCAGGTCGGATCAATCACGCCCATGGCGATCATCCGCAACGCCGTCATGCTCGGAACAAAGAAATATTCGCCGCCGCGCGTCTCCACCAGACGCGGGATTTTCGGCAGGAAGTACGGCGGCTGGTCGCCCTTGGGATCGACCTGGATCACCGCCTTGCTCGGAAATTCGTCGTCGGTGCTGTGATTGCCGAGGATGATTTCCTTGTCGTTGGCAGCCTTGAAATCGTTGCCGTAATTGATCCACTGCTGCTGTACGAACTCAAACTGGCGATTGATATCGGCGTTGATCATCATGATGATGATGCCGTGGTTGCCATCGTCGCGGCTGCGGTCCCTGACGTCGCCGTAAGGCAGGCCGCGGCGCAAGAGGCGCCGCCGATTCGCCAGTGCGCCCGGCGTATCGAATGCGCCCTTTGATATCTCGAACGCGCCGCAGATGTTCTTCGGGTTTTGCTCGTCGCGCGTGAACTCAAGCGAGGCACGCGGGTTGATGCGGCGAACGTGCGAACTGAACGGACACTTGGCGCCGCTCATGTCGTCGTCGTAGGTAAAGTCGCATAGCAGTTTGTCTCGTCCCTTCGCATCGGCCGCCGCCAGCTTCGCGTCGAATTCTTCCTTGCTGGCCTGGTCGTGAGCCTTCACCAGCGGTGCGCCATTGTCGCGCCAGCGCCCGACAAACTTGGCCGCCAATAGCTCCTTCCCGCCCGGGAATTTCTTGCCGTGCTCCTCCAGGTATGCGTCGAAGGTGGCCACGTTTTCGTGCAGCTTGCGGTACACCATGTACGTGCCGTTGCGCGCCAGCAGGACCGGGCTCGGAGCCGGCGGATATTCTCTCGCTTCGTCGATATGGCCCATCAGGAATTCGCCGGTCGCCAGGGGCGCCCATTCGCCGTTTTCGAGCTGCTTGCCGCGGCCGTTGACGCGATCGGCGTCATACGAGACGCCCTCGAATACCGGGTCGCCGATGCCGTCGGTGTAGCCGAAATGTTCCTTGGCTGTCGGCTTGCCGTCCTCCATCACGATCTTGACGTCCTGATAATCGAGTATCGCGCCGTCGTCGCCGAGATGGCCGCCCAGCAGCCTCACGCCATCACTGTGCTCGGCGATCAAGTCCTTCAGCCAGGCATAGCTTTCTTCCAGCAGCGCCGGCAGGCGCGCATTGAGCGCGACGAATATGTGCACGTCCTTGTCACGCGTTTCGTGGTTGTGCTGCCATATCGGATCCCAGTGCGCCGGGGCGCTCGGACCATCATCCCCGAGAATGTCGCGCCGGAATTTCATGCCTTCGATGAACTCCGACGAGAATCCGACCAGCGATGCGCGCGGCAGTTCCAGATGCTTCAGGCCTTGATAGCTGAACGCGACATTAACGGTCCAATTCGGCTGCGGTATCTGCCCCTGGCCATCGCCCCAGTCGACCGAGGTAGTCACCTTTCGGGTGAGAGCACCGACAAACGCGCGCGCCCGCCCGCCGTGCCTGATGTTCAGGAATGCATAGCGCGCGACGGGATAGCCGAAGCGTCCATATGCGCGAATCACGTTGCCTTGAATATCGAGTAAATCCAATTGTTTGGTCACTTTATGCCCTCCGGTTAATCACGGCAGTCTGTATTTTCCCGGGGTCCAGGTCGGACCGGCCAGGTTGGTGGGCGCCACGCGCTGGATGAAGGCTTGATAATTTGCCCTCAACACGGCCGCATCCAGGCCTTGATTGTCGACCGCGAATTTGGCGAATTCCTGCTTGAGATAAAGCGCCTTCAATTGCGCTTCCAGCGACAGGTCGTTGGAGCCGACGAAAAACAGCGCCGCGCCGAGCTGGCATTTCTTCATGTAGGCGACAAATTTTTCCGCATCGTCGACGCCGGCAAATCCATAGCAGTAGCTCCAGATCTGCCTGATCTCGGCACCGATCGCGTTCCACATCCCGCGCAGGTAAGTCTCAACGCCGCCGCCCGGACCGCAATGAAAATTGCAGGAGAAGACCAGGTAACGCGATTTCAGATGATCTTCTTTCGGCCATGCACGGCGCCGCACGCCATCCGTCACGAGCGGCAGCAGATCGGAGAACGTATCCAGCGCACTGGCGCCAGGCAGTGACTGGGTGTACACATCGTCTAGCACAAAATAGCGGCACAGGTAAGTCTGCGGCACTGCTGTCATCGGGCTGTTTTGCAGGGAATTCCATTCCTGCAGCAGATCTCTGACTTTGTCCGCATAGGCAATTTCTTCCCCCTTGACATACTTGTTCTCGATCGGTGACAGGATCGTCAATGCATAAGCGTTGCCGCTGACGTTGCCCATTATTCCCGCCCCCCATTGAGTTTGCCGTCGTGCCAACGCTGGCGTCTTTCGACCTGATAAGCGGACATGCTGACGATCGGCGTCGGACGCATGTCGCCCAGATCGTGCTGCAAATCGCGCAGCAAGGCGTGGTAGCGCTTCAGAAAATCGGCGTCGCTGCCCTGCTGTGCCAGCGCGTCGAAGCCGATCAGTTTGTCGTTCACGATGCGGGCCGATTTGATATCGTTGGACGCGGCCAGCGGATAGGCATTGTAGTAATGGATGGTTTCGAGCTGATTGTATTGGATGTACTGGTGAAATGGCGTCAACGCCACCGATTTCGGATAGCGGATATTCCATTTCCAGAACATGTCCAGTCCGCCTGGAATCGCGAACGTGAAAGAGTCGACGTATTGATCCCAGCTGCCGTTGAAGTTACTGAAAAATAGCATGTAGGAATAAGCCAGGGTCTCCTTGGGCTGGCTCGGATCGAGGTGCGGGAACTGATCTCTGCCGATCATGACCCAGCGCGCGTAGTGAATCAGCGACAGCGTGACCAGGCCGTTCAAGGTACTGGGGATTTTCTGCGCCAGCCAGAATATCGCCTTGTTGACCCATGCCGTGTACCACCGTATCGGCGTGATGACATTCATTGCATATGCTTTTCCTGCGATATTGGACATGCGGCTTTTCCTCCCGTTTTAATTGGCACGCAAGATTTCGATACCTTGCTTATTTTTTTCAGATTGCTTCAGTGACCGGTGCTACGCGGCGCATTCATCCGCTGGATTTCGAGGGCAGTTCGTGGGTTGAGGAGTCTGAAGAACTGCTGCAAATGCGTGCCGCGGATATCCGCAGCCAAGTCGTTTTTCTTGATGGCCGCCAGCTTACATCGAAGCATGATATTTTGGCAATCAGCAAAAATAAAGATGCTCAAAATATGAGAGAAGAACACATCTTTGAATTTCGCGGTACTGTTAACTTCACCATAAAAAATTACCGGACTACAGGTTATGCTGGGTCTGCCGCCGCTCAACCCGTATCCCAATAACGAATCAGCGTTAGCGAGGAAATTTCTTTGTTTAAATATGGCAAAAACATCAACATCCTCATCGCCGACGACGATCGTCTCACCCGTAGCGTGCTGCGCTTGCTATTGCAGGAGCACCTTTACACGGTGATCGGAGAGGCCACCGACGGCGAGAAGGCAGTCGAAATGTGTCTCGGGTTGAAGCCGGATATCGCCTTCCTCGACATCGACATGCCGAAGCTGACGGGCCACCAGGCCGCGCTGCAGATCAAGCAGGATAATTCCGACATCAAGGTCATCATGATCAGCGCCCTGGCCACCGCGAGTAACGTGCAACAGGCGATGCAGGCCGGCGCCAGCGGGTTTGTCGTGAAGCCTTTCAATGCGATCAAGGTGATCGAGGCAATCGACCTGTGCTTGAAACGCAGTGCCTAGCGACTGGGCCTTGGTAGGCTAACCTCAATGAGCGACGGAGAGGCGATGGAAGATACAACCATGTCACATGCGAGACCATTCGCCAAAACCGCGCTGGTGGTTGACGATAGCCCGGTCGAGCGCGCGGCCGGCAAAGCCATGCTGGAGAAACTGGGTTTTGTCGTGACCACCGTGACCAGCGGCGATGAAGCCTTGCACTTGCTCGGCGAACGCCACATTGATCTGGTCCTGTGCGATATCTCGATGCCGGGCATGGGCGGCCTCGACTTGCTGGACGCCACGCGCACTCAATCAAATCCCCCCATGTTCATCATGGCGACGATGCACAACGATGCCGAACACGCGATTGCATCGCTGCGCCGTGGCGCCTATGGCTACCTGGCGAAACCGTTGCGCATGCCCGCATTGCAAAAGACCGTCACCGAAGCGCTTGCAAGGTACGATGAAGAGCAGATTTCGGCACGCCAGGCGCAGACGCTGGCGCGCCAGGATCGATTGACCGGCCTCGTCAACAAGGCCGAATTTTCGCGCCAGCTGGAGCAGCGGCTGCATGACACACCGGCCGATGCGGCCAGCGGCGCGGTACTGCTGGTCAAGATCCATGGACTGAATCACATTAACCATAGTTACGGCCGCAGCGCGGGCGATAAGGTGCTGCAACAGGCGGCCGCACGGCTGTCACTGCTGGTGCGGCCGTCGGACTTGCTGGCCCGATTCAGCGGCGACATCTTCGCGCTCTATTTCAACGAGATCCCGCATCCCCAGCTCGAGCAGCGCGCGGTCGGCATTGCGGAAGAAATCGAGAGTCTCAAAATGGTGCTGAACGGCGACGCGGTCAGCCTGGCGGTCGTGTTGGGCGGCGCGTGCGCACAGGCCGCGATGGGGATCGAAGATCTGCTCAATCGCGCCGATTTTGCACTGCACCTGGCGCGCGAACGCAGCCGTAACCGCATCCGGATCTACAGCGAAGCGGACGAGGTACACAAGCGCGCATTATCCGATCAATTGAGCACGCTGGCCCTGGTGCGGGCGGCGCTGGACGATCCGCGTCAGCTGTCCATGCATTACCAGCCCATCATCAACCTGGTCAGCGGACAGGTCAGCCATTTTGAAGCGCTGCTGCGCCTGAAAGATGAAAACGGCAAGCCCTGCAATACCGGAGAGGTAGTCAAGACCTGCGAAGTCTTCGGCTTGATCGGGCGCGTCGATCGCGCCGTCGTCAAAGCCTGCCTGGACCAGGTGCAGTCCTTGCCGCACGGGACGGGGGTCGCGATCAACCTGTCCGGCAAATCGATCGGCGATCCCGAACTGCTGCAGTTCATCGAGAACAGCATGGAAGCGCTCCACATCGATCCATCCCGCATCATTTTCGAGCTGACCGAAACCGCCGCGTTTTACAATCTCGACGAAGTACGACATTTCGTGCGCCGCATCAAGAGCCTTGGTTGCCGCTTTGCGCTGGACGATTTCGGCGTCGGCTTCTCGTCCTTCTACTACATCAAGGAACTCGCGTTCGATTACCTGAAGCTGGACGGCTCGTTTATTGCGAACCTGTCGCGCAATCCGAATGACCAGGTGTTCGTACGCGCGATGGTCGAGATCTCGCGCGTGTTCGGGCTCAAGGTGATCGCGGAATGGGTGGAGGATCGCGAAACCGCAGAAATGCTGCGCGGCTTCGGCGTCGCCTTCGGTCAAGGTTACTTTTTTGGAAAACCGATGCCACTGCCGAGGTGACCCGGTCGCTGGTCACCCCGCGGCGACGCGTAACGCGGGACGCTGCGCGAGCAAGATCACGGCGGTCAAGACCAGCGTGCCGCCGATCAATTGGCTGACGCTGATCGATTCGTCGAGCAACGCGACGCCGAGAATCAGCGTGATCACCGGCTCCAGCGTGGAGATGATCGACGCCTGGGCGGCACCGATCCGCTTGATGCCGGTGAGGAAGGCAGCGATCGCAAGGACCGTCGAAAACAGCGCAATCGCGGCGATAGCCAGCCAGGCGCTCGCGCTGTGCGGCAAGCGGCTACCGCCGGCGATGGCGAACGCGCCATTGCCGATCGCCGCGATGCCCAACACCACCAGCGTCGCCGCCAGCGGATGCGTATCCCGCGTCAGCTGGTTGCCGAGCAGGATATAGACCGCATAGACGGCAGCGGCCAGCAGACCCAAGCCAATTCCGAGCGGCTGGCCTTGCAACTTGCCGCCCAGCGTAATCGCGAGCCCGGCCGTCGCCAAGGCGAGCAGCGTCAGGGTGCGGCGGTTCAGCCTCTCCCAGCCCAACAGCAGCGCCAGCGCAGTCACCAGTATCGGATAGATATAAAGCAGCAAGGCGACCAGGCCGCTGCTGGCATACATCAGGGCCGTGAAGTAACTCTGCGATTGCGCCGTGTAGAGCGCGCCCATCAAGATAAAGCCGGCCAATACGCGGCCGCGCGGCATCGGAATGCGTTTCAGCCAAACCACCGGCGCAAGAAATGCCCCAGCCAGCAGGAAACGCAAGGCCAGCAACAGCGACGGACTGACGCCGGCTGCATAGGCGATCTTGGCGAACATCGCGATGCTGCCGAATCCGAGCGTGGATAACAAGACCAGGATGATGGCGGCGCGGCGAGACATGATGATCCTTTTTGACAACGAGGCTGAATTTAATTTATGGTCAATCGATCGACTTGACGCACAACAGCCAGTTTATTGGCTTGCGCGGCGCAAAACAAACCAATATCCTTGGTCAATACCCACAATCCAATTGAGGCTCATGTCACGTCGTCTGCCGCCACTGCCGGCCGTTCGCGCGTTCGAGGCTGCCGCCCGTCATGGCGGTTTCCAGCGCGCCGGCGAGGAATTGCATGTGTCCGCGGGCGCGGTTGCACACCAGGTCAAGCAGCTGGAAGTGTGGCTCGGCGTCGAGCTGTTCCGGCGCCTGGCGCGCGGGGTGGCGCTGAGTCCCGCCGGGCAACGCTATGCCGAAGCGATACGGCCGCTGCTGAACGGGCTGGCCGACGTATCGGAAGCGTTGCAGCATCAAGGCGATGAACGGGTCGTCACGGTAACGTCGGTGCCCTCGCTGGTCACCAACTGGCTGATGCCACGGCTGGGGCGGTTGCGCGAGCAGCATCCCGAAATCGACATGCGGATCCTGTCGTCGATCCAGACGGTCGATTTTCAACGCGACGGCGTCGATGTTGCGATCCGGCTCGGCACCGGTCCCTACCCGGGACTGAAAAGCGAGGTGCTGATGGAGGAACGGTTCTCCGCCGTGTGCAGCCCGGCGTTCCGCGCCGCGGCGCCGGACATTATGCAGCCGGCCGATTTGCTGCACCATCCCCTGCTGCGCGACGAGGCCGAGGCGCGCATTCCGGGCGAGATCACGTGGACCAGCTGGCTGCAGGCGTGCGGTGTGCGATACAGCAACGCAACCGGACCGAGCTTTTCGCACACCTACCTGACGCTGGAGGCGGCTGCAGCCGGTCAAGGTATCGCAATCGCCGCCGAGCCGTTTATTGCGTCCTATCTGCGCTCGGGCCGACTGGTGCGGCTGTTGCCCGAACGCGTGCTCGGGCCGTACCGCTTTCATTTGCTGCGTTCACCTGCGGCAGACGCGCGACCGCTGGTGCAGGCATTTTGCGAATGGATCAAGCAAGAGGTCCACTCCGAACAGGAGCAAGATTCGTCACCGGCCAGCCGATGATCTTCCCCGCTTGCGGGCAAAACAAGAATATACTTTTCTCATGGATAGACTCAAAGCATTCAGCACGATTGCCGTTCAAGCCGGGCGCGGTGAACTCGCGTTCCCGACCAGCGTCAATACTTCCCTCAAGATCAAGCGGGTTCTTGACGATCCCGATTGCAGCCTGGAGCAGGCCGCCAAGCTGCTGATGACGGCGCCGCTGATCGCGGCACGCGCCGTTGCGATGGCCAATTCGGCCGCCTACAACCGCGCCGGAGCGGAGATCACCAGCGCGCGACAGGCGGCGATGCGTTTGGGCTTCAAGACCCTGCGATCGCTGGTTGCAGCCGAGATCGTTCGCGAATTCAGCTGCACGATCCCGGAGCCGGAAGTTCGTGCATTGGCCCGGCAACTGTGGGAACACACGGCCCACGTCGCCGCGCTGGCCCATCTATTCGCACGCCGGGTCACGCATCTCGATCCGGAAACAGCCATGTTCGCGGCGATTGTGCATGAGATCGGCGGCTTCTATCTGCTATACCGAC
>DHXL01000003.1:29900-37284 GCA_002415335.1 Oxalobacteraceae bacterium UBA5157
CTGCTATACCGCGCGCATGATTTTCCGGGGCTGCTCGACGGCGAGTGCGAGAGTTGGCAGGAATTTGGCCAGAAGGCGATTGGACGACGGGTCCTGGGCCAGTTGTCGGTGCCCAAGACGGTCACGGCGGCGGTCGAAGCGCTCTGGTTCGGCGTACACACGCGGCCGCCGCTGACGCTGGGCGACACGCTATTGCTCGCCAAGGAACTCGCGCCGGTGACGTCGCCGTTCCGTCGACCGGCCGCGATCACCGGCGAACACCCGGCACCGCTCATCGACTTTGAGGTGGGCGAGGAAACGCTGCAGGAGATCCTTCAGGATTCATCGATCGAAGTCGCCTCTCTCACCGCGTCCCTGCTGGCCTAGCTCCGGGCGTCGGCCTGCACCCGTCTAGCGAAATGCCGCCAGCGCCGAACCATTCTCAGGCCCGGCCGGAACAGCTTGATGAAGCTGCGACAGGATCAATCTCGCCCGTGCGGCCAGCTCTGGCGTTCCATCCTTGATCACTTCGTACAGCAGCTCCTGCGCTCCCTCTTCATCCCCGATATCTTGATACGAGATGGCCAGATGAAGCCTGATCGCCATGGTGGACATTTCCTCGGCATCGATGGCGTCGACCGCATCCCTGGACGATTCCGAGCGAGCGGGCGTATCCGCGGCGGTGGATATCACACGGACATCGATCGCGTCAGTCGTCGTACTGTTGGCCCGGACGGGCGCTGCACCACGGCGCGCAACACTGGCGCTCTTCACTTGTTTGCGCGCCGGGGTTTGGTCGGGCGCCGCAACCGGCCTACTCGCAACCGGACTGAGGGGCACTGCTTGCTGCGGATCGGCGCTTTCCTCCACCAGCCATTCGCGCACTGCCGTTTCATGGCGGGCCACAGGCGCATGGCTCTTGCCCGGCTGCGAATTACCCGAAGGCGCAGGGCGAACAGGCCCTTCAACGGGAGGACTCGCAGCAGCCGCATCGCCGCCTGACTTATCCGGCGCAGCATCCGGTCGCTGAGTGTTCGCGCCGAACAAGACGGCATAGGCCTTTTGATCGTCCCGCTTCGAGCGGTTCGGCGTGCTTGCCAGCTTCAGCAACTGCATGATGCTGCGATACACGGCCAACTCGAAGCCGTCGCGCGTACCGTCGCGCTGATCGCTCAACAGTCCCTGCAAATACGGCACGATGTCCGGACTCCCCCACAGATCCAGGATCTTTTCCGTCACATGCGGCAGATCCGACAATGTCTGGTTTTGTCCGGCACTGGCCTCGGCATCCCAGGAAGCCACTTTGACGTTGTAGACCTTCTTGATGCGTTGCGCCGTTGCCTCATATTTCCGGACGTCACCGATCGCGCGATACACATCAAGCAGACACAGCCAGGGCAAGGGTGAATCCGGCTTTTCGACATCCTTGAAAGGCTCGAGCAGCTCCAGCAGCTTCATCGGGTCTTGGTGGAGTGCCACCCAGACTTCCGCAAGCTCCGTGATATCGAGCACTTCTTCCACATCGAGCACGTGTCCCGACGGATCTCGCGAATGGTCTGGCTCGCGGCGGTTCGTCGCCAGGTAAGGAATGGGATCTTCGATCGCAGGTCGAGACGCAGCGTCTCGCTCGTCGCCGTTCAGTTCCGCGGCAGAACCGGCGACCCGTTCCGCGGCGACCGCCTGCGGATCAGGTGCATGCTGGTCGGAACCGGTGGGCCAATAGGTGTCATTGAATGGCGCCGAATAGTCCAGTTCCACGACGTCGCCCGGATGCGTGAAATCGCCGGAACCGGTGTCATGGCCTTCGATGATCCTGCTCCATGAGGCGTGGCGATCATTTTTCCTGGCGACGAACAGACGCCATAGCAGCCAGCCGATGGCGCCGAAGCAGGCCAGCACGGCTGCCCCCAAGCCGACGATCCAGTGTCGCAGGTCATTCCGCATGGCTTGCATGGCAGCCTGCTCGGACCGCTCCTGTTGCTTCAGCAGGTCGCTCTGCGCGCGGATGTCCTGCATCTCGTGCTGCACGAACCTTAGCCGCGCCTCGGCGGCTTGTCCCGGATCCTCGTCGCGCAAGAGGGCCGCGAGTCGCGCTTGCCGCACCCTGATGTCCGCGAGTTTCTGGGCGTCCGTTTCGGATGCGGAAGCGCTTAGTGTTGTGGCCAGTTTCAGGGTCAATGCCGTGTCGTGGCGGTCCAACTCTTGGCCGCCGGTTTCTTCGCCGGCGATAGACAGCGTGAGAACACCGTGCGATACCTTTTTCATCCTGGAAGAAGAGATCCGGGCCGCTTTCCTGAGCGCCGGCAGTGCCGTCGCCGTAGCGGGGTCCCGTGTGGCCTGTGGCCTCGTCCCAGGGCTCTTGACCAAGTGGCGTTTTCTGCCTTTTCCTTGCGTGACCATGTTGATATAAGGCGGCTGCGCCGTAACCGCCGAGGAGCGCGCGTCGCTGCCTGAACGCCGCGCCGATTCGGCTGGCAGCGCCGCCGCGGTCGCGGGCAAACTCGAGACCGGATCGAGCAGGATCTGATAGTCACGATGGACCGTCGCCGTGCATCCGACACTGACGGACACATTGACTGCGAGTTCATTGATGTTTTGATGGGTCGTCAGCTGGATCGTGGTGGACTGGCCATTGCGCGTCGCACCTGCCTTCGGTGTCGCTATCATGCCGCCCTCAAGCGTCGATACCCTGGCCTTGATGCATTCAGACACAACGTCGTACGCGTCGCCACCCACCAGCTGAATGCTGACCCGAAGCGGCTCGCCAAGACCGGACTGCACCGCGATCGATCCCAAGCCGGCGGCATGCACGATGATTCCACAGACTGTCAAGACAGCGAATGCAATTGTGCGCAGGGCTCTCGTTCGTGGCGACGCCATCATCTTAATTTCCGGAATATAAAGAATGCTATTTTAACAACGTTTTGAGCGCAAGCAAGTGTTGCCGCAAAAATTTTGCCAAAATAACACGCTATCGAATCGAGGAGTGGTATTAATTTCATCTCGACGGGCCGTTGTGGCCATCCGGTCGCCGAGACGCAGGAGCGGGGCGCGGCCTTATTCCAGCCGCACCACCATCAAGCCGGCGCGCTGCCCCACCCTGACCTCGGGATTCGGGAACACCACGTATTCGGTTGCCGGCCCGACCCGCAGTGTCGTATCGCCGTCGTGCGTGATGACGGCACCCGGCGCCAGCGGCGTGAAATTCTGCGTGCCGCGGTCAAACGTCATGCGGAAATCGTCACTTCGCTTGACCAGCTCTTGCGCCACCCGAAATACATGCGGTGGGCTGTGCCGAAACGCCAGCGTCTGGCCCGAGCGCAGCAGGGAGTCGAGCGCCGCTTGCGTGACTGCAAATGCGCTCAAGTCATTTTTGCCCAATGCGCCGATCTGCCCCAGCTCGGCGGTGCAGCTGATCGCGCCGAATTGCGTCGCGCTGTACGCGCTGTAGGTCGGCGCCAGTTTCGAGTTGAGAATGACCGCACCGATCCCGGCCCCGCCGAGCCAGGTAATCAGCGCACGTTTGCCGGGGTCGGCGATCGCATCGGGCACGATCGCAAAGGTTGGATAGAGCGAGGGCCGGATCGCGGTGTGCAGATCGAGGTGCCATTTCTCGCCGCCCGGAGTGGCGAAGAAGGCAGCAGTCGCGCGCATGATGAGATCGGCGCGTGGCGCTTCGGCGCTCGCTTGCAGCGCGCCGCGCTCGTCGCCAAACATCCGGTTCAAATCGGCGTCCAGAAAACGCAGCCCCTGTGCGATCGCATCGAGGTTGCCGACCACCACCATCAAGTCGACCGCCAGCGCGTGCGGCGTCCGCGCCAGTGCAGCCAGCAGCTGCGCCAGCATTTCAATCGGCGCCGTTTCGTCGCCATGCACGCCGACCGACAACAGCAGGCTCATGCGCTTCGGGGCGTGACCGGATGCGCGGATTTGCAGGATGCCGCGCGCCGGCAGCCGCACGCCGAATCCGGCGGCGGAAAAGCGATCCGCGATGTCCGTGAAGTCGCCTGCGGCGAGGGCCCGCACCGAATCGGTTAATGGCCCCGCGGCGCGTTCATCCGGTGGCTGCGTCATGCCGCCGCTGCCGTGGACGAGGCCGCCTCGGACAAGGTCCAGACGTCCAGCACTGCATGCTCCAGGCTCGCCAGGTTCCGGTCGCCGTGGCCATTGATTTTGAGCTGGCTGATGACCGTTTCCACCGCACCATCCATGTTCACCGGCATTTGCTGCAGCACGCGTCCGAGCAAGCGTTGCTGCGCCCGCCGCAGCGCCTGCAGCGCGTGTCCGCGCAATGCTTCCTGCGCAGGAAGTCCCTGGCTTTGCATCAGCACCCGTTCCAGGCCGTCGATCCCGGCCTGATGACGCAAGCGCATGCCGAGCTGCAGAAACGCAGGCAATGCCATCTCCGCCGGACGCGGCACCGACAGCGCGGCGAACAGGAAGTCGGCCATGCCTTCGATCGCGTCGACCGCCTGACAGGCTTGCGCAAATGCGGGAGGCTGCAGCGACGCGCCCTCCGCCACAGTCGTCGATAGCGCCAGCAATTGACGGGCGGACTCCGGCTGGCCGAACAGGCGGGTCAACTCGGCCAGGGCGGCCGACTCGCGCAATTGCGCTGCCGGGACCGACAGCACGCCTTCGATCACCGCCCTTTGCAAGGCGCGGGTGCGCTGGTCGACCGCGCGCGACACGTCGCGCGGCACGTCCAGCGCGTGCGCATCGAGTGCCGCAAACAGCGGCGCCAGATTCAGCGCTGACCAGGCTTGCGCCCATGCGGCGATGACCTCCGCTTCTTCCACTTGATGCGTCAGCGCCAGACCGGCCAACAGCAGCGGGCCACAGCGGTTGACCGCTTCGTTCGCCAGCACGGTCGCCAGGATTGCGTTGGCCAGCGGATGCGCCAACGGGTCGCGGCTTTGCACCAATCGTTGCGGAAAGTAAGGCGTCAGCAGCGCCTTGGCCCATGGCTGCAACAGCAGCGCCTGACCGGCCAGGATCCGCTTGTAACGGTTCTTCACATGCGCGATCATGACCGCCAATTCCGGTGCGGTGAGCCCGCGCCCTTCGGCTTTACGCTTGGCCAGTTCAGTCTCGGTCGGCAATTGCTCCAGCTCGCGCGAGATCACGCCTTCGGCTTCCAGCGCGGCGATCAGCTTGGCGTAGCCATCCTGCGCCGCACCGTCCAGTTGCGCCTGCTCTTCGCGCACCAGCAGATGCGTTTGCAGCATGTTGTCACGCAATACCAGCGCCTCGATATCGAACGTGACGTCGTTCAGGATGCGGTTGCGGTCGGCCGCCGACAGCGTGCCGGCATTGACTTCGGTGTCGAGCCAGATCTTCAGATTGACTTCGTGATCCGAGCAATCGACGCCGGCCGAGTTGTCGATCGCATCGGTGAAGATATGGCCGCCATGCAGCGCGAATTCGATGCGCCCGGCCTGCGTCGCACCGAGGTTGCCACCTTCGGTCACCACTTTGCAGCGCATCTGGTTGCCATCGACCCGGATCGCGTCGTTCGCGCGATCCTTGACTTGCGCATGCGACTCGGTCGAGGCCTTGATGTAGGTGCCGATACCGCCGTTGTAAAACAGATCGACCGGCGCCAGCAGGATGAGGTGCAGCAGTTGCTCCGGCGTGACGCTGGCCGCTTCGGTGCCAAGGGCGAGGCGCGTCTCGGGCGACAATTCGATGCTGCGTGCGCTGCGCGGCCAGACGCCGCCGCCGGCCGAAATCAGCGTCTTGTCGTAGTCATCCCAGGACGAACGCGGCAGCGCGAACAGGCGTTGCCGTTCGTCGAACGAGCGCGCGACGTCCGGTGTCGGGTCAAGGAAAATATGGCGGTGATCGAAGGCCGCCACCAGCTTCAACTGGCGCGACAGCAGCACGCCGTTGCCGAACACGTCGCCCGACATGTCGCCGATGCCGGCCATCGTGATCGGCGTGGTCGTGAGATCATGGCCCATCTCGTAGAAATGGCGTTTGACCGCTTCCCACGCACCCTTGGCGGTGATGCCTAGTTTCTTGTGGTCGTAGCCGTTCGAGCCGCCCGACGCGAACGCATCGCCGAGCCAGAAGCCGCGCTTGACCGCGATGCCGTTGGCGATGTCGGAGAAGGTCGCGGTGCCCTTGTCGGCCGCCACCACCAGGTACGGATCGGCATCGTCATAGCAGACGGTCTGGGCCGGCGCGATGATTTCGCCGCGCAGCCGGTTGTCAGTCAGGTCAAGCAAGCCGGCGATGAACAGCCGATAGACCGCTTCGCCTTCGGCCGCGATCACCTCGCGCGTGGCGTCTTTCGGCATCAGCTTGCAGACGAACCCGCCCTTGGCACCGGCCGGCACGATCACCGCATTTTTTACCATCTGCGCCTTGACCAGGCCCATCACTTCGGTGCGGTAATCTTCCATCCGGTCCGACCAGCGCAATCCGCCGCGCGCCACCGGGCCGCCGCGCAGATGCACGCCTTCGAAACGGCGCGAGAACACAAAGATCTCGCGATACGGGCGCGGCTCCGGCAACAGCGCCAAGTGGCTACTGTCGACCTTGAAAATGATGATGTCGCCGACCTGTGCATCCTGGAAGTACGAGGTGCGCAGCGTCGCCAGTATCAGATCGGCCAGACTACGCAGAATATCCTCGGTATCCGCATGATTGATCGCGATCAACTCCTTCTTGAGCGTGGCCAGCGCGGCGGCGCCGGCTGCGCGCTGTTCTGCGCTGGCGGCCGGATTGAAGCGGAGCAAGAAGCTTTCCACCAGGGTTCGCACTTGCGCGGGCTGCTTGCGCAGGCAATCGGCGATATAACGCAAGCTGAAGCGGCTGCCGGCCTGGCGCCAGTAGCTGGCGTACGCGCGCACCACTTGCACCTCCTTCGGACGCAGGCCGGCTTCGATCACCAAGCCATTCATGCGGCCGTCTTCGGCTTCGTTATTGAATAAGGCTTCGAACAATTCCTGGGCGGCGTCTGCCACATGCGATTGCGCCAGCTTGGCCGCACTCTGCGCGTCGACCGACAGGCTGGTGACAAAAAACTGCTTGCCGTCCAGCCCGGCCAGCGCGTGGCTTTGCTCACGCTCGACCGCGACGCCGGCGTTGTGCAAGCCAGGCAATATCTGCGAGAGGGACGGCGCGCTGTCCGCCGACAGCAGGCGGATATTGACCATGCCGAGCATGCCGACTTCGATCCGCACCTTGATGCGGGACCCCTGCTGAGCCAGCAAGTCGCGCAGATCGCGATAGGCCGCTTGCGGCGATGTGGCGGCGATGTATTCCGCCGGCAAGTCGATGCACAGCTTGCGCAGGCAGCTGCGCAAGTCGGCGTCTTCCGCCGCATCGACCATGTCGTCGAACGCCGTGTGCCAGCCTTCCACCGCAGCCAGCAACGGTTGCTCGATGTCATGCCCCA
>DHXL01000260.1:0-30893 GCA_002415335.1 Oxalobacteraceae bacterium UBA5157
GTACTTGCATGGGGTGCAAGGGGTAGGAGGTTCGAATCCTCTCGCCCCGACCAAAAGAATCAAAGCGTTAAAGCGAAAATGGTACATAAACGCAGCAAGCGTATTAAACATTGTTTAATATCGGCTGCGTTTTTCAGTTAACCCGGACCTCACACATCGATCGCGGAATTGCCATTGCCGTATCACGCGATGTTCGCAGACAGGTCAGCGTAGCGGGAACGCATCTCGGCGAATGCATTTTCCGTGATTGGATGGCTGTCCGACCGGCGCATAGACGCGTTCGCCGCGCCGAATTCGTTCCCCGGTCACCGCGCAGGTAGTTTCGGCGGGCGCTTTGTATAGCACCCAAAGCTGCTCGGTATAGTTGCAGCGGGCCGGTTCGCGCCAGGACAGGAGCAGGCTCTTTTCCGACAGCTTTTCCAGAAATTTGATGGTGATCATGGTGTATTGTTTAGACGGGATGCGGGGAGGATGATCTCGATTACCGCTCTGCCCCCCGTAAAAAATGTCATCCACCCGGGATGGCACGCGACGCTCGCACGATGTGGTTGCCGACATCATCGTTGTGCCGATCCGGCACCAGCATTGCGAATATCTTACCGAGATCACGCGAAAAAAATATTGATTTAAATCAATTGGCTGAGCATAAGCGACGGAAAGAGTCTCCCTCCGAACTCTTTGTAGGAAACGGCGCGCGCCTTCGGGTCCTCCAGCGTATGGCAGATGTCGTTGAATAGCCATCAGTCTTGCGGATGGACGCCCGACATCACCTGCCTGATGGCGCCGGCTTTTCCAATCGCATCCAAGGCGTGAAGATCAGAATATCTGCGGGGCCGCACCGATCGGTTTCCCGGTCACCGCATTGGGCACGCGCCACTTGATCATCGCGACCTTCAGAGTGTCATTCAGGACCAGGCAGGAGGCCATGGCATACACAAATATCGCGAGCGTCTGCCACCAGGGCAACGGCGTGAGGTCCGGAAGACCGACGAACGTGAGGATGGTGCCGATGACGGCATCGACAGCGAGGGCTGACATGAAGATTTTGCTCGGCAGGCTCGCCCAGAACCAGTCGCGCTCCCGTGCCGAGACGACGGAGAATACGGCAAAGTAAAGCAGCATCAGAAAGCTGAAGGTATAGAGAGCATCGTTGTTGGTTGCCAGGCCGAATTTCGACCACCCGACCCATAATAGAAAAAGTGTTTCTGCAAGCATCGCCATACCGAGCACGACGGACACGGTGATGAAGCCGCCAATGTTCCACGTCTCCGGATTCCTGGAGGGCCGAACATTGTCGGTGGAAAGGGATATCTTCGCGAAGTCCGTCAGGAAGACCAGCAACAGCATGGCGAAGGCGGAGACCACGAATTTACCGGTCACCACGAACGCGATCGCTACGAAAGCGGCTTTCAGGATTGTCCGGCTGATCTTGTTGATGATCCACGTCAGGATGCGCTGATAAATTATCCGTCCCTGCTCGACCAGCGTCACGATGTTTGTGAGCCCTGCCTCGGTCAAGACGACGCTTGCGGCGCCCTTGGCGACGTCGGTTGCACTGCTGACGGCGATTCCCACCTCGGCCTGGCGCAGGGCCGGCGCATCATTGACGCCGTCGCCTGTCATGCCGGTCACGTGCCCTGCGGCCTGCAGGTGCTGCACGACGATGAACTTGTCCTCCGGATACACCTCAGCAAAGCCATCGGCGCCCGCGAAAAGGCTCGCAGTCTTGCTGCCAGGCTGCGCGCTTGCCGTTTTCAAATCCGCCATGCGCTGGATATTGGACAGTCCGACTCCCTGGCCGATCTCAAGCGCCACCGGAAGTGCGTCGCCGGTAAGCATCTTTACCTGGACGCCGCGGTCGCGGAGCGTGGCAATCAGCTGCCTGGCATCCGGTCGCGGGGGATCATACAGGGACACCAGTCCGACCAAGGCCGGCGTGCCGCCCTCCGAGCCGCGTGCCACTGCCAGCGTCCGATAACCGCGCGCGGCCGACGCACTGACTCGCGCGTCCAATGCCTCGATTGCCGGTGGCTGGAGCCCGCAGGCTTCGGCGACGGTGCGCACGGCGCCTTTCATCACGCGCAGCCGCTGCCCATTTTGCTCGACGACGGCTTCCGTCCGCCGATTCTTCGCATCAAAAGGTGCGAAGGAGATGGGCGTGACCGAGGCGAGGCCGTCGAATACGCGATGCTCCTTTGCCGCAGCGAGGAACGCCAGGTCGATCGGATCCTGGTTGGATTCCTGCGACGCCAGCGCGCCGGCAAACAGCACGTCGGCTTCCGTCGCATGCTCCAGCGGGATCACGCCGGTGACGGTCAGCCGGTTCATCGTAATCGTCCCCGTCTTGTCCACGCAGAGCACATCCATCGTCGCGGCATCCTCCGCTGCGCTAAGCCGGGTGACCAGCACGCCGCGCCTGGCCAGCTCCTTCGACCCGACCGCCATGCTAACCGTGAACATGACGGGGAGCGCGACCGGCACGGCGCTCATCAACAGGACGAGCATGAGCGGGATCATTTCCATCAGCGGCGCGCCGCGCACCAGCGATAGCACGACCACCACGCCCAACAACACGCCGACTATGGCGAACAGCCAGCGGACGATCTTCGCCACAACCGCTTCGATGTGAAGTTTTGGGCGCGCCTCCTGCACCAGTTCGGTGGTGCGGCCAAAGTAGGTCTTCGCCCCGGTCAGCATCACCACGCCATTGCCTTCGCCGCGACGGAGGATCGACCCCGACGAGAGGACGTCGCCGGGCGTTTTGTCCACGTCCTTCGATTCGCCCGTGAGCGCCGACTGGTCCACGTTCAACGTTCCGCTGAGGAGTCGCACGTCCGCCGGGATGACGTCGCCCGGACGGACGCGAACGATGTCGCCAGGGACCAGTTCTCGCGATGGAATGGTCTGCCAGTTCGAATCGCGGCACACGCGCGCGCTCACCTGCAAGCGTCGCCGCAGTGCCTCGACGACACCGGCTGCGCGGCGCTCCTGCATGAAGCTCAACACGGCGTTGATGACGAGCAGCGCGCTCACCACCGCGAGGTCGGAATAGTGCCCGAGCACGGCTGACAGCACCATGATGAGTTCAAGCATCCAGGCCGAGATTCCCCAAAATTTACCGAGGAATGTGAGTACGGGGTGGCTCTTCTTTTCAGCCACTTCGTTGTAGCCATGCTCCTTGCGGCGGGCGTCGACTTCGGAATGCGTAAGACCTGTGTCAGGATTCACATTGAGCGCGATGAGCGTGTCGGGCACTGATGCGGTCGCGATGGCGGGGGGCTTGGCGTTGGCGGGATCCGCGGGCGCCGACCTGGATTCGGATTTATTTGCCGGCATTCCCATCGTGACCATCCTCTCTAGCGCTTGCGCGGTTTACATTGCTGGACTGCGTCGGTCGCCGTATGGCGAGGGCCGGTTTGCGGCATTCCACACTATACTAGCATCGCCGCACGCCTGAATCTGCTCCGAAAATCTGTCCGTCAGGAGAAGCCGCCGACCGCAATCATGTCGGTTGCAAGCGATAAATTTGCACTTGTATGCTGGATGGTTTCCACCACCGAGGCTATTCCCGCGCATCCCGGCATTTCCGGAACCGGCCATGGATGATGGATCCCGGCAGAGAATGTTTCGTTTCACCCGAGGAGAACCCATGAAAGCTTTTCAAGACTATTACCCCGAGAATCTGGCGCATTGCTATGGCTGCGGGCGACTCAACGCAGACGGCCACCAGATCAAGACCCACTGGGATGGCGACGAGTCCGTCACGCGTTTCACGCCCAAGGCATACCACATGGCCGTGCCGGGCTTTACTTATGGCGGCTTGATCGCTTCGCTGATCGACTGCCACAGTACCGGCACCGCCGCGGCAGCCATGTACCGCGCTGAAGGCCGCGACATGGACACGCTGCCGCCGTTCCGCTTCGTCACCGGCTCGCTGCATGTGGACTTCCTGAAACCAACACCGATCGCCGGCGAGCTCGAAATTCGCGGTCGCGTGAAGGAAATCAGGGGCCGCAAGGTGGTGGTGGAAAGCACCGTGCTGGCTGGCGGCGTCGCCACTGCCCGCGGTGAAGTGGTGGCCGTGCAGATGCCGGAAAATTTTGGCGCGACCGACGCCTAGACCGCCGCCAACGCACACGTAGCACGGGCGCGCATCGCCTGCCCCGGGCTGGCCGGCGAGTGCGCCGATGCCGATCGGGGAAGGCGGGCAATTCCGGCGAATCGATCGAATCGATCCACAGCGACCGCCGTCCGCACAGGCGCGGCCCAATCTGTTATCGTTTTGCAGATGGTCAATGGACACAAGATGTCAACGAGGTTTATCAATGCCACCGAATAAGAAACCGGATGCCGCCAGGCTGGACCGTATCGTTGCCGATGCGCGGAAAAATGCCGAGCAACGAGAAATGGGTTATCGCGAGCGCGCCCTTCAGATGTATCCGTGGATCTGCGGTCGCTGCACGCGCGAATTCACGCGCGCGAACCTGCAACAGCTGACAGTCCATCATCGCGACCACAACCATGACAACAACCCGCCCGATGGCAGCAACTGGGAACTATTGTGCCTGTACTGCCATGACAATGAACACTCTCGCTATCTCGAGGCCGATCGGCAGGGACCGTCAGGGCAAGGCAGCGCACCTACGCTGGCGGCAACACACAGTCCATTCGCCGCACTCGAAGCGCTGCTGAAAAAAAAGCCCTGAATTCCATGCGCCGGACGCTGGCAGCGAAGGATTGAAGCCCCGGCCATCGCCAACAAAAACCCACACAACAGTCACTGGAGAACCACGATAGCGGAAGAGGCACGTGCGCGGCATTCGCTGAGACGCCACATCACCCTCACGACGCTGTTGATTTTCCTCGCCAGCATCTGGGCGCTATCGTATTACGCCAGCCGGATGCTGCGCGTCGACATCGAGCGGCTGCTGGCAGACCAGCAGTCGTCCACCGTGGCGTATGTGGCCGCGGAAATCGACAACCAGTTGCGGGACCGGGTTCTTGCGCTTGAAAAAGTTGCGCACTCGATCGACCGGACGCTGCTGAACGATCCGGCCGCAATGCAGCAATGGCTAGAGAACCAGCCGATTGTTCAGAGCATGTTCAATTCGGGGCTGGTTGCCGTCTCGCTGGACGGCGTTGCGGTTGCCGATGTGCCTGTCGTCGCCGGACGCCGCGGAACGAATTATGCCGACAATGCAGCCACCCATATCACGCTCACGCAGGGAAAATCGGCGATCGGCCGCCCGCTCGTCGGGCGAGTGCTGCAGCAACCGTTATTCAACATTAATGCGCCGATCCGGGATGCCCAAGGCCAGGTGATCGGCGCCTTGTTCGGGGTGATCAATCTCGCCAAGCCCAATTTTCTTGATCGTATCGGGGAGCGCCGCTACATGTCGCGGTCGAACGCCTGGCCGGCATGTCCGGCATCAGCAAGCCGCTGCAAGCGTTGCCGATCGTGAAGCATGATGAGATCGGCCAGTTGGTTGGCGGCTTCAATCAATTGCTGACTACTCTGGGAGAGCGTGAGGCCCAGCTCAAGATCGAGCGCGACTTTTTCAAGGCCGTGTTGCAGCAATCGTCGGATGGCGTGTTCCTGTTCGATCCCCACGAGGGGTGCATCGTGGAGGCAAACCCCAGCATCTGTCGCATGCTCGGCTATGAATGCGACGAAGTGCTTGCGCTGAATCTGATCGATCTGTTGGGCACCGCTCCGGAGAAAATTGCGGAATGCGTCGCAAAAGCTCACGCTTATGCGCGAGTGAAGGAAGCGCGACTGTTGCGCCGGATCGAATCGCTGATGAAGCATGCCAATGACTGCATCATGATGCAAATACGGGCTCGCATCACAACAGAAAGGGCTGGCAAATTTTCACGGCGCTTTGCGAAAAATTGCCGGCCCCCGATCTTGACGCGATAACCTCACTATCCGCTAATCTCAGGGAATGAAGCTGAGCGTCTCCGGCAACGGCAAGTTCACCGGCACTTCAAACATCGGTCCTGGACCGTCCGGATCAATCACGGTCGCACCGTTGGTCGCGAAGAAGACCGCAATCTGCTGCTGCGCACCGACCGCATACGGCGCAGCCGCCGGTATGGCGATATTGGTCAGGAAGGTATGCGGATTCTTTGGTACCGTGGAATTGATCGCATTGGCCAGGTCATTGCGGAACAGCGTCGCCGCATCGGCCAGATCGCCGGCGCGCAAGATCGCGGTAGTGGTCGGATTCGGTACCGTGCCATCACCTTTCGCAAACTGGAATAGCACCGGCTTGGCCGCATTACCTTCCAGCGGCTGCTTGCGGATGAACGGTGAATATGCCGCCGGATTGCCGGCTTGCTGCACCCACTGGAAGCGGTCCAGCACCTGCGCGATCGCGGTCGCACCGGGGACATCGTTGACAACGGGCGGCAAGTTTCGAAGCGGCATATTCTCGTTGAATACGATGCCGCTCGGGTCCGCCACATTGATCAGCGACGGCACCCGCGTCGCGAGCGCAATGCCGGTCAGCGGCCGGAACCCGCCGAGACGCGCCACCTCGACAATCGAACCACCCGCCACGTTCGGCACGCCGGCCTTGATGTTCGGTTCTACCCCCAGCAAGATCGTGCCGTAGATGCCGCCAAACGATTGGCCCGCGTAGTAGATACGTTGGGCGTTCAAATCAGCCGACCCGTCGCCGTCGATGTCGATGCCGACTTCGACTTCGCGCACCAGTTGCATCAAATCGATCACCGTTTGCCGCAAGCCGTCGCGGTTGGAGATGGACGGATAGGCTGGCGCCGCATTCACGCCTTCGGTCGAATCGATTACACCATTGCCGTCCTGGTCGATGCCGCGGCCGCCGGCGCTAATGGAGACCAGCGGCCGCGATGGCTGCGACACGGTCAAATTGCCCTGCGCGCCGCCGCCATGGCCGACCACATTGATCGACAAGGTAGCGATGCCGCGCGAGGCAAACACCGATGCGACGGCCCAGGGAGCGCCATACATGCTGTCGGTAAAGCCGTGCCCAAAAATAGCCACCGGCCAGCCGCCCGCCGGCTTCGCGTCGGCCGGCACGAACAGCTGGAAGATCAATTCGTTGCTGCCCTGCGGCTGCGGCTGTCCGTTCAGAGAGCCTGTGACGGGAATGTATTTGCCAGCAGTCTCGTAATCGGGGGACGTGAATTTTCCGTATGCGACTTGGGCGACGGCCCCCGGAACCACGTTCAATGCCGGCGTCGCCAGATAGCTCGGCGCAAACGACGGCGCCGTGCCGACTTGCCGGTTGAACTGGATCCAGGCCAGGCTCGCCGTTGGGAATACCGCACGCACCGACCCACCGTTGCCCACCATGAAATTTGCCGGGGCCGGATTGCTTTGCTTGATCTGGCGCATGATCTTGTACAAGTCAGCCGAGACGCTTTGCGTCGTAAACAAACTGGCGGCAACGATCTTATTCAATCCGTGAATGCGGACCCGAGCAGCATCGCGCAGTTCGCGCCGGTACTCGCTGCTGTCACGGTCCTGGCCCACACCGAACTCGTCACCGAAGCCGCCCGATTTGATTTTTTTGCCGCTGGCATCCTTCACACCATCGGTGACGAGCAAAACATAGCGCGTATGCTCATTCAGCAGCGCGTCGGGCTCGAATGCAAGCGTATTGGTCGCCGGGTCCCATAGCACCTGATTGATGCCGACCTTGCGGCCAATGCCCTGCTGCGTCTGCGTGTCGCCGAGGTTCATCAGGAACACGGTGTTGCTATTGACGCTGCTGACGTCGATTGCACCGGTGAACGGCACCGTGATGCGCGGCTGGGACGAAAAACCGTCGAGGGTGTTGATCACATCGATGTCGGCGCAGTCGCTTGGCCGCACCGCGCAGTTCGGCTTCGGTAGATTGACGCGGCGATAGGTATTTTGCGACCAGTCCGGCACGCTGAAACGGTCGCTGGGGAACGGACTGGCGGCCGGGTCGGACAGGTCGAACCTGACACTCACGCCGTCGGCCATCGCTACGAGCGGAACGCTCAAGAATACAATTGCAGCCGCCCACCGGCGGCCATATGGTCCAAGCATTGCTGTCTCCTTGTTTGTTTTACTTCTTGATGGTTGTCTCGACGGCCCTCCCGGACGAGACAGGACAACTTGACACCATTGGCGTTAAGACATGAGGCAGGTCGCCGGCCGATGTGTTGTCAATTATATAAATAAAATGACCATTCGCCAGTTCCATCGAGACGGACATGCGCGCGACGAACAGGCAGGCCCGGCGCGCCATGTTGGCGGCCGCCCCTCTCCTTTTTTTGACGTTCTCATAGGGACGGCGCCCGCTCAGAACGGGCGAGATTTCCGGATTGGCCGCGCCTGTCCGCCGCCAAGGAAAGTTAGACAGTTTCCTCTAATCAAACCGATAATTTCTACATGGAATCACCGACCCGCCTGTGTCGACGGCCCCAAGCTGACGCTGCCCATCCATCTTATGCAACCAGTTGCATAGACCAGCCTTGCTGAATACAATAGCGCAACCGATTGCATAAAGGATGCCGCCCCTTTACCGCATCGACAACGCACCAGGAGCGCTTCATGGCAGACACACTTTCCCGGCTCAATCCGGCAGTCGCCGAATCCCTCGCCACTTGGCACGCCATGGTCGCGAGTCGCGATCTCAAGGCGCTGCCATCCATCATTCATCCGGATGCATTATTCCGATCACCGATGGCTTTCGCGCCCTATAAGTCCGCGGATGCCGTGGTGCTGATCATCAGTACCGTCGTCGGCGTATTCGAAGATTTTCGCTACGAGCGAGAGCTCGCCTCTGAAGACGGCCTGTCCGTGGTGCTCGAGTTCTGTGCCAATGTCGGTGACAAGCAGCTCAAGGGAATCGACCTGATTCGCTTCGACGCGCAGGGAAAGATCATGGAGTTTGAGGTCATGATCAGACCGTTCAATGCGTTGCAGGCGCTTGGCCAGGAAATGGGCAAGCGCCTCGGGCAATATCTGCCGGCGTTCAAGGGTACCTGACTGAATGAACCCTCGTGCAGCCATTGTCTCCGTCCGCCATGGGATAGTGCGGACCAAAGCCACTTTTCGGGTATAGCGGCCGACATGTCCTTGCCGCATGCGCTTCTTACCGCCTTGCTGGAGGAGCCCTGCTCCGGTTCGGAACTTGCCCGCCGCTTCGATCGGTCGATCGGTTTCTTCTGGCATGCGACGCATCAGCAAATCTATCGCGAGCTCGGCCGCCTGGAACGGTCGGGTTGGGTCGAATCGCTGCCGCCGGAAAGCGGGCGCGGTCGCAAGAAGGTATACCGGGTACTCCCGGCCGGTCGCAAGGAACTAAAGCGCTGGACAAGCGAGCGCCAGGTCCCGCAACCGTTGCGCGAGGAACTCATGTTAAAGCTGCGTGCAGAGGCCGTGATTGGACCCACAGCACTCAGGCAGGACATCAAACGGCGCATGGACATGCACCGGCAGAAACTGGCCCTCTACAAGCAGTTGGAAGCGCGGGACTTTCCGCCGGACGACGCTTCCTATGAAGTACAACTACGGCATCTGGTGCTGACAGCGGGCGTCATGTTCGAAACCCTATGGATCGAGTGGTCGGAACAGGCGCTGAAAGTACTGGCAAAGAAGTAAGAACAGCCCGCAACAGGCTCGCGTGGGCCCAATGCTTCGCCGTCCCGACTCAGTCGGCCATCGTCATCACCGATTGCGCCGGAAGCTTTTGCGGACGAGCGACCGCATCGTCCATCAGCGAAGGAAGCGGGGACGCGCCGTGCGGCTCAATCCTGCACCGGGGATGCTCGCCTTGCGATCCACCGAGCGGTATCGTATAGCTGAAATTCAGGGCAACAGGCGATTCACTATCGTCGCGGACGATCGTCTTGGAGAGACCCAGGCGCCAAGCCCCTTCCGCGATCGCCAGGTTAATTGCACCTTCGACATTGTCCGCGCCATATTGAGCCTGGAACTGGCTGCAATTCATCATAGCGCCGGAAAAATGTATCGCATACGAACCGACGTGCTCCTGTCTCCCAAGCCGCTCTGCCTGATAGTATTTGTCATGCGCGCCAAGGTCGACGGATAATTCCGATTGCACCGAGGGTTTCAAGCGGACGTTGACTGCGTATCCCTGCAGCGATGCGCCCGACATTGCAGAGGCCGTGGAAGAAAAGCCATTGTCGGCATTGGCTTCCAGATCATAGAGCGTCAATCCAATGTCGGCTCGCGGAAAGGAACGCGCCGACGACTTCCTTGCTTCGAATAAATAGCCATTTTGCAGCACGGCGCCTGATTCATTGGCGCCTTCATGCGGAGTCATTGTCAGGTGACTCGCGGTGAAGCGCAGTCGAATATCCTTGCGCGGGGACAATATCTCGTTCAGCAATATTTCCTGTTGATCCCTTGCGAAAATAATATCTGCTCCACTGGCGACGGCCGAATCAATGGTCCAGCCGTAATAGGCATTGATTACCGGCGCGTCCTTCTCGGCGTAATCCGCCGTTGCCGACCATTTGTTATCGGAGGTGCGATAGCCGACTGTCAGTTCGCTGGCATCGACACTGAAATTTCCGTCCCGATGCGCGCTGGGTTCAGGCAGTCCTGGGAGCGCTTGGAGAGCCGCCTTGAACGGCGGCCCCATGTCCCTGGCACAGATACTCGTCGAGATGCCGGCGACAAATAGAGCGACGAATATTGTTGGTATGCGCATGCTATTTCGTTTGGCGAAGGAGGGACGCTTCAAGTCAGCGGCCGGTCATCGGCCATCGGCGCACACGCGGCAGGAACATCGTTGGCATCTTGACAGTCTCCACGCATTTTCGGATACGTTTTTCGCGCCCACGGACGCCAAACTCTCCCCCCTCGACAACCAAGAATACCATGACGATTGCCGGCTTCCAACCTTGGATTGCATGAGTGGGGAACGTCCTGCTTCCGATCGGCAATCTTCGCGCCGAAAGCCTGCGGCACCAGGAACCGGACGGCTCCGCCGATCGCCCGCAAGTCACCGCTGTGGTGACGTCCAATACGGACGCAGCCGGCGCCTGAAGTTACTTCACCGGCGCTCCCGCGGTCACCTCGCTACGAATTTCCCGCAACTTCGCCTTGATGCTTACCGCGTTCTCGCGACCGATTCGCAGCAGGATCTTTTGACCCGCCGAGCGCGCCTCCAGCGCAGGATCTGCGAACGTGTACAGCACATGCGGTTGCGCCAGTGCAAGCGGTCCCTCGACTTCCGGCGCCGCAAGCAAATGGTCGATCACCGCCACCAGCCGATTGTTGAAGTAGCCGTTCGGGTAGCCCAGGTCCTCATAGGCGCGCTGAAACAAGGGATAGAAATGGATATATACGGCAACCAGTCGTTTGGTGCCGACCATATCGGCGAAGCGTATGTAAGGCATGTAGCGCCCGGCATTTTCCGGGGCGATGGTCATATTTTTGCCGCTGGCGGCGACCATGAACTTGCCTTGTGCCGGTTTGATCGGGAGCAGTCGCGCCGCCATGGTTTCGCGTGGCAGATTATCGATCGTGACCACAATATGCCGGATCATTTCGTTCGGATAGAAAAGCCGCTTCATCGACGTTGGCCCGACCAGCGCCGACAGCCCGGCCCACAGGGCCGGATCGCTCTTGCTCAAGGTGGGAAGCGACTCTGGTGCGGCGTCCTGGGCGGCGGGAATCGGATAGTTTTCTGATGGTTTAGGCGCGGCCGGCGCGGTCGGGTGTGGCGTCTCGACCGGCACCAGCAGACGCGGTTCAGGCGCTCTGCCCCGCTGCCAAAAATGGACGCCGACCGCGGCACCGCTCAATAGAACCAGGGCGAGCAGGTTTCGGGTCGTCTTGTTCATGCGGATTCTCCTCGGTGAAATGAAGGCGGGCACTTCGCTTGCCTTCCGCGCATCCAGCGCCGGGCATGGCGAGCTGCCCTCCGTGCCAATTTGAGAATAGACGAGAATCCCGGTATCGACAACGCAGCGTGAGGCGATTTGTATCTGGGTAAGAATGCAGTGGGGGAATGCACGACGCCCTGACACGGCATGCAAGAGATAATGGGTTCGGACTCTCTCGCCAAATAAAAACAATGAAGCCGGTTAGCGAGACCCGCTAACCGGCTTTTGCTTTGCAAGCAGTGAAGGCCTATTTCTTGAAAAACACGCGCTCGCGCCCTGCTCCGGAGTCTTGAATTTTATTCGCCTTGACCAGGGCATTCAGCGCAAACGTCATGCGCTGGGTGAGCTTCTTGATTTGGGTATTGGTTGGTGTAAAGCCAAGTTTATCGATCGCCGATTTCAATATTTCCGAGCTGTGCTGGCCTTGCTCGGTAAGAAGATTTGGCCAATAATCGCCGCCTGTCGACGGCAGCTCTGCGCTTTCTTTTTCCGGCCTTGCCTTCTTCTTGGCCGAATTCTTCAGTCGCTTGGCGCCTGCGGCTGCGGCAACGCCCGCGGTCTTCGGCGGTTTCGCTGTCTGAGACATTGCGGCGGACGATTCTTTCAAATTCTTCAGTTCTGCGAGCGCCTGTTCGAGCGCTTTTACACGCGCGGAATAATAGGTCAATCCATTTTTTGCGTGAACGATCTCAGCTTCGATAGCGAGTGCGGCGGTTTGCAGATTTGACATAGTGGGTGTTCCTTTCGCTTTTAAAAACCATTGGCCCGGCGACTGAAGCGTTCCTCTAGTCGGCAGAATTCTGGATTCTATACAATTATTGCCCGGCCGTCTCAATCGATTCTTTTGTGGCATCGCCGTCTCCGATGTCTAATGCATATGTTACCCTTCAATAAACATCCGTAGAAGGCCTCGTGCGAAATCCCTCTATCGAGAGATTATCGCTCCAGGCCGTGTGGCCAAGAAACCGACCATGAGAAAAGTAACCACGCCGGCCGATCTGAATTCGATAGGGATCTGGCCTTGCCTGGCTGTCGAACACCTGGCGCCCCACCCTATCGGCACACTGCCGCCGCATCCCGACAGCGCAAGCCGGGCCGCCCTCTCGGCGGAAAAACTCATGACTTGGCCAGGCCGCAATCCGCCGGAGCAAGTACCGGATCGGGAGGCGGCGCGCGGGCTGGAGAAGATTATCGCCATCTTGTACGCGCGTAGCGGCAACGATTTTTCGCTCTACCACAGTAGCCTGCTGCTCCGCCGCATCGCGCGGCGCATGGGTCTGCACCACGCCGGCAGCGTGCCGGACTATGCGCGCTATTTGGGGACGAATCCGCAAGAAGTGGATCTGCTGTTCAAGGAAATGCTGATCGGTATGACTCGTTTTTTTCGTGATCCCGCAGTGTGGGACTATCTGCTGGAACAAGCGTTACCGGCACTGCTGGCGGCATATCCGGACGGCAAGCGATTGCGGGCCTGGGTGCCGGCATGCTCGACTGGGGAAGAAGCCTTTTCGCTAGCGATCGCATTCAAGGAAACGCTGGCCCGTGTCAAGCCGGCGGGCCGATTCTCTTTGGAGATCATCGCGACCGATCTCGATACCGATGCGATCGACAGGGCCAAGCGGGGGCTTTTTTCCGGAAGCATCGCTACTGACGTCTCGCCGGAGCGCCTGCGCCGCTTCTTCGTCGCGGACGGCGGCAACTACCGAGTAGCGAACGAAATCCGCGACATGATCGTCTTTGCGCGGCAGAATATCGCAATGGACGCGCCGCTCGCCAAACTTGACATTGTCACCTGCCGCAATCTCCTGATTTATTTCGGACCGGACTTGCAGCGCCGGTTAATTCCCCTGTTCCATCATTCGTTGAATCGCGGCGGACCGCTCCTGCTGGGTCTTGCCGAAACCATAGGCGGCTTCAAGGACCTCTTTTCGATGCTTGATAGCAGGACGCCGCTGTATCGACGGATTGAAAGCGCAAGCGGCGTGGCGCCGGCGCTGCCAGTTGCATCGCCATGGACAAGAGGCGCGCTGCCGGCCGTTCCGAAGGAAGCCAATCCCCAATTCAACTTGAGACTTCAGGCCGACCGGTTCCTGTTGCGGAATTTTACCCCGGCGGCGGTGCTCGTCAACCACGACGGCGACATTCTCTACCTCAACGGATGCACCGAAAAGTATCTCGAACCCGCGGCCGGAAAATCCAACTGGAACGTGCACGCGATGGCACGTGATGGCCTGCGGCATGCGCTCGCAATCGCACTGAGCAAGGCCATTTGGCAGCAGATCGCCGTCACGGTGACTGACTTGGCGGTGATGCAAAATGATGGTGAAGTCCAGATGGCGAGTTTCACCATCATGGCGATCGACGAGCCGGGCGCTCCCGGGAAATTGCTGATGATCGTTTTTGGCGACATCGCGGCGCCGGAATCCGGGACAAGCGCGGGTCTGCACGATCAATCCGGCAGGACGCAGCCGGCCGGTGCGCACGACGACATCCAGGTGACGCACAGCGGCCGCGCGCCAGCGACGCGAGAGGGCGCCACCGATGGGATCTGACATGAAAAATCTCTCTATGAATGGAGACGCCGTCGCGCTGCGCGAGCGCGCCGAGCACATACTGAGGAAGCGCAAGCAACAAGATCCGGCCACGCCGAATACGGACGCCGATCTTCGCAAGCAATTGCACGAACTGCAGATCAATCAAATCGAGCTCGAGATGCAGAATTCGGCGCTCACCGAGCTTCACGAGGCGAGAATGGAAACCGAGCTGGCGCTCAAACGCTACGCCGATCTCTATGATCTGGCTCCGATCGGCTATTTCACCCTCGATCGCGCCGGCCTCATTTGCGAAGCGAACCTTACCGCGGCGGCCCTATTGGGGGTCGAACGGAGGCAACTGCCCCGGCAAGATTTTAACGCGTATATTTCACTGGACCTTCAGTCGGACTTCAAGGCCTTCCTCGTCAGGGTGTTCGCCCACAAGATCAGGGCATCCTGCGAACTGGTTCTGAGCAATTCACGGCATCAGCCGATTTTCGTGCACATGGATGCCGTACCGGACGAGTCGGGGCAGACCTGCCGGGCGATTGTGGAAAACATCACCCTGCGCAAGCTGGCGGAGAAATCGCTTTTCAATGTACACGACCAACTCGAGCGCAGCGTGCATGAGCGCACCGCCGAGCTGACCGATATCAACGAAGCGTTGCGGGTCGAGGTTGCCGAACGCAAGCGCACCGAGGCCGCACTGCTGGAGTCCAGAGCGGCGCTGCGCCGGCTTGGCGCCTATCAGGAACGCATCAAGGAAGACGAACGCAAACGCATCGCGCGCGAGATTCATGACGAGCTGGGCAGCCTCCTGACCGGGATAAGGGCCAACGCGTGCGTCGCGCTGGGCAATGCGGAGCGCGGAGACCGACCGCTCGAGCAGTTGGCCGATATCGCCAAGCTGGCCGATCTCGCAATAGATACGGTACGCAAAGTAATTACCGAGCTGCGTCCGAGCGTACTGGACCAGTTGGGGGTGTGGGCCGCACTGGAATGGTACGCCGGACAGGTCGAACGGCGCACCGGCCTTGCTTGCGAGTGCGTACTGGACCCGCATGCCGTCGATACCGAGCTTGACCCCGAGCGCAGCACTGCATTGTTTCGCATCGTGCAAGAGGCGCTGACGAATGCGGCCCGGCACGCCATGGCATCGCGCGTCACGATCAGCGTGACGCGCGATGCGAATCAGATCAAGGTAGAAGTCCAGGATGACGGCAAAGGCATCAGTGATGAGCGGCGCTTCAGCAGCGATTCGTGGGGCATTGCCGGCATGTATGAGCGCGCGCTGCACTTCGATGGCGAATTTCGCATCTGCAGCACACTAGGCCGAGGCACACTCGTATTCTTCCGTTTCCCGTTGGAGAAGTCGCATGCCCCATGACAAAATTACCGTATTGCTGGTGGACGACCACACCGTCGTGCGCGATGGCGTTCGCCTCATGCTGGGCACCGCACGCGACATCGTCGTGACGGGCGAAGCGGACAACGCGCTCGATGCGCTGCGAATGGTTCGCGAGCAAACGTTCGACGTCGCCCTGGTCGACATCGCGTTGCCCGACAAGAACGGCCTTGAGCTACTCAAGCAGTTCCGGGTGGAACAGCCCAAACTCGCGGTGCTCATACTGAGCATGTATTCGGAAGAGGTTTACGCGCTGCGGGCGATCAAGTATGGCGCGGTAGGCTACCTCACCAAGAACTGCTCTGCAACGACCGTGGTCGCGGCAGTCCTCAAGGCGGCGGCCGGCGGCCGGCACGTCAGCCCGGCACTGGCGGAAAAACTCGCGAATATGTTAAGCGGCAGCAATACCGCGTTGCACGAGGAATTGTCGAATCGGGAGATCGAAGTGCTTCGATTTCTTGCGGCCGGGGTCAGTCTACTGCAGATTGGCGAGAGCATGCATATCAGCACCAGCACGGTGGCGACTTACCGCGCCCGCATCCTGCAAAAAATGAGCATGAAAAGCAATGTCGAACTGGCTCGCTACGCGCTTGAAAGCGGACTCTTGCTCTAGCCGGAAGCGTCAAAATACCGAATTTGTAGAATATCTGCTACACGATTTTTCAGACTTTCCTCATTAAAAATACCTGTAATTTGCGACAGGTATCTTTCTGGAAATTACATGATACTGAGTCCATCGACATTAGATAACAAAAAATGGCGATTGTTCTCTTTTGTAGTGCGTTACCGAGTTTTTACAACGAACGCCACATCGATCGAGATTGTTTTTTGACGGCTATTCCAAGTCGAGGCAGCATGAGCACATTCCTACGGCCCCGTGTCCCGGATGTTCAAAACGCCGACTCCGCGTGGGCCATCTGCCCGTTCTGCGGCCCCCATAAGCAATGCCTGCCACCGGATGTGCTCGAGCCGTACGCGACCCGACTCGGCCATATCTCCGGGCATCGGCGCGTGGCGCGCGGCGACTACCTGTATCGCGCCGGCGATGCCTTCACTCACCTGCATGCAATCCGGTCGGGGGACGTAAAAACCAGCCGGGTGAGCGCGGACGGCGAGGAGCAGATTATCGGCTTCAACATGACGGGCGACCTGCTCGGTGTCGACGCCATCCACGACGGCCGCCATCGCTGCAATGCGATTGCACTGGAACAGAGCGAAATCTGCACCCTATCGTTCACGCCGCTGCAGGAACTGTTCCTGTTCATGCCTCGCCTGTTACAGCATTTCCTGCAATTGATGGCAGCGGAAATCGCGCGCCAGCAGAATGCGATCATATTGCTGGGCAATACCCGCACCGAGCAACGCGTCGCAGCCTTCGTCATTAGCCTGGCGTCGCGTTACCTCGCGTTGGGATACTCTCCGACCCGCTTCAGGATGCGCATGTCGCGGGAAGAAATGGGATGTTACCTGGGCATGACCAACGAAAGCATCAGTCGAGCGCTATCCAATTTCAGAAGACAAGGCGTGCTCAATGTCGATTATCGCGATCTGGAAATTCTCGACATCGCAGCGTTGCGCGCGGCGGCGGCCGGGCTGGTATAGAAGCGGGCAGTTCAGCACCATCGGGCTCGGGACGGTACGCCATGAGTAAAACGATACTTCTCATCACCGACGATTCCGCCGAAGCCAAATTGCTGCAGCAGTTTGTCGACCCGGCAAAAGACGAGCATTTCGATGTGAAATGGGCCGGACGGCTGTCGGATGGCATCGATTACGTCCGTAGCGGAAAGGTCGACGTGATTCTGATCGACACGTTTATCGCGGAAGGCAGCGGCATGGAGAGTTTCGACCGGCTATATCGCCTGGCTCCCTACCTACCGATGCTGGCTTTTTGCAGCACGGAAAACGAGGAACTCGCCAGGCAGGCCATCCATCACGGAGCGAAAGGTTATCTTGTGAGACACCATCTTGGCAGCATCAAATTGCCGCAAATGCTACTTGCCATCATCGAGCGCGCGACAATGGAAGAAGCCCTCTTCATTGAACAGGAGCGCTCGGCGGTTACCCTGAATTCGATCAGCGATGCCGTGCTCAATATCGATATCAATGGCAAGGTCACCTATCTGAACGCGGTTGCGGAATACATGACAGGCTGGGCCGGGCGCGATGCGCTTGGCCGCCCGATCACCGAGGTGCTGCAACTAATCGACGCCGCCACACGGGTCCCGGTGCTGAGCCCTTTGGAGCAGGTGCTCAAGCAAGATCGTGTGGTCGGGCTCTCGGCCAACTGCCTTCTTTTGCGGCGCGATGGCCACGAGTGTGCAATCGAAGACGTCGCAGTGCCGGTGCGAGACCGAAGAGGCAACGTGAGCGGTGCCGTGATGGTGTTTCACGATATCAGCCAGGCACAGGCGATGACCAAGAAGATGTCGCATCTGGCGCAGCATGATTTCCTGACCGATCTGCCGAACCGGATATTGTTGGTCGACCGCCTGAACCATGCGATCGCGCTGGCACAACGGCACCATGGAAAAATCGCGGTGCTGTTTCTCGATCTGGACGGGTTCAAGCACGTCAACGATACCTTTGGCCACATGCTGGGCGACCAGCTCCTGCAGTCGGTGGCCAGGCGCCTGACTGCCTGCGTGCGCAACTCCGATACGGTCAGCCGTCAGGGCGGCGACGAATTCGTCATCATGCTGGCCGATGACGTACACGAGCAGGACGTCATCCTGATCGCCGAGAAGATACTGGCTGCGCTGGCGGCACCCTACAACATCGAAAATCTGGAACTGCAGGTGTCGGCCAGCATAGGGATCGCGTTGTATCCGACTGACGGACAATGCTCCGAAACGCTGATCAAACACGCGGATACCGCGATGTATCATGCGAAGAGCAGCGGACGAAATTGCTTTCAGTTCTTCAAGGATGAAATGAACCTGCGCGCCATAGAGCGCCAATCGCTGGAAGGCAATTTGCGGCAAGCACTGGAACGTCAGGAGTTCGTATTGCACTATCAGCCAAGGGTGAATCTCGAGACCGGCGCCATTACCGGTGTCGAGGCGCTGCTGCGCTGGCAGCACCCGGAGCGTGGGTTGATGCCGGCATCCCAATTTATACCGATCGCCGAGGAATGCGGATTGATCGTACCGATCGGGAAATGGGTCTTGCGCGAAGCGTGCCGTCAATCGCAGGCATGGATCGATGCCGGCTTGCGCCTCAACGCGATTGCGGTCAATATTTCGGCGCGCGAATTCCGGGAAAAAAACTTCGCCGATCATGTGTCCAGCATACTGACAGAGACCGGTTTGGATCCGCGGCGCCTCGAAATTGAATTGACCGAAAATGAATTGATGCGGCATGGGAAATCCTCGGCGGCCGCCCATGCAGCGCTCAAGAAGATGGGCGTGCGCCTGACAGTGGACGATTTCGGCACCGGCTATTCAAGCCTGAGTTCACTGAGGACTTTTCCCATCGATACGATGAAAATCGATCAGTCGTTCGTGCAGGACGTCACCACCGATGAAGAGGATGCCGCCATTGTCAGTGCCATGATCGGCATGGGCTCCAGCCTGAAACACCGCGTCGTCGCCGAAGGCGTCGAGACCAAGGGGCAGCTCGCCTTCCTGCGCGAACGCCGCTGCGAACAAGGCCAGGGAGATTATTTCAGCCGCCCGCTGCGCGCCGACGAGATCGCTGAACTCTTGCGTACAGGGATTCCCAAGATGTTGCTGGCTTGATTGCACGGTCTTAGTGTAGTAGTCGACAGGCACCGCGTACCGCCGGTGCCGACGACTGGAATGGGTGCTTTCCCACTCAGTTTGGCACTGGCGGACCGGGGCCGACCACTTTGACAATTGTCAAGATCGCTCATCCCGACATCGCTCGGATCCTGGCGGCACGCGGTCCTGCCCGCCACACCTATCCCATCAGTTGCACCAATACGACGCACGGTCTAACGACCGTGCGCGCGATCAATGTCTCGATCGAAAGCCAAAAAATTCCGGGCCGTTGTCGACATTTCTTTGACATTTGACAACTCGCGATTTTCTCTAATCGGTACGCTTGAATCATCGAAGAGCCGGGCCGGAAATCGGTTACGCCACTCTCGAACTGTGCGCAGTCGTTCTAAGACAGCGTGAGTAATTGCGCTCAGTCGTGATGGCGGACGGTCTGCTGAATGCAGGAAACGAGGCTACCGTGCTCAGCCGCCCGTAGCGTGAAACGATTGCGACAGGAGAGATTGCCATGTCGGCCATGCACGATCTAACAATCAAGAATACATTCGGCCTGGAATTCCTGATGCGGCTGGCGGACGTCCTGACGCTGGGAGTTGCCGGTTATCTCGCCAGCATGATTCTCTTTAACCTGCCGCCGGATGGGGTCGCCCCTATTCATGCGGTTTTGCTCTATTTCTGCTGCGCCTTCGCATTTCTGATTTTTCCGCACTTCGATCTCTATGTGTCCTGGCGCGGACAGCCCATGCTGGCCATGTTCGCAAGGGCTGCCGCCGCGTGGGCGCTGGTGCTGCTCGCAGGGCTGTTCTTCAGCTTTCTCATTCATCGTATAGGTGCGGTGTCGCGTCTATGGTTGTTTTACTGGTATGTAACGGGGGCCGTTTTCATCGTCTCATATAGAACGCTCGTCTATTCTTCGCTGCGCCACCTTCGCAGAAAAGGCTTGAACAGCAAGCGCGTAGTCATCGTCGGTTACGGCCACACCGGACAGGAGATGCATAAGCGCGCTCTGCAGCAGGACTGGTACGGTTATGAAGTGAAAGCGGTGTATGCCAACGCCAAAGATGCCGACACACTCGATGACCCGTCCATCTTGCGAATTGACACGCTGGAAGGCATCCGCGACTACGTGGAAGCCAACCACGTGCACGAGATCTGGATCACCTTGCCCATGAGTGCCTCGGCCCAGCTGCAGGATCTGCAATTCTTGTTACGCAATGCGCTGGTTGATATTCGCTGGGTGCCCGACATTCTGAGCATGCAGATGTTGAGTAACAAGATGGTCGATTTTCTAGGCATGCCCGCGGTGGATTTGAACCGCCCGATTTCCAGCGGCCTGCGCAGCGTCGCCAAAGACTTGTTCGACAAAGTATTTTCCGCCGTGGCGCTGATCCTGATCGCCCCGCTATTTTTGGTGATTGCCGCATGCGTCAAATACACGTCGCCCGGTCCGGTATTTTTCAAGCAGCCGCGGCTCGGCCTCAATGGAAAAAAATTCATGATCTATAAATTTCGCACCATGAAAATACATCATGAAGAAAATAACAGGGTGACGCAGGCTACGCAGAACGATCCACGCATCACGCCGATCGGACGATTCTTGCGACGTACCAGTCTTGACGAACTGCCGCAGTTCATCAACGTATTCATGGGCGACATGTCCGTCGTGGGACCCAGGCCGCACGCGTTGCAGCACAACGAAATGTACAAGGACATCATGGATCTGTACATGCTACGGCATCGCGTCAAGCCGGGCATTACCGGCTGGGCCCAGGTCAATGGCCATCGTGGGGAAACCGACACCGTCGACAAGATGGCGAAGCGGGTGCAATTCGACCTGTACTACATCCAGAACTGGTCGCTCTGGCTGGACGTGCAGATCATCGCCTGGACCGCATTCAAGGGATGGACCGACAACCATGCGTATTAGTGCAACCACTGGCAAGCTCGACACGACACATAACCATTTTCGGATTTGAATCGACATGGCCTTTCCTCTTATTCCCGTTATTCTCTGCGGCGGCTCCGGTACCCGCTTGTGGCCGCTGTCGCGCGAGACATACCCCAAGCAGTTCTTGCGGCTGCTCGGCGAGGAAAGCCTGCTGCAGCAGACGATGCAACGGCTCCAGAAAATTGAAGGAATGGGTTCTCCCCTGCTGATATGCAACGAATCTTCACGCTTTGTCGCGGCCGAGCAGTTGCGCGAGATCGGCATTGAGCATGCCCGCATTCTGCTGGAACCGGTCCGCCGCAATACCGCACCCGCTATCGCCGTAGCGGCCTTGCACGCGCGCGCGGACGGCGATGATCCGCTGCTTCTGGTTCTGCCTTCGGACCACGTCATAAAAAATCATCACGCTTTTCAGGCGGCGATCCACACCGCCAGACAAGCGGCAGCACAAGGCGACTTGGTCACCTTCGGCATTACGCCGCTTGCTCCCGAGACCGGTTACGGCTATCTGCGCGTGGATGCCTCATCGTCCGGGGCAGCGCAACCGGTACTGGAATTTGTGGAAAAACCCGATCGGATCCACGCGGAGCGCTATCTCGCCAGCGGCAACTATTACTGGAATAGCGGCATGTTCTTGTTCCGTGCCAGCCGCTATCTGGAGGAACTCGCGCGCTATCAACCCGAGATGCTGGCAGCTTGTCGCGAAGCCGTAACGCTGGCCAAGAACGATCTCGACTTCATCCGGCTGGACAGCCAGGCATATGCGACGAGCCCCGATAATTCGATCGACTATGCAGTGATGGAGCATACCGACCGCGCCTGCATGGTCGCGATGGATGCCAGCTGGAGCGATATCGGTTCATGGGCATCGGTATGGGAAGCCGCCGACAAGGATGCCGAAGACAATGCCGCGCAAGGCGACGTCATGCTGCAAGACTGCGTAGGCTGTCTGGTGCACGGGACCAGCCGCTTGGTGGCAGCGGTTGGCCTGCACAACATCGTCATTGTAGAAACTGCCGATGCACTGCTCATCATGGATGCCGACCACGCACAGGATACGAAGAAGCTGGTGGAAAAACTGACCAAAACGAAGCGATCGGAAGCCACGCAGCACCGTCAAATATTTCGTCCATGGGGCTCCTATGACTCGATCGAGAACGGGAAGCGCTTTCAGGTCAAACGGATCACGGTCAAGCAGGGAGCCAAGCTCTCGCTGCAAATGCACCACCATCGCGCAGAACATTGGGTGGTGGTCTCGGGTACCGCAAAAATCACCAACGGCGAAAAGGAATACCTGCTGACCGAAAACCAGTCGACCTATATCCCGCTGGGCGTGGTGCACTCGCTGGAAAACCCCGGAAAGATACCGCTGGAATTAATCGAAATCCAGTCCGGCGGATATTTGGGGGAAGACGACATCGTGCGACTGCAGGATCGGTATGGCCGGGCCTGAAGTTCGACTGCAATCGAGGAGTCCATTGATAGAGGAATATTCCTGCTTCTTCGAGAAGCACGTTCCGACATGGCCTGCCTGATCTTATCAACCGCTGCGCGAATCCTATCGGAAGCATCGTTCCATCATGCCAAAAACAATTCTTGTTACCGGTGCCTCCGGATATATCGGATCGCATACCTGCGTCGAGCTGCTCAAGGCTGAGTTCGCCGTCATCGCGCTGGACAATCTCTGCAATAGTTCGCGCGAGGCGATCGCACGCGTGGAGCGCATCTCCGGGAAATCACTGCAATTCTATGAAGCCGACGTGCGCGATCGCGCGGCACTGGACCTCATACTGCGCAAGCATACGATCGATGCGGTCATTCATTTCGCGGGGCTGAAGGCAGTTGGCGAATCGGTAGCCAAGCCGCTCTTGTACTTCGACAACAACGTGTCCGGCACGGTGGCACTGCTACAAGCGTTGGCCGATGCGGACGTTAAGCGGTTCGTGTTCAGTTCATCCGCCACCGTCTATGGCGATCCGGAATCGGTTCCTGTCATGGAATCGGCTCGATTGGCCGCGGCCAATCCCTACGGCCGGTCCAAGCTGATGGTGGAACAGGTTCTCGACGATCTGGTGCAGGCCGATCCGGATTGGCATGTCGGGATCCTGCGTTATTTCAATCCGGTGGGCGCACACCCAAGTGGATTGATCGGTGAAGACCCGCGCGGTACGCCGAATAACCTGATGCCGTTCGTGGCGCAGGTCGCGGTCGGTCGTCGCCCCCAGCTAGCGATATTTGGCAACGACTATCCCACGCCCGATGGGACCGGTGTACGTGACTACATCCATGTGGTCGATCTGGCGCAAGGGCATGTCGCGGCACTAAAGCGGCTGTTTGCGCGGGACGGAGGATTTACGGTCAACCTCGGCACCGGACGCGGCTTCAGCGTAATGGAAGTGGTGCGTGCGTTTGAAGCGGCGAGCGGTTGCAGCGTACCGTTTCAGATCGCGCCGCGCCGCGCCGGCGATATTGCGAGCTGCTACGCGTCCCCGGTCGAAGCGCGCGAGTTGCTGGGCTGGCGCGCGGAAAAAAAACTGGAGCACATGTGTGCGGACCACTGGCGCTGGCAAAAGATGAATCCGGAAGGATATTGATCCGTCGATTTTTTCTTGGCGGCATGACAAAAGTCAAGGCGCCGTACGCGCGCGATGCCAGAATGAAATACCGGACGCCAACGTGATTGTCGGCGCCGAACACCGCAACGTTCAAGGACAGCAATGACGACCGAACCGCATGTACCGCCGAACCTCATCACGCCACGCGAAGCCGGCTCCAAGGTGGCGCTGATTACCGGAGTAACCGGCCAGGATGGCGCGTACCTGGCAGAACTTTTACTCGATAAAGGCTACGTGGTGCATGGCATCAAGCGCCGTACCTCGCTGCTCAACACAGCGCGTATCGATCACCTGTACCAAGACCCGCACGAAACGCCGCGCCGCTTCATCCTGCATCACGGGGACATGACCGACAGTTCGTCGCTAATCCGCATTATCCAGCAGGTGCAGCCGGACGAGATCTACAATCTGGCGGCACAAAGCCATGTCGCCGTCTCGTTCGAAGAGCCGGAGTACACCGCGAATTCCGACGGACTCGGCCCGCTGCGAATACTGGAAGCGATCCGCATCCTCGGCCTCGAGAAGAAAACACGCTTCTACCAGGCTTCCACCTCGGAACTATTCGGACAAGTGCAAGAAACACCGCAACGTGAGAGCACGCCGTTCTATCCGCGCAGCCCGTATGCGGTCGCCAAGCTGTACGCCTACTGGATCACCGTCAACTATCGTGAAGCGTATGGCATGTATGCCTGCAACGGGATCCTCTTCAACCATGAATCGCCGCTGCGTGGTGAGACCTTCGTCACTCACAAAATCACGCGCGGCTTGGCCCGTATCGCACTCGGACTGCAGGATTGCGTGTATCTCGGCAACCTCAGCGCCAAGCGCGATTGGGGCCATGCGCGCGACTATGTCGAGATGCAGTGGCTGATGCTTCAGCAGGATCAGCCGGAGGATTTCGTCATCGCCACTGGCATCCAGTACAGCGTACGCGACTTTGTCAATGCCGCCGCCGCAGAGCTCGGCATGAGCCTCCGCTGGCAAGGCGAAGGCCCCACCGAAACTGCTACTGTCTCCAGTATCGAGCAGCATAACGGCGCCGCGCCAGGACAGGTCATCGTACGGGTGGACCCGCGTTATTTCCGCCCTACCGAAGTCGAAACCCTGCTCGGTGATGCGAGCAAAGCCCATACCAAGTTAGGTTGGAAGCCGGTCACATCGTTTGACCAACTCGTCAAGGAGATGGTGCACGCCGATCTGGACGCCAACCGCAAATACGCGCTGATCAAACAGAACGGCTTTGCCACCTACGCCCATAGCGAATAAGGACTGAGCGAAGTGCGGAACAGGGAAGCGAGCATCTACGTGGCGGGCCACTGCGGCATGGTGGGTGCCGCCATCGTCCAGGCGCTTATGCGGCGCGGCTACGACAACATCATTACCCGCACCCATGCGCAGCTGGATCTGGCCGATCAGGCGCAGGTTTCCGCCTTCTTCGAATCGGAACGCATTGACGAGATTTACCTGGCTGCCGCCCGCGTCGGTGGCATCCATGCGAACGCCACCTACCCCGCAGAATTCATTTACCAGAACCTCATGATCGAGGCGAACGTCATTCACCAGGCCTGGCGCGCCGGTGTACAAAAACTCCTGTTCCTGGGCTCATCCTGCATTTACCCGCGACTGGCAGACCAGCCGATTCACGAAGAATACCTGCTGACTGGAAAACTGGAGCCGACCAACGAACCCTACGCGATCGCCAAGATTGCCGGCATCAAGCTATGCGAGAGCTACAACCGTCAATATGGCACCGACTATCGCAGCGTGATGCCGACTAATCTGTATGGCCCCGGCGACAACTATCATCAGGAAAACAGTCACGTCATCCCGGCCCTGATCCGTCGCTTCCACGAAGCCAGAGTCAACGGGGCGGAACAGGTCGTGATCTGGGGCACCGGTACCCCGCGCCGCGAGTTCCTGTACGTAGACGACATGGCCGACGCCAGCGTGCATGTGATGGAGCTGGACCGGGCGACCTATGGCGCGCACACGGCTCCGCTGCAATCGCATATCAATGTCGGAACCGGTGAAGACATTACCATTCGTGAAGCGGCCGAAATGATCCGCAAAGTGACCGGCTACGAAGGGAAGATTGAATTCGATGCGGACAAACCGGATGGGACACCGAGGAAGTTGCTGGACACTACGTGCCTGCGCCGACTGGGCTGGGTGCCGACCGTGCCACTCGAGGACGGTCTGGCCCGCACCTACCAATGGTTCTGCAATCAAGAGCAGCGATAGCGCATCGCGTTTTCCATCAGTCGTCGACGAGCTTTCTCGCGATCAATTGCTTGGCCACCCCAATGACAAAAATCGTATTCGTTATCAGATAGCGTTTAAATAACCGGCGCGGCTCCGTGCAGAGACGATGAAACCATTCCAGTCCATTGCGCTGCATCCATAACGGTGCGCGCCTGGTGGCGCCCGAATGGTAGTCGAACGCGGCTCCCACACCAATCATCAGTGCGTTGATCCGGCCGCGACATGCGGCCATCCATTTCTCCTGCTTCGGACACCCGAGTCCAACAAACAGAATATTTGCGCCGGAACTGTTTATGAGTCTGACTTCGGCCTCATCCTCCAGCGGCGACAGGGCGCGATAAGGCGGCGAGCGCATTCCGGCCACGATCAGGTGCGGAAAGCTGGCAGCCATCGATTCGCGCAACTTTGCCAGCGTGGCCTCGGAACTGCCATAGAAGAAGACGGATTGACTAACTCGTTCGGCCTCGCCCAAACATCTCCACATCAAATCCGGGCCATTAATCCGCTCTTGACGCGGAAAGCCGAACTGCCGTAAAGCCCAGGCAACGGGCGCGCCATCCGGCGTTGACATCTCCGCCTCGTTGACCACGGCCCTGAACGCCGGGTCCAGGGTTGTAGTGACCACCGAGTGAACGTTACAGACGCAGACATAGCGCGACTCGCGCGCCTCGCCCCATGCGACGATCTGTTCGATTGCGTCATCCCAGGACAGCGCATCGATGAAGGCCCCGAGGACCGGTATACCTTTACGTAGCATGACGTTCTCCCTATGCCGCGTTGAGTCAGGAATCGAAAATACTCTTTCTCACTTCAGAATCTCTTGGTATGTGCGACCGAAATCGCCGGCCAGGCGATCGATCGTATAGTTGCTGACGATACGCTGCCGGCTTGACTCACCCATGCGACGAATCAATGCTCGATCGTTATCGAGTCGGTCAATGGCATCGGCCAGAGCTTGCGGGTTCCGCAACTGCACAAACAGACCGTGAACGCCGTCTTCCATCACATCCGGAATATCGCCGACACAACTGACCAGCGCTGGTGTGCGGGCAGCCATACTCTCCAGCAAGGCATAGGGCAAGGCTTCGTGGTAGGTAGGAAAAACAAACAAGTCAGACTCATTCCACACCCGGTCTCTTTCTATGCCATGCACTACGCCCATAAACCTGACTTCATGCTGAAGGCCCAGATCTTCGACACGAGCACGCAACCGCGCCTCGTCCGGTCCATTGCCGGCAATAGTCAGCTGCATGTCTTTCCCACGCTCATGCAATATCCTGAGCGCTTCGATAATTTCAAAAACGCCCTTGCTCTCAGCCAATCGGCCGACGTAAGCCAGCTGCAAAGGCTTATCCCGCGCTGATGGAACACGTTTCCACTCAGGATCGGCGCCCAGTTCAATGGCATTAGGGATCACCGCCAGGTTGAGGTCGGGGGAAAACTCTCGATATGCACGCAACGAGTCCTTCCCCAACAACACCACGACGTCAGCCGAGCGCAGGACCTGCCTAAGGAGGACGCTGGCCAATTTGCTGTTCTCAAAGAATTTCTCTGGCGACGCGCCACCATGCACCTGGTAGACAATTTTCTTTCCCAATCCGAGTGCAACCGCTAAATAAACCAAATCGCGCCAATATCCTTTAGGGTCCATCGTGGTGTTCACGTGGACAATCTGCGGGTCATCCCGAATCAGTCTCTCCAGGAATTGAAATGGACTAAACAGAAAGCGAAACAGTTTTTGCGGTACGGATTCCGCACGGCCCTGACTGCCGACCTGGAAATGCAAGAGATTAAATTCCTCCGACAGACGGGAGCGAAACAGCAGGTTCAGATGCGTACTAACGCCGCTAACCGCATCCAGAGAAGGTCCAAGCAACATAACAGTCTTCATGTTCGATAGTCCTGAGTGATTAATTCAAAGCGTATCGAATCCCATGACGTGTGGCTTGACTCTTATCAAGTAAGAAGCATGTACCGCGCAATGCCGTAGGACATGGGTCGTGCCATTCGGTTCGGCGAGTTGGCTGCGGTGGACAAGGCACTCCATCGCGACGATGCCGGTCAACGCGCACACAACGCCATCACCTGGCTGGAATGATCCATTTTCTCCAGCAAGAGGGTCTTGCTCGAAGTCGCCAGCGTATACAGATCGCCCATCTTGCATCGCAACATGCGGCCCTGCCAGCCCCGGTCGGACACCGCAAAACGCCACTGGCGCGGGCTGTACAGCGGGTGGTAATAGATATCCGCGGTACCTGACGTCAACATGCGTATGCCCTCAGCCGGTGTCGGATCCACACATTCGGCGACAAAATTCAATCCGCACCACACCGATGCCGATAAAGAGCGCCAGAAGCGCGGATTAGACTCGAACAGGAAGACCTTGCCGGTATCGTCTTCGATTCGCGCATCGACATTCATCACACCGTCATAGGCGCTTTCCCTGGCAAGCGTATGAGCAACCTCGACCAGGTAATCGTTCGCTATGAACTTCATCTTTGAGCCGACTCTCCTCTGCACGATGCGTTGCTGGATCGAGATCGCGCTAACCTTTCCGCCGCTCGCCAGAAAGTTTAGGCCGACATCCGTTCCCGAAATGAAGCGCTGGGCAATGAGCGGCGCATACCGATAGGACTCACTTTCGAGGATTTTCTGATTAAAGTCGGCCTCGCTGGTGACCGCATGAACCCCGGTCGAAGCAGCCAGACAGATTGGCTTCACGACAAATGGCACGCCAAGCTCGCTTGCGGTTGCCGCGAAATCGAGGTCGTATTTTGAGTCAACCAGGCGAGTGAGCGGCACGTTCAGTCCATGTTTCTTGCAGAACTGATAAAAGTGCCACTTGTTGTCGAATAGGTCGAGCGCCGGCGAATCCGGTGCGGCAACGATCCTCACTCTTAGCCGATCGCGCACACGGTTCGTCATTCTTGCACTGTAGGTATCGACTGGAATCAGCACCAGATCAGCAAAAGCTTCTGCGAGCAAATTGACCTTCTCAACAAACCGGTCATCGTCCGGTCCGGTGAAGTCGGCTTCCAGATACCCGGAACACAGGCTCGAAAAGCGCAGGATATGCATCTCCTTGCTACCACCCACAACGACGCAGTTGGCATCGGTGAAGGTATGTATCGCCAGAAGCACCTCGGCCACGAGCGGCCTGAATACGCCTGCCACAATGAAATTTCGCATCAACGTCACTCCCCAATAAAGACATTCTGTGCCTGCCTGCCAACCCAGCGAATCCTTAAGAAGGCTTTCACCACCTACAAAAGTACCAGATATCCAGCCGGCAAAAGCGAGAACCGGATGCCGCGTTGACAAGCGTCAACCCCCGGGCTTCTTTTAATGCCTGCACGCGCCGGGCAATCGGAATAGCAACGCCGCCCGTTACTGAGACACGCGGCTGTCGCGGCGTAGCGCATGATCCCGTGCGACGGAAAGCATAGAGGCGCGTTCGCGACGTTTTTTGATAAACATCAATTCTCAATAGGTGACTCGCCTATATGATTTTTCTTGTTACATTTGAATCCCCTCTGCGATTTGGCCGACACCCTATGTGAAATGCAGCCTCAAACCTGCCGTCTACCAAGACCGACACCCAATTACGGAGCACTGAAATTACATGAAAACAGCCGGTAAGCCCCACCGATTCCTTCGCGGTGAGCTGGTCGAAGTTCGCAGCAGCCGAGAAATCGCCGGTACACTCGATGCCACGGGAAAGCTTGACGGTGTGCCATTCATGCCGGAGATGGCACCCTATTGCGGCACACGCGTTCGCGTCTTCAGGCGGGTAGGCAAGACCTGTGTGGAGGGCCACGGCATGCGTCGCATGAAGGACACGGTACTGCTGGAAGACTTGCGATGTAACGGCGGATTCCATGACGGATGCCAGCGCAACTGCCTGTTTTTCTGGAAAGAGGCCTGGTTGAAGCCAATCGATACGGACTCCCAGTTGTCGCCCAAGGCAACGGCATTCCAGGACGACGTCTCGTCGTGGCAAAATCAGCTTCCTACGCGTCAGGCGGATCGATACTTTTGCCAATCTACCGAGCTTCTCACCGCGACGTCACCGCTCTCACGCTGGAACATTAGCCAATTTATTCAGGAAGTGTCCGATGGGGAACTCTCGATCCGTGAATTCTTTCAAATCATTTTTCGTACGACACTGCACCGCTTCCTCGGGTTCAAGGAAGTCGGCTCCCTGGTCGGGAACCAGCAGAGTACATTGAAGGGTAACCTGGATCTTCAATCGGGTGACTGGATCGATGTCAAGAAATCGGACGAAATCCAGTCGACCCTCAATGCTGAGCGCAGGAACTGCGGGCTGGAATTCGTACCAAGCATGTCCGAATTCATTGGTGGCCGCTATCAGGTCGACTTCCCGATCCAGAAGATTATCCTCGAACAAACCGGCAAGATGGTTCGACTGACCAACACGGTCGCATTGAAGGGCGTGCACTGTCACGGAATATGCGTCAAGAATTGTCCACGCAATAATAACTTGTACTGGCG